>JBIIRI010000143.1:0-9464 GCA_044341625.1 Roseomonas sp.
CCAGTTCCACTCTCAAGGCCGCAGCGAATAGTTTCTCGGGGTGACCGCCGTTCGGTACAGGCGGCTCCAGGCTCCCGGGCCCGCCCCTGCCGAACACTGCTCAGGCAGGCAGCCGCTCGGACTGGATTTCGACTGCTTCTGGCTCGCTGGAGTCCACTCGGATTCTCCCTGCTCTGCCGGACATCTTCACCAGCAGCCTCCGGTGCCGCCGAACTGGCGATGATCGCTGACGGCCGCCTTCTCTGATCCTGCAAAGGTGGCGATGATTCCGTCGCTGCCTTTGCCGTGGAGACGGCGATGGGTCGGCTCGCGTCGATCGGCCGGGTCCCGTCGAGGGGACCTTGGCCTGGTTCGCCCCGTTCCGCCGTCTCGCTATGCGCCATGAGTGGCGCGCCGACCTTCACCTCGCCCTCAACGCACTCGCCGCCACCGTCATCTGGATGCGGCAGGTCAGGCGGTTTTGGTCCTGACGCTTAGGTCAGTGGCGAGCCAAGTAGCGGCGTGCAGACCCAGGACCGCATGTCGGGGCTGAGCCAGGTCGGGCCGCCGCGCGGCGGCCAGATGCCGCGCTCGACCGCGGTGGCACGAATTGCGGCGCGCGTGTCCATGGACGGATAGGGCCAGATGTGTGTGAAGCGCGTCGGCCCGTCCAGCGTGTGCATCGCCACCAGCAGCCGCGAGAGTTCGCGCCGCGCCGGGAGTTGTTCGCGCCAGGCCTCAATCGTCGGTCCAAGGCCGTTTGGGCGCGTGACATAGGTCCGTACCTCGTAGAACGGGCCAAAGGCGCCGGTCTCCACCGGGGGCACGAAGTCGAGTGGTGCATAGGCATCGAGTTCCATGCCGCCCAACCACTCGGCGCAGCCGAAGGGATTGGTGCTGGCCTGGGTGCGCCGACGCTCCGCGCGAAGCTCTGCCTCGTCGACGAAGCCACGCAGCACCAGCACGCGGTTCAGCGCACCGACTTCAGTCACGAAGGTGCCGAGCAGCCAGCCGCGCGCGCCGTCCTCCGCGCAGAAGGCAGAGATGGCGGGCCCGAATCGCCCGGTTGCGCCGACGCTGGCCGCTGTCAGTGTTGCCAGTTCGTAGACTTGCATCGGTGTGTCTCCTCGGAATCAGGCGCGTCGCTTCTACAGGAGCAGGAGCCTGAGGGGCTGATCAGCTGTGGCAAGAGACCGTTTGAGAACAGCGGACGGGTCGGCTCCGCGGGTCTTTTCCGCCCCTGCGGCGTCAGCGGCCTTGCCGATGCAACCAGCATCGGCGGCGTCCGCTTCCTGGCAGGAACGAAAAATCCCCTGCGGATCCTCAGCCGCCGCCATTCTCAAACGGTCTCTAAGCGGAGATGATCGCCTGCGTGCCGACGTCGCCACCCAGCGTTGCGGCGACGCGCTCGAACAAGCTGCGTGCCTGGGCAAGGCCAGGAAGGGCGAGACCCATGGCCTCGGCTTCGGCGACCGCGATGCCAAGATCCTTCAGGAAGTGCTTCACCATGAACCCGGGCGCGAAGTCGCCCGCCAGCATCTTCGGTCCCAGCGCCGTGAGTTGGAAGGAGCCCGCGGCACCTGGCGCGAGCGCTGCGATCACGGCCTCACCATCCAACCCGGCCCGGCGCGCATAGGAGAGCCCTTCCGCGACGCCCATGACCGTGGAGGCGATGGCGATCTGATTGGCCATCTTCGTATGTTGCCCGGCCCCCGGCGCACCCATGTGACGGATCGTCTTGCCCATGCGCGCGAAGACGGGTTCCGCGCGCGCGAAGGCTGCCGCATCGCCGCCAACCATGATGGAGAGCGTCGCGTTGCGCGCGCCTGGCTCGCCGCCCGAGACCGGCGCATCGAGCGCCGCGCAGCCGCGCTCCGCCGCGGCCGCGGCGAGCCGCACGGCCAGTCGCGGGGCGGAGGTGGTCATATCGATCAGGAGCGTCCCTGGCCGCGCCCCGGCCAGCAGCCCGCCGGCGCCCAGCCAAACCTGTTCTACGTCCTGCGGGAAGCCGAGGATGGTGATGACGATGTCGCTCGGGGCCGCCAGTTCCGCCGGCGTCTCCGCCCAGGCCGCGCCGGCGTCCAGCAGTGCCTGGACGCGCGGCGTGCGGGAGCGGTTGGCAATGGTCAGCGAATGGCCCGCGGCCAGCAGGTGACCGGCCATGGGCGCGCCCATGATCCCGAGGCCCATGAAGCCGATGCGTGGAAGCGTGTCTGTCATGTGGTGTCCTTCGCCGCCTGAAGGGCGGCCCAGATGCGCGCCGGGGTGGCAGGTTGGCTTTCCAGCCGTGCACCGGCTTGGCGCAGCGCGTCGTTCACGGCGTTCATGAGCGCGCCGATGCCGCCCATCGTACCGCCTTCCGCCATGCCCTTGATGCCGGCAGGCGTCCGCGGGCTCGGCGTGTCGTGGTGCGAGAGAACGAAGTCGGGCAGGTCGGCGGCGCGAGCGACGGCATAGTCCATGAAGGACCCGGCGAGCGCCTGGCCGTCAGCCCCATAGGCGGCGTGCTCCATCAGCGCGCCCGAGAGGCCCATGGCGGTTGCGCCATGCGTCTGGCCCTCGACAACCAGCGGGTTGATGCGCGTGCCGGAATCCTCGGCGGCGACGTAGCGCAGGATGGACAGCGCGCCGGTGGCGGGGTCGATCTCCACCGCGCAGGCATGCGTGGAGTTGGAATAGGTCATCGCCGGCGGATCGAAGGCGAGCACCGTGTGCAGCCCCGGTTCCATGCCTGCCGGCAGACGCAGCGGATCGAGATGCGCCGTGCGCGCCACCTGCGCCAGCGTCAGACCCGTCGCGGCCCAGCTTCCCTCAACCTGGCGCAGCACCTTGCCCTCGCGCAGGTCAAGGCCATCGGCGCTGTTCCGGTCGAGCATCGCCGCGGCGATGGCCAGCACCTTCGCTTTCAACTGCTGGCCAGCCATGTAGAGCGCGCCGCCGCCCGCCACTGCGCCGCGACTGCCGCGGCTGCCCATGCCATAGGGCGCGATATCGGTGTGGCCAATCCGGACCGTCACCTCGTCGAAGGTGGCACCGAGGCCGGCGGCGGTAGCCTGCGCCAGCGTGGTCTCATAGCCTTGCCCCGAGCCCATCAGCCCGCAGGAGGCGATGACGACGCCGGAGGGCTCGATACGGATCGTCGCCACTTCGTGCCCGGAACCAGGGATTCCGGCCGCCTTGTAGAAGGCGGAGCCGTAGGTGGTGCTCTCGACAACCGTACAGAGCCCGATGCCAAGCAGTGTCGCGCGCGTGGTCGCCTGCTGCGCGCGCAGGGCGCCATAACCCAGCCGATCGGCGGCTGCATCCAGCGTGGCGCGAGGCGTGAGCGCATCGTATCGCTCGCCGGTGGCGGTGACGAATGGCAGGTCGGTATCGGCGATGGAGTTCAGACGCCGCACCTCCAGCGGATCGAGGCCCAGTTCCCGCGCGACGGCCTCCATCGTCCCTTCCATCACCCAGGACGTGACGGCCATCGGAGCGCGCATCGGGCCGGCGGGGCATTTGTTGGTCAGCCAGACCTTCACGTCGTAGCCATACTCCTTCAGGCGATAAGGCCCGGGCAGGATCATGGCGACGACGCGAGCCATGTAGTTGGCAGGGAAGAACGACCAGGCCCCGAAATCCGCTTCCATCGTGCAGGTCAGGGCGAGCAATCGCCCCTCGGCGGTGACGGCGGCGCGGGTGATGAGGGTCTCCTCGCGCGCCATCATGGACGCGATCAGATTTTCGCCGCGGGTCTCGCGCCACCGTACCGGGCGGCACAGCAGGCGGGCGGCTGCGGCGAGGCAGAGATCCTCGCGCAGCGGAATGATCTTCTGGCCGAAGCCGCCGCCCATCTCGGGGCTTTCGACCGTGACCTGGAATTCCTTCAGGCCCAGCCGCGCGGCAACGGCGCTGCGATAGGGATGCGGCGCCTGGGTGCCGACATGCATGGTCAGCTGCTCGCGCCCCGCATCCCAGATCGCCAGCACGCCGCGCGGTTCCAGCGGCACATGGGTCTGGCGGTGCTGGCCGAAGCGCGTCTCCACGATGCGGTCCGCACGCGCGAAGGCGGCGTCCAGCCCCGGAGTAGAGAAGACCTGGTGGGAGACACGGTTGCCCGGTACGTCCGGGTCCACCAGCGCGGCGGCGGCCTTCGCCTGGTCGATACCGGCTATCGCGGGCAGCGGGACCCAGTCCACTGCGACGAGCTCCGCCGCGTCCTCGGCGGCCACGCGGCTCTCGGCGAGGACCAGCGCGACAGGGTCGCCCACAAAGCGCGCCGTTTGCAGCGGCAGAACTGGCATCTCCATCGGCAGCAGCCCCTCGATGGGCGGGGCCATGCGGAGCGGGGCGACAAGGTCGGCGAGATCGCGCCCGGTCAAAACCGCGACGACGCCGGGCAGCGCGCGTGCTCCATCGCCGTCGATCGCGCCGATTCGGGCGTGCGGATGCGGGCTGCGGACGAAGGCCGCATGCAGGCAGCCCGGCGGGGGGGCGATGTCATCGAGGAAGCGGCCCTGGCCCATCAGGAGGCGCCGATCCTCTCGCCGCGCCACCGTCCTACCCAGCAGGCCGCCCGGCTCTGGGGGCGGCGGGACGCTCACAGCCGCGTCTCCGTCGTTTTGTCGAACAGGTGCAGCCGTGCCGGATCGAGGCCGAGCGCGATCGTCTCGCCTGCTTTCGCGCGCCATTCCTTGGGCACGCGAAGCGTCAGCGGCACCTCGCCTGGCGCCACCACCTCCAGCAGCGTTTCGGAGCCGAGCGGGGAGACGAGATCAACGCGCGCCTCCAGCGTGGAAAGGCCGGGCGCAGGAGCACCGACATCCTCGGGCCTGAGGCCGAGGATCACGGCGCGGCCAGGTGCGGCGGCGCCTTCGGGCAGAGGCAGCCGCAGCGCGCCGCGCACGAAGGCACCATCCGGCGCGACCTCGCCTGCAATCAGGTTGATCTGCGGACTGCCGAGGAAGGAGGCCACGAAGGTATTGGCGGGGCGGGAATAGATGCCCTCCGGCGTATCGAGCTGTTGGATCAGCCCGCCGCGCATGACCGCGATGCGGTCGGCCAGCGTCATCGCCTCCGCCTGATCATGCGTCACATAGACGAAGGTGGCGCGCAGGCGATGGTGCAGGTGCTTGATGAGGCTGCGCATGGACAGCCTGAGCGCCGCGTCGAGGTTCGAGAGCGGTTCGTCCATCAGGAAGACGCTCGGCTTGCGTACGATGGCGCGGCCGAGGGCCACGCGCTGCCGCTGCCCACCCGACAGCTGCGAGGGATGGCGGTCGAGCAGATGCGCAATCTCGAGCTGTTCCGCCACTTCCTGTACGGCCCGCTCGATCTCCGCGCGTGGCGTGCGGCGGAGCTGCAGCGGGAAGGTAATGTTTTCCCGCACAGTCTTGTTGGGATAGAGCGCGTAGGATTGGAACACCATCGCCACTTCCCGCTTGTGCGGGGGCTGCCAGGTGACGTCGGTGTCGTCGAAGCGCAGCACGCCGTCACTGATCTCCTCGAGGCCAGCGATCATGTTCAGCGTGGTGGTCTTGCCGCAGCCAGAGGGACCGAGAAGGACCATGAATTCGCCATGGCGGATGGTCAGGTCCAGGCGGTCCACCGCGGTGACGGCGCCATAGCGCTTGGTGACCTTCTCGCAGGTAATGGTCGCCACGGGATCAGCCTTTCACGGCGCCGGCGGTGAGGCCGGAGACGATGTAGCGCTGGAACAGCACCGCCATCAGCACCGGCGGGATGATGGCGATGACACCTGCCGCATTCACAAACGAGAAGCTTGTGGTGAAGTCCATCACGAAGCCGGAGATGACGATCGGCAGTGTCTGCGCGGCGACGTTCTGGGTCAGCACCAGCGCAAAAACAAACTCGTTCCAGGATGTGAGGAAGGCGAAGGTGAGCGAGGCCACCAGCGCCGGCAGGGAGAGCGGCAGGTAGACGTGCCGCAGCGCGCCCCAATGCCCGCAGCCGTCGATGCGCGCGGCGCGGTAGAGATCGCGCGGGATGCCCTCGAAATAGGAGATCAGGATGAAGATGGTGAAGGGCACGGTGATGGCGAGGTAGGTCACGACCAGCGCGCCGAGCGTGTTGATGAGCCCGAGGTTCCGGATCACGAGGAACAGCGGCACGATCAGCGCGATGTCCGGCACCACGCGGGTGGCGAGCACGGTGTAGAGCGTCGCGCGCCGGCCGCGGAAGTCGATCACCGCGATGGCATAGGCGGCGGTGACCGACAGGAGCAGGTTCAGCGCCGCGACCCACAGCCCGACCGTCAGGCTGTTCCAAAGCGAGGGGATGAGGTTTGCCGCGCCGGACGGCAGGAAGCCGCCGGATGCCGGGTCGCCCTGGCGCCGCGTCTCGTAGGTGACCTGCCGCTCCGCGGCGTTCAGGATCGCGTCGAAATTGCCGAGATTGATCTCCGGCGGCAGCCAGTTCGGCGGGATGGCGGTGATCTGCGCCTCGGTCTGCAGCGAGGAGGAAACGAGCCACGCTACCGGCCCGGCGACATACAGCACGAACAACGCCGAGAAGAAGGCCAGCAGCAGCGCCCGGCCGATGCGGGGGGCGAGGGGACGACCAGCCATCAGATGCGCTTCCCGAGCCAGCGGATCAACGCCCATGAGAGCAGGAAGGTCGCCATCGCGAGGACGTAGCTCATCGCGGCGCCCGTGCCGAAGCGGAGCGAACGGAAGGTCTCGACATAGATCAACCAGGAGAGCGTGAAGCTGGCGTCGCCGGGGCCACCCTGAGTCATGATCAGGAACAGGTCGAAATGGCGGATGCTGATCATCGTCTCATATACGAGCACCAGCATCAGCCCCGGCCGCAGCGCCGGCAGGGTGACATGCATGAAGCGCTGGAAGACGTTCGCGCCGTCCACTTTCGCGGCGCGGTACAGATCCTCGGGGATGGCCTTCATGGTCACGATCAGCAGCAGCGCCGCCAGCGGCATCTGCTTCCAGATCGCGGCATTGGCGATCAGCAGCAGTGTCAGGTCCGGGTCGCCAAGCCAGGCGCGGTATCGCTCGATCAGGCCGAGTTGCAGCAGAAGCGCATTGAGCAGCCCGTAGGTCGGATCGTAGATCCACTTCCACATCAGCCCGTTGACGACGGACGGCGTGGCCCAGGGCACCAGCAGCAGCGCCGATAGCACCCGCTGTCCTGGAAAGGCCTCGTTCAGCAGCAGCGCGACGAGAACGGCGAGAACGGTGGTCACGACCACCGTCACCACCGTGTAGACGGTGGTGCGGGTGACGGCGAGCCAGAAGCGATCATCGCCGAAGATACGAAGGTAGTTCTCGAAGCCCACGAAGGGGCGACGCAGCGGCCGGGTCAGCACGATGTCGTGCAGGCTGACCCAGAAGGAATAGAAGATGGGATAGGCCGCCACGACGAGCAGCACCGCCACCACCGGGAAGACGAGGATGGCGGCGCTGCGTTCGTCGTAGCCGAAACGCCTGTTGAGTGCGGCGAACACGTCAACGGAAAGCGCGACGGAGCTCGGTCCACTTCGCCGCGGCCGTGCGCAGCGCCGCTTCCGGCTCGGCACGGCCGAGGCAGACGGCTTGCCAGGCTTGGTTCGAGGTTTCCACCCATTCGCCGAACCAGGGCGAGATGGTGTCCTTCTTCTTCGCCAGCATGGCCTGCTGCGCGATCACCGCACCGCCACCCGCCCAGCGATCCCAGAAGGTCTTCACATCGGCGTCGTCGTTCACGGGCATCGCGCAGGAGGGCAGGCCGACATCGGTCAGCAGAAGCTTCTGCATCGAGTAGTTGCCGGAGGTGTCCCGCCCGCCGAAGAACTCCATGAATCGCACGGCGCGCTCGCGGCGCGCGCGATCGGCCTTGGCGGCCGGCGTCATACCGTAGAAACGGATCCAGCCGAGTGTATTGTTGGTACCGTCCGGCCCACCCTTCGGCATCAGCGCGATGCGGATCTTGCCTGCAGCGGAGGCCTGGGAGGGGTCGTTCAGCGCGCGGATTCGATAGGTGGGCACGATGGCAAAGGCGTGCTGGCCACTGCCGAAGGCGCGCAGCCCGTTGATCTCGCCAGTCTCGACCGCGCCGGGCGAGAGGATGCGGTGCGTCGCGATCGCCTCTCGGATGAAGCGCGCCGCGCGCACCGACCCGCGATTCGCATCCGCCATCACCGCATTGCCCTGGTCGTCCACCATGCGCCCGCCAAAAGCGTAGGTCAGCGCGCTCACGAACTCGATCAGCCAGGTGTCCGCGGCGAGCGAGAGCAGAAGTGGGAAATCCACGATGCCCTGCTGCTTGATGCGCAGCGACTGCTGGACGACCTCGTCCCAGGTCGTCGGCGGGGTGGAGATGCCCGCGCGCTGCAGGAGTTCCGTGTTGTACATGAAGCTCATGTGGTCGCCATAATAGGCGAGGCCGAACTGCCGGCCGCGATAGGTCATGGACTGCGTGCAATAATCCGCAGCTTCGGCGTTGTAGCGCATGAGCTGGGGGATATCGTTGATATCGGCCAGCCATCCGGCTTCGGCGAATTCCGGCAGCCAGGCATCCGAGATCCAGGAGAGGTCGATCGGGGCATTGCCGACCAGCCGCGTGACCAGCGCGGTGCGGAACTGCGCCCAGGGGAAGTTCTCGTAGTTGACCCGGATGTTGGTCGCACGCTCGAAGGCGGAGATCTGCGCCCGGACCTGGTCCACGGCGGCCGACCAGCCGATGAAGTTGACCGTGCCTGCGCCCTGCGCAGCCGCGTTGCCGGCGGTGACCAGCGCCGGCGCACCGAGCAGTCCCGCAAGCACCTTGCGGCGGGATAGAGCGTTGGTCGAATCTCGCATCATTGCCTCCCACGTGTAGCGCACTATTCTTCTGCCTGATCGCGGAGCGTGTCCAGGCCCACTCCTCGCGTACGACCCGCAGCTATGGCCAACCAGCAGCATCACCAGCGCGCCGAGCAGGTCGTGCATGTCGCCGGGTAAGTCTATGGCCGCGCTGCGGAGCCTGGCGCCAAGGCGCGACCACCTGTCGCGGTAGTACACGGTCCGCCTAGACCCGTTTCGCGTCGATCGTCGCCGCGAAACGGGTCTCGCTATCCGTTTCGCCGCATGTCCCCATTCGCCAAGCGATTCCGCGTCGAAGCTGTTGACATGCGCGATCGAAAGGGCCTTCGAAGCCAATACCTATGTCGCGGGTGACCAGCCGCAACAGGATCGGAGAACGCATGAACGATGTCAGTCTCCTAGGACGCTTGCTGGTTGGCGGCACAGCTTCAGGACCCGTGCTGCATGCTGATCTTGGCCTCAGCTTCTGGGGAGGGATTTCCGCGCAAACGGGGATGGTCATCGACCACCAGCATCCGCTTTACGGTCAGTGCATCACCGGGAAGATTCTTGCCATCCCGAGCGGTCGCGGTTCATGCACGGGAAGCGCGGTTCTTCTCGAACTGATCATGAGCGGCACAGGCCCGGCCGCCATCGTCTTCTGCGAGGACGAGACCATCCTGCCCTTGGGCGCGCTCATCGCCGATG
>JBIIRI010000030.1:0-26885 GCA_044341625.1 Roseomonas sp.
TGGCGTGGGAAGTGAAGCCACGCGCCGTCTCGAAGGGCACCGCGGTCGTGGAGCTGATGGCGCAACCCGTCTTCGCCGGACGTCGGCCGGTCTTCATCGGCGACGATGTCACCGATGAGGCCGGCTTTGAAGCGGCTCGCGCGGCGGGCGGCCTCGGCCTGCGTCTACAGGATGCCTTCGGCACGCCGGCAGCACTGCGCGCCTGGCTCGGGCGCTTGGCGTCCGACACATGACCGGCAGGCTGGTGATCGTGACCAACCGCGTTCCCGACCCGCGTCAGCGTGGCGCGACCGCAGGGGGACTTGTCGTCGCCTTGAAGGATGCCCTGGCGAAGCGAGAGACGCTTTGGTTCGGCTGGTCCGGCGGTACTGCGGCCGAAACCGCTGCTGCTCCGGTCGAGTTCCGGCGCAACCGCACGACCTACGCGACGATTGACCTCGGTCACGCCGACTATCGGCACTACTACCAGGGCTTTTCCAATGCCGCGTTGTGGCCGGTGCTGCACTACCGGCTTGGCATCGCCCGTTTCGCGCGCGAGGACTGGATCGGATATCGCCGCGTGAATGCGGCCTTTGCCGCCGCTCTCGTGCCCCTTCTGCGACCATCCGACACGGTATGGGCGCATGATTTCCATCTTTTTCTTCTGGCGGCGGAACTCCGGGCGCTGGGCTGCTGCGCGCGGATCGGGTTTTTCCTGCATGTTCCGTTTCCGCCACGCGCGGTCTTCCTCGGTCTGCCGAACGCATTGGCGATCCTGGCAGCGATGGACGCGTATGATGTGATCGGCGTGCAGACAGAAGACGATGCCGAGAATCTACGCGCTGCACTGGTCGCATGCGGCGAGGTGCAGGCGGCAGCCAAGGTTGGTGCCTATCCGATCGGCATCGATACGGCGGGTTTCGCGAGCCTGGCTGCCCGGCGCTTCCGGACGCAAGATGTGACCCAACTCCGCGACTCGCTCGCGGGGCGCGCCCTCGCGATCGGGATCGATCGCCTCGACTACACCAAGGGTCTGCCGCAGCGCATCGCGGGCTTCGGCAAGCTGCTGGAGCGCTTCCCGCGTCACCGTTCCAGGATCACCTTCCTTCAGGTGGCGCCGGTCAGCCGTGTGGATGTCGCGCAATACCGGGCCCTGCGCCGGGAACTCGACGAGATGGTGGGCCGCATCAACGGCCAGTATGCCGAGCCTGACTGGGGCCCCATCCGCTACATCACGCGTGCCGTGGCGCGGCCGACGCTGGCAGGCTACATGCGGCTTGCCCGGATAGGCCTTGTCACCCCATTGCGTGATGGGATGAACCTGGTGGCGAAGGAATACGTGGCGGCGCAGGATCCCGAAGATCCGGGGGTGTTGGTGCTGTCGCGTTTCGCCGGCGCGGCGCAGGAACTGGATGCGGCGCTCCTGGTGAATCCGCTCGATCCGGATGACATCGCCGAAGCGATGGATGTGGCGCTGATGATGCCCGTCGATGAGCGGCTTGCGCGCTGGCGGACGATGGAGGCCGCGCTCCGCAAGACCACCGCCGCGACCTGGTGCCAGAGTTTTCTCGACGCCTTGGAGAGGTCGGCCGAGGCATCCTTACCCGGCCGGCACGCTGCATGAGAACCGGCTCGTCGTCTGGGCAGGCTCAAGCAGTCCCGGTGCGGCACGATGCCGCAGGTGGTCCTGTCTCCGCATAATCCGGGGCGGCCATGGTTGCCGAAGCCGCCGCATATCGCTGGTTGCGGCGCCTTGCGTTCAAGATAGAATCGCAAAGCACCGCAACCTGTGCGATCCGCATGCCCGACAGCGGCCCTTGTTTGGCCGTGGCCGGCCGGATCAGTCGGCGAACTGGCCGGCTGCCTGCAGGATGGGACGCCAACGTTCGATCTCCGCGACCAGATGGGCGCGATGCGCGGCGGGTGTCTGTCGCGCCTCGGGCTCCGGCGGGCTGGCAAGCTCGTTCAGCCGCGTGACCACGCGCTCATCGCGCAGCGCGAAGCGCATGGCCTGGTTCAGTCGCTGGACGATGGGCGCCGGCGTGCCCTTCGGCGCATAGAGCCCGTGCCAGATCGTCACTTCGAAGCCGGGCAGGCCGGATTGTCCCGCGGTCGGTACGCCCGGCACCTGGGCCAGCGGCTGCGCCGTCGTCACCGCGAGCGCCTTCACCGTATTGGCGCGGATAAAGGACGCCGCGCTGGTTGTCTGGTCGCAGTAGATATCGAGGCGGCCCGCGATGAGCTGCGGATAGACCGGACCGGAGCCGGTGAAGGCGACGCCGGTCACGCCGACGCCCAGGCTCGCCTGCAGCAAGGTCCCGCACAGCTGGCTGGCCGAGCCGAGCCCCGCATGCGCGAGGTTCACCGCGTCGCGTCGTTCGCGCACGAAACGAATGAGATCGGCGAAGGTCTGGCCGGGAAAGTCGGGGCGCGCCAGCCAGACCATCGGCGTGGCCGTCACCAGGCCGATATGCTCGAAGGAGTCGATCGGATTGAAGGGAAGCTGGCGATACAGGATCGCCGCCGTCGCCATGCCGATGTTGTGCAGCAGGATGGTGTTGCCGTCTGGCCGCGCCTGCGCGACGCGGTTCGCGCCGGTCGTCCCGCCGGCCCCGCCCACGTTCTGGACGATGACGTTCACGCCAAGCTCGCGGCTCATTGATTCTGCCATCATGCGCCCGACCGCATCTGTCGGCCCACCGGGCGCGAAGGGAATGACCAGTGTGATCGCCTGGTCGGGCCAGCTGCCCTGTGCGTGGACGGCAGGCGCGGCCAGAAGCGCGGCGCCTGCCGCGATTGCTGCACGACGTGAAATCCTCGACGCCATCAGTTCGTTCCCCCTGTTCTGACTGTGGTGCTTGTGCGGCTCAGGATCGGCCATGTCGGTTAACCTGCATGGATCGCCGGCGCATGCGAAGGGCGGCCCGGTGGGTGCCGTCGTCGCCCTCGGGCAAGGCAATGCGGCCGCAGGTCATCGCGACCAGCCGCCCACCTGCGACAATTCCGCCCGCGCTTCGGCGGCCGTCATCGGTTCGGCGCCGAACTCGCGGAGGATGCGAACCGCGCGTTCCACCAGCACGGTGTTGCTCGTCGCGAGCTCGCCCTTGTTGAGGTAGATGTTGTCCTCGAGGCCGACGCGGACATGACCGCCGAGCAGCCAGGCCTGCGCCAGCATCGGGAATTCCATCCGCCCGATCGCGAAGGCCGCCCACGGACTTCCGGGCGGGATGATCGACTTGGCGTAATTCAGCGTTTCCGGATTCCAGTCGAAACCCCAGCGGATGCCCATGCAGACCTGGAACAGGCACGGCCCCTTCAACACGCCTTCGCCGATCAGGTGCTTCGCCAGGCCGATATCCCCGGAATCGAAAACCTCCAGCTCCGGGATGGTCCCCACGGAATAGATCAGCTCTGCCATGCGCGTGACGGACCATGGCGCGTTGATCACCACCGCGCTGCCCGACCACATGGTATTCAGGTCGAGTGTCGCGATCTCCGGCTTCAGCGCGACGATGTGCTCAACCCGCTTTTCCGGGGGAATGAGCGTGCTGCCCGGCGCCGCATTGCGCGGGTTCTCCCGATCCGGGACGAAGCGGCCCCCGGGGCCGGTCGTGAGGTTGATGACGACGTCGGTGCCGCTGCTGCGGATGCGATCCATGACCTCTCGGTAGAGGTCCAGCGACATGCTCGGCTTTCCGGTCTCCGGATCGCGGACATGGATGTGCGCTACCGCGGCGCCCGCCTTTGCCGCCTCGATGGCGGCATTGGCGATCTGTTCCGGGGTGATCGGAAGATAGGGCGTCTGTTCGGGCGTGGTGATGTTGCCCGTGACCGCACAGGTCAGGATGTACTTGCGGCGCATCGGCCTTACTCCTGCTTCGGCCCGAAGGCCGGCTTGCCTCGTGTGACGTCCAGGAAGCGCGTGATGATCACGCGTTCGAATAGGCCATGCCGGGTGAACGGATCCCCGGCGGAAAACGCCTCGGCCTCCGCACGCCCCGGCACATCCACGATGAACACGCTGCCGATCCGCTTCTGGCCATCATCCTCGACCATCGGCCCGGCCAGCTTGATGTCCACCGCGCTGCCCTGGAGGTAGGCGCGGTGCGCGTCGTAGTGGGCGTCGCGGATCGCCTGGCTGTCGGGCCGCTGGGTGCAGTGAATGAGGAACAGCATCAGGCGGCGTCCTGCTTCGGGATCCGGAATTCATAGGTCAGCCTGGCGGGCTTGCCGGCGGCCTTCGGCACATCCCAATCCGTGACGAGGCTGGCCTTCACGCCGAAGACCGCGTCCTCGTCGAGGTGGGGATCGCCATCCTTGAAGATGTGCGTGATCAGGTCGCGATAGCCCGGCTTCTTGATCCAGAAATGCACATGCGCCGGCCGCATCGGCCCACGACCCATCGCGGCCAGGACCTGTCCGACCGGTCCGTCATGCGGCACCGGGTAGGCGGCTGGCATGACAGTATGGAAGGCCACGATGCCGTCCGCGCCGGTCACGAAGCGCCCGCGCATGTTGTGGGCATCGCCGAGCTGGCTGTCGTAGAAGCCTTCGGGCGAGGTGTGCCACGCATCCACCTGCGCGCCGTCCAGCGGGGCGCCTTCGGCGTCGCAGATCCGGACCTCCACCTCGAGCCTCTCGCCTTCGACGCCCGGCGCTATATTCTGCCCGTTCGTCATCGGTGGTGGATTCTCCCGATGGAACGGGCCGAGCACTGTCGTTTCGCTGACGCTCGCATGCGTCCGATGCGCGATCGCGTCCACGAGCATCGAGACGCCCAGGATATCCGACAGCAGGATGGCCTCCTGCCGCTTGTCGTCGCACCAGCGGCCGATCTCGGTCAGGAAGGCGATCCCTGTCTCCCACTCCTCTGGCGTCAACTCGACCTCGCGCACGAAATCGTGCACATGGCGGATCAACGCTTCCATCACATGACGGATGCGAGGCTCGGCATCGGGGCGAATGCGCTCGATCACCGCCTGGGTGAGATTTTCGCTGGTGTAGGTGACGTGGTCGGTCGCCATCGAGCCTGCCTCCTCAGCTGCCGCCCATGGTCAGCACGATGCGTCCCCGTGTCCCGCGCGCAACATCCGCATAGGCCTCCGCCCCGCGAGTGAGGTCATAGGCTGCGGCAATGGCCGGTGGGGGGTGCGTGCCGTCTTCGAAGCCTTGGCGCAGCGCCTCCATCATCGGCGCGCATTCGACTGCGCTGCGCTTCAGGCTGTCCACGCCGATCAGGCGGCATTCACGACGATAGAAAGGGATGAGTTCAAGCGGGATCTGCTCACCTGGCGTCCCGGCAATGACCACGAGCCGCCCACGAAAGCCGAGGCTGGTCAGGGCTGCCTGGGTCAGGTCCGGCCGCCCGACGCAGTCGTAAATGACATCCGCGCCCTCGCCCCTGGTGAGTTCGGCCACTGCGGTGGCAAGGTCGGTCGCCGTGATATCGATCAACTCCGCCCCGGCGTGGCGCGCCGGCGAAGCAGTTGTGGGCGCGCCGCGGCAAGCCGCCAGTACGCGGGCACCGCGCGCAGCGCCGATGACACAGGCCGCCCCACCGACGCCGCCCGTTGCGCCGATCACGACCAGCGTTTCGCCCTGGGCGAGACCGGCATAGTCGAGGCCGATCTGCGCCGTGACATAGTTCACACCGACGGCGGCGGCTTGCTGGAACTCCAGCTGTTCCGGCATGCGTGCCAATGCTTCGACGGGCAGGCGGAGGTATTCCGCATGGCTTCCGTCCCGCTTGAAGCCGATATCGCCGCCGGTACCCCAGACCTGCGCGCCCAGCCATGAGGAAGGCCCATCCACGACGATGCCAGCGAAATCGCGCCCGGGCGTGCGTGGCGGAACCGTCTGGCGCATCCGGCCGGCGACATTCTTGACGTCTGACGGGTTGATCGAGGCGGCACGCACCGCAACCACGGCTTCGCCCGCCGTTGCAGGGGCCAGTTCCATGTTCTCGACCGAGAGCACCTCGGGGCCTCCGAAGGAGGCAAAGCGAAGGGCGCGCGCGCGCGGTGGCAGTCTCGTCGCAGAGGCTGTGGTCATGACCATTCTCTTGGCGCCAATGTTCCTTGGCACGCTTCCCATGGGACCTAAGCGGCGCCCGGGAGATGGGTCAAGCCGTGGTGCAACCGATTGCAGGCGGAGGTTCGCCGGCCTGGTGCCCGTGCTCGGCGGCCCGGCGATCAGTCTTGGCTTGTGCTAGGCTCATCCCGTTCTTCTCTGCCAGATGGATCACCGGCCCCCTCCCATGTCATCCCGCGTCACGATCGCCGATGTTGCGCGCGCTGCTGGCGTTCATCCCTCGACCGTTTCGAGGGCCCTGCACCCTGGTACCCGCGGCCTCGTGTCCCAGGTCGTGGCGACGCGGGTCGCGGAGGCGGCCGACCGCCTCGGATGGCGCCCATCGGCGGTTGCCGCCGGCCTCAGGACGCGCAAGTCCCGCACGATTGGCATCCTGGTGCCCGAACTGATCAATCCCGTCTTCCCACCGATCGTCCAGGCTGCAGAAGCCCAGCTGGCTGAGGCCGGTTATGTGGCGATCCTGGCCAACACCAATACGGACGCTGCGCGCGAAGCGCTGCTCATCGAGCGTATGTCCGCACATCTGGTCGATGGCATCATGCTCGCCTCGGCCGCGTGCGGCAGCACGTCGCTCGACACTTGCGCGAGTCTTCGGATCCCCGTGGTGTTGATCAATCGTCGGCTATCGGACGCCCGTGTGCCGGTCGTGGTCAATGACGATCGGCGTGGGATGGCCATGGCCGTCAACCATCTGCTGGCGCTTGGGCATCGCCGTATCGGCCATATCGCGGGGCCACCCGGCGTATCGACTGCGGCCGATCGCCAGGCTGGCTTCCTGGCTGCGCTTGCCGCCGCGGGCCTCGCCAATGATCCGGTCTCCATCGTCTCGGCAGATGCCTACACCGCAGCGGCAGGCAGACGAGCGATGGAACAGCTTCTCGCGGTACATCGCTGCAGTGCGGTTGCGGTCGCGAACGACATGCTGTGCCTTGGTGTCTACGATGCGCTCGCCGCAGCGGATCTGCGCGTCGGCGCCGATATCTCGGTCACCGGCTTCAACGACATGCCGTTCGTCGAGCGCATCAGCCCCGCCCTGACCACGATACGTATTCAGCACGCGGAAATGGGACGACGGGCGGCGGAGATCCTGCTAGCGGAAATGATGTCGTCAAAATTCGTGCCGCGTGAGATCGTTCTCGATCCGCAAATCGTGGTCCGGTCCAGCTCCGCCCCGGTCCCCACAACATGGCCGACTGCGCCGTGTGCCGACCTTCTGCGGATTTGATTGCGTGTCCGGCGCAAAAATACAACCAATAGTTGTTGTTTGGCGATTCTGCCGAGCGGTGGCGTCAGGGTCAGTGGTAGGCTCATGACGAGGCCGAACGGAGACAAAAGGCCAGGCGGCCGTCTCAATCGTTACGCGCCAGCGCGATGTCGGGCAGGCCGGCGGTCATCGGCCTGGGCGGCCCTGGCCCTCCTTATCGCCATTGGCACGGGCTGCGCCCCTGTCGTCATGCCGGCCGGCCCACCCCTGGCGGCGCCAGGGCTACGCGACGACGCTCTCGTGACCAGCGATGGCGCGGCGCTTCCCCTGCGTCGGTTCATGCCGGTTGGGGAGGCGCGGGCGGTCTTGCTCGCCCTGCACGGGTTCAACGACCATTCTGGCAACTTCCTGTTGGACAGCCTTGGACGATTCCGCGACGCCGGCGTGCAGATCTACGCCTACGATCAGCGGGGCTTTGGCGGTGCCCCCAACCGAGGCTACTGGGCTGGCGCGGCGACATTGGCGGATGATGCTGCCGAAGCGGCCCGGCTGTTGCGCCGCCGCCATCCGGATCTACCCATCTTCATGCTGGGCGAGAGCATGGGGGCGGCCGTGTCGGTCCTTGCCGCCACGCAGGATGCCGCGCCGCCGGTCGATGGCTACATCCTGCTTGCACCAGCGCTCTGGTCGCGCGACGCGATGAATCCGATGATGCGTGGCACGCTGTGGCTCGCCGCCCGCATCATGCCGATGATGGGTTTCCAGGGCGGCGTCGGCGGCATCGTGGCCAGCGACAACACGGACGCTTTGCGTCGTATGGGCCGCGACCCGCTGGTCATCCGGACAACCCGCGTCGATGCCGCGTTCGGGCTCGTGGAACTGATGGATGAAGCGGCCGCTGCGATGCCCCGCTGCTGCAAGGGCGCCGGGGGCGCAGCTGTGCCTGTTCTCGCGCTTATCGGGGCGCAGGACATGATTGTCCCCGCACGCGCCAGCCGCCATGCCTTGCGACCCCTGCCCGAGGCGACCCGGCCCCGCATCGCGGTCTATCCGCAGGGCTTTCACCTGCTCCTGTCGGACCGTAACCGCGAGGAGGTCGCGCGCGACATTCTCGCTTTCATCGAGGCACCGGCCGAGCCGCTTCCATCCGGCGCCGATGCCAATGCGCCTGCCTGGTTGGAAGGGCGCCTCACTCCAGGGTCTTGAGGACCGCGTACAAGCCCGCCTTGGCTTCGAACCCGACGCCCGGCACATCCGGCATCTGGACGCGTCCGTTCGTCACGGGCACGTCGTCGGCAAAGCCGCCGAACGGTGCGAACACCTCCGGATAGCTCTCATTGCCTCCCAGGCCGAGGCCCACGGCGATGTTCAAGGCGAACTGGTGCCCGCCATGCGGGATGCAGCGGCGCGGGCTCCAGCCGTGCTCCACCAGCATCGTCAGGGTCCGTAGATACTCGACAAGCCCATAGGACAGCGCCGGGTCGAACTGCAGGATATCCCGGTCGGCCCGGAGGCCGCCGTGGCGGATCAGGTTCCGTGCATCCAGCATGGAGAACAGATTCTCGCCGGTGGCGATCGGCGGTGCGTAATGCTCCGCGAGCGTCGCATGTGTCGCGAAATCCAGCGGGTCCAGCGGCTCTTCGTACCAGCGCAGCTTCAAGGGCTGCAGCGCGGCGGCATAAGTCAGCGCTGCATGCAGGCCGAAGCGGCCATTCACATCGACGGCTAAGCGCGATCCATCGCCACCGAGCAGCGCCAGCACGGCCTCGATGCGCCGCATGTCGTCCGTCAGCGCATCCTTGAGCGCAGTGCCGGGCGCGCCGCCGATCTTCATCTTCACCGTCGTGTAGCCCATGCCGAGGTAGCGCTTCATCTCCTCGACCAGCGCGCCAACATCCTTGCCCGGATAGTAGTAGCCGCCCGCCGCATAGACCCAGGCGGCGTCATCGGCCTGGCCGTTGTTGTAGCGGTCGGCGAGCAGACGCCACAGCGGCACGCCTTCCAGCTTCGCGGCCGCATCCCACAGGGCCATGTCCAGCACGCCGACGGCCACGCTGCGCTCGCCATGTCCGCCGGGCTTCTCGTTCCGCATCATGGCCGTCCAGGCCCCCACCGGGTCCAGGCGGCCTTGACCATCCACGATTTCCGCTTCCGCCGCGGCGGTCAGCCGGGGAATGAAGCGCTCGGTCAGGAGGCCCGGCTGGGCGTAGCGGCCGTTGGAGTTGAAGCCGAACCCGGTCGCGCGCCGCCCGCCCGGCGCTTCGACGGTCACGGCCACGATCGATGCGGTCATCTTGGAGAAATCGATATAGGCATTCGCGATGGCGCTGCTGATCGGCGCCACCCCTTGCTTCACACTCAAGATCCGCATCAGTCCATATCCCGGTTGGTCATCCCCCCTCTTGTCGCCCCGACCAGCCTGACGGCACAAGGGGGCGAGCAAAGGGACCAGGACGACCATGACCGAAGACATCCTGCATGAGACGCGCGGCAACGTGGCCTGGACCACGCTGAATCGCCCGCAGTCTCGCAATGCGCTGACCTTCGCCATGTATGAAGGCCTGTTCGAGCAATCCAAGGCCGTGGCGGAAAATGACGCCATCCGCGCCTGGGTCATCACGGGCGCTGGCGGCAAGGCCTTCGCGGCTGGAACCGATATCAGCCAGTTCAAGGAATTCAGGACCGGCCAGGATGCGCTGGACTACGAGACGCGGATCGACCGGGTGCTGTCGGCGATCGAGGATTGCCCGAAGCCCGTGATCGCCGCCGTGGCCGGTGCTTGCACCGGCGGCGGGCTCGGCATCGCCGGCGTCTGCGACCTCCGGCTTGGGGCCGCCAATGCGCGTTTCGGCCTGCCGATCGCGCGCACGCTGGGCAATTGCCTGTCGATGGCGAATTACGCGCGCTTCGCGGCGCTGATCGGCCCGGCGAGGCTCAAGGAGTTGGTCTTCACTGCACGCCTGATGGAGGCGGAGGAAGCGCTGAAGGTCGGCCTTGTCTCGGAGATCCTGGCGACGCCGGAATACCTGGAGACCCGCGCGATGGAGCTGGCCACGCAGATCGCCGGCCTTGCTCCGCGCACGCTGACGGCGACGAAATTCGCGCTGAAGCGCCTGCGGCTTGCGGCTGGCGAACTGCATGGCGACGACCTCGTGACGCTCTGCTTCGGCAGTCAGGATTTCCAGGAAGGCGTGCACGCCTTCCTCGCCAAGCGGGCGCCGAACTGGACGGGGCGGTAAGCCTCGCGGCAGGGAGGCGACGTCGATGACGGCGCGCCAGGGCTACGATCCAGGGAGGCGTGTGATGCGGGTTGGCGTGATCGGGCTCGGTGCCATGGGGATGGGTGCCGCCAAATCCTGTCTTCGAAGCGGTCTTGAGACGGCGGGGTGCGACCTGCGGGACGCGGCCCGTGCGGAATTCGGGGCCGCCGGCGGCATTGCCTGCGCCAATCCGGCCGCCTTGCCGGATGGGCTGGCTGCGGTGGTGATCCTGGTCGTGAATGCGGCCCAGACGGAAACGGCGCTGTTCGGCCCCGAAGGCGCGGCGCAACACCTTGCGCCCGGCGCTGTCATCATCTCGTCCGCTACGATGTCGCCGGCGGATGCCCGCCACTTCGCGGCACGCGCGGCGGATCAGGGCTTCCTGTATCTGGACGCGCCGGTTTCGGGCGGCGCGGCAAAGGCCGCGGCCGGCGAGATGACGGTGATGGCCTCTGGCACGCCGGAGGCCTTTGCGATGGCCGAGCCAGTTCTGTCGGCCATCGCGGGCAAGGTCTGGCGGCTTGGCGACGCGCCCGGCATCGGGGCGACGGTGAAGGTGGTGCATCAGTTGCTGGCCGGCGTTCACATCGCCGTGGCGGCGGAGGCCCTGTCGCTGGGCATTCGCGCAGGCGCCGATCCTCGCCAACTCTACGAGGTGGTTACAAGCGCCGCCGGCAATTCCTGGATGTTCGAGAACCGTATGGCTCGCGTGCTGGACGGCGACGATGCGCCGCGCTCGGCGGTCGACATTTTCGTAAAGGATCTGGGACTGGTCGCGGACCTTGCCCGCGGGCTTGACCATCCTGTGCCGCTTGCCAGCCAGGCCCAGCAGCTTTTCACTGCCGCTTCCGCCATGGGGCATGGCCGTGTGGATGATGGCTTCGTGATCCGCGTCTGGCAGGCGCTGACGGGCATCGAGCTACCCGGCGACCGTCCCGCGACGTGAGCCGCTCTACGGCGCCGGAGCGGGCTACAACTCTGCCAGAGCTGCTTCCGCTGCCGCGGCAGCTGCCAGCAGTCGGCGGTCCCCCATGCGCTCGCCCATCAGCATCAATCCCACCGGCGGATCACCGGGGCGGTGGCAGGGAATGCTGATGGCGCAACGATCCAGGAAGTTGGCGACGCTCGGATTGCGAAGCAGCATCAGGTTGATGCGGTTATAGGCTGCTTCGTCCTCGACCTCCGCGATCGCGGGCGGGATCAGGGGGCAGGTCGGCATGACGACGGCATCGAAGCCCCGTGTCCGCTGCGCGATGGCCGCGCTGATGCGGGCGCGCGCCTGGATCAGATCGACATAGTCAGCCGCAGCCATCCGTTCGCCCCGCAGGATGCGGGCGAGGATGCGTGGATCATAGGCTTCGCGCTTGCGCGCGACGAGATCGCGATGCCATGCCCAGGCTTCCGGTGCCGCGAAGCCACCTGCCGCGTTCGCGGCGGGAATGTCGGCCAACTCCGGTACGCAAAGCCGTTCTACCTGAGCACCTGCCGCGGACAGGCGCGACAAGGCGCGCTCGAACGCCGCGGTGACATGGCTGTCCCAGCCTTCCGCCACATAGCCTTTAAGGACCGCGAAGCGCAGGCCGCGTATCGCCGGCACTTCGTCGTCGTGCCGTGCGTCCTCTCCGGCCATCACGCTGTCGAGCACGCCACAACACGCAACCGAGCGCGCCAGGGGCCCGAGGCTGTCGAGGGTGGAGGATAGCGGCAGGGCACCGGTCAGCGGCACGCGCTGTGCCGTTGGCTTCCAGCCCACGATACCGCAGAGCGCCGCCGGAATGCGGCAGGACCCGCCGGTGTCGGAACCAAGCCCGGCGAAGCCCATCCCATCCGCGGTCGCCACCCCCGCGCCGGATGACGACCCGCCGGGAAGTCGCCCGACCTTGCGATCCCATGGGCTGCGCGGCGTGCCGTAATGCGGATTGACGCCAAGGCCGGAGAAGGCGAACTCGCTCATGTTCGTCCGGCCGAGAACGATGAAGCCGGCCCGCTCCAGCCGCGCGACGGCGGGTGCCGTCGCCAGCGCCGGGCTTGCATCCTCGCGCGCGATGGAGCCGGCACGCGTGATCTCCCCCGCCTGGTCGTAGAGATCCTTGATGCTGATCGGGATGCCCGACCAGATGCTCGGCGCCCGGCCCGCCCCGCGCAGGGTATCCATCGCCCGCGCAGCCACACGGGCCTGCGAGGCCTGGACGCTGACGAAAGCGCGACTGCCCTCACCGCCCGGATCGCCGATGCGGTCAAGCGCCTCTTCGACCAGCTGGGTGGCTGTCACGCTGCCGGTGGACAGGGCCGAAGCGGCTTGCGCGATGGTCTGGAACGACATGCAGGCTCCGCTGTTCACGGGTACCGATGCTGCCCCTGGCCGCCCTTCTCGACAAGCCGGCGCGCCGCCAGTCGGTCAGCGTGTCGGCTCTTGGTTGCCTGTGTCGTTCGCGGGTGGGTTGGCGAGGATCAGCTGAACCACCCATGGATACAGCAGAAAGCCGATCGACGCGGCCGGCACCAGGGCTACGTCCGGCCTTGTGCCTGCCTCGGTGGTTTCGTCCTGTTTCATGTTGGCTCCCGCGCGTTCCAGCCTTGATCGCGGGAAGCGGGGTTTCGTTTCCACTGCCAGCCAATTTGACAGGAGGTGCCAAGGCACACCTATGATACCTAGTAGACAAGAGGCTGAACGGCCTCGTTAGGGAAGGAAACAACAATGCGATTGACGCGCGTGCTCCGTGCTGCGGCGCTCTGTGCTGTCGCCCTGATGCCTTTGGCCGCTACCCCGGGCCATGCCCAGGAATGGCGTGGATGGAACATCCACGCTGCCGACTACCCGAACGGGCGCGGGATGGATCGCTTCGGCGAACTTGTCTCGCAGCGGACCAACAACAGGATCCGCATGCGGACCTACCACTCGGCGCAGCTGGGCCAGCAGGACGAGGCGATCCAGCAGATGCGCCTTGGCTCGATCGACTTCGCGAATTTCAACCTTTCCCCCTTCAACAACCTCGCACCCTCCACGCAGGTCGTGACCCTGCCCTTCCTGTTCCGCGATGTGGCGCATATGCAGCGCGCCATCGATGGTGTGGCCGGGGAGGAAATCGCGCGCGACCTGGAGGCGATCGGCATCATCGCGCTGGCCTGGTACGATGCCGGTGCGCGCAGCATCTACACGACACGTCCGGTTCGCACGCCCGCCGACCTGCGCGGCATGAAGATCCGCGTCCAGACCTCCGACCTTTGGATCGACCTGATGCGGGCGATGGGCGCCAACCCCACGCCGCTGCCCTTCGGTGAGGTCTTCACCAGCCTTCAGTCCGGCGTGGTCGACGGCGCGGAGAACAACTGGCCGTCCTATGAAAGCACCCGCCATTTCGAGGTCGCGCGCTTCTACACCGACACCCAGCATTCGAACGTGCCGGAGGTGCTCGCCGTGTCCCGCCAGCGCTGGCAGCGCCTGAACGAGCAGGAGCGCAACATCCTGCGCGACGCGGCGCGGGAATCCGCGACCTTCCAGCGCCAGCTCTGGGCTGAGCGCGAGCAGGTTTCTCGTCGCCGTGTCGAACAGGCCGGCGTGACAGTGATCGAGGTTCCGGATCGTCGCCCCTGGTCGGATCTGATGGCGCCGGTCTACCAGAAGTACACCGGCACGAATCCGCGCCTGTCCGGCCTGGTCCAGCGCATCCGCGACCTGCCGTAGCGTGACCATGGGCGGGGCCGATCCGGTCCCGCCCCAACCTGCCGGGGCCAGACTGCCATGGCGATGTTCTCGCGCCTGCTCGACTTTTTCTGTCGGCTGGTCATCATCGTGGCGGGAAGCGCGCTGGTCGGGCTGGTCGCCATGATGGGCTGGCTGGTGTTCGGGCGCTATGTACTGAACGATACGCCGACCTGGGTGGAACGTGGCGCGACGCTGGCCATTCTCTGCATTGCCCTACCGGTCGCAGCCGTCGGCGTGCGCGAGCGCTTCCACCTCTCTGTCCTCAGCTTTCGCGAAGCGCTGCCGCTGGCGGTCCAGCGCTGGATCGCGGTGGGCTGTGACACGCTGGTAGGGCTCTTTGGCCTCGCCATGATGAGCTATTCGCACGAGCTCGTGGACATGGTCTGGAACTTCCGGATCCCGTTGCTCGGCATCAGCCAGGGGTGGACCTACATCCCGCTGATGGTGTGCGGCGGGCTCATCACGCTGTTCGCCATCGAACAGGTGCTGCTCGACATCCTCCGCAAGGAAGGCCCCGAACAACGCGGCATCAAGGCCGCCTTCCTGGAGTAGCGCCCGTGGAGTTCGGCCTGTTCCTGATCATCGCCGTCTTCGTCCTCGGGGTCGTCGCCGGGGTGCCGGTGGCGTTCACCCTGGGCATCGCCGCCCTCGCAGGCTTCCTCTGGGAAGGGATCAATCCCGCTGTCGCCTTCCAGCAGATGGCCTCGGGGATGAGCATCTTCTCTCTGCTGGCGATCCCCTTCTTCATCTTCGCCGGCGAGTTGATGCTTCATGGGGGCATCGCGCGGCGCCTGGTCGCGCTGGCGGCTGCCTGTGTCGGCTGGATGCGGGGCGGGCTCGGGATGGTGGACGTCTCCACCTCGATGCTGTTCGGTGGCATCTCGGGCTCGGCGGTGGCGGACACCTCGGCGACGGGGACCATCCTGATCCCGGCCATGAAGGCGAAGGGCTATGGCGTGGACTATGCGGTCTCCTTGACCGTCACCTCCTCGATCGCTGGCATCCTGATCCCGCCTTCGCACAACATGATCCTGTATTCCCTCGCTGCCGGGGGCGGAATCTCGGTCAGCGCGCTGTTCATCGCGGGCATCGTGCCCGGCCTGATGATGTGCCTGTTTCTGGGCTTGGCCGCCTATGTCATGGCTGTGCGGCGCGGCTATCCGGCGGATGGATGGAAGGGTTTTCGCCACCTCGCCTGGACCTTCGTGGACGCGTTGCCGGGTCTGTTCACCGCCATCATCATCCTTGGCGGCGTGTTGTCGGGCGTTTTCACCGTGACCGAGAGTGCGGCCTTCGGCACGATCTGGGCGCTGGCTGTCACGATCCTGGTCTACCGCGCCTTGTCATGGGCCGATTTCAAGATTGCCGTGGCTGCGAGCGTTCGGACGTCGGCCGTGGTCTTCCTGCTGGTCGGCACCGCGACGGCCTTCGCCTACCTGCTCGCGCTCTACCGGCTGCCGGAGCATCTGACGGATGCGATGCTGGCGATCAGCAGCAACCCGATAGTCATCCTGCTGCTGATCAATCTATGCCTTTTGCTGTTGGGCTGCGTGATGGACATGGCAGCGCTGATCCTGATCACGACGCCGATCTTCTTGCCGGTCGTGGCCGCCATCGGCGTCGATCCGGTCCAGTTCGGCATGATCATGATGATGAATCTCGGCCTTGGCCTGACCACGCCACCTGTCGGGGCGGTGCTATTCGTCGGATGCGCGATCGGGCGCATCTCGATGGAAGAGGTGATGCGGACGATCTGGCCATTCTGGGGCGCCATCCTCGTCGCACTGCTACTAACAACCTACATCCCCGAAGTGTCTCTCACCCTGCCGCGGCTGCTGCTCGGCTATGCCGGATAAGGAACGCGCCATGCACCCCAAGCCTATCCTGCTGACCGGAGCCTCCGGCGCACTGGGCCGCATGCTGGCCCGTGAACTGGGGGCCGCGGGCTTTACGTTGCGGCTGACGGATATCGTGCCTTTCCCTGACCCGCTACCGAAAGGTGCAAGCTTCATCCGCGCCGATCTGAACGAAGGCTTGGCCGTTATTCGCCAGGCCGAGGGATGCTCGACCATTCTGCATTTCGGCGGTTGCGCGACCGAACAACCCTTCGAGACGATCCTCGAGCCCAACATCCGCGGCCTCTATCACATCTATGAGGCCGCACGGCGCGAGGGTGCGCGCGTGGTCTTCGCGTCATCGAACCACACGATCGGATTCCACGAACGGCCCCACGGCAATGAGGGCAAGCTCGACTTCGACTGCCAGTTCCGCCCAGACGGCTATTACGGACTGTCCAAGGTCTATGGCGAATTGATGGGCCGGCTCTACTGGGACAAGCATGGGGTCGAGAACATCAACATCCGCATCGGATCCTGCTTGCCGGCGCCCACCAATGCCCGCGGCCTCGCCACGTGGTTGTCGTATCCGGACCTCGCGAGCTGCGTCGAACGCTGCATCCTGGCCGAACGTGTCGGGCATGCGGTGATCTGGGGCGCTTCCAACAACCCGCAGAGCTTCTGGGCCAAGGATCACCGGGATCGCATCGGCTGGCAGCCGCGCGATAGCGCCGAGGCCTACCGCGCCGAGATCGAGAAGGTGGTGTCCGACAGCCCGGTCGAGGAACGCTACCAGGGCGGCTTCTACTGCCCCATCGAGTATTCCCGCGCAGGCGGTTTTTCGCCCCGCGATCCCTTCGCCCTCGATTGATGGAACTGCGCGCGGGCGACGCTAGGGCGGTCATTCTGCCGGAGGCTGGGGTGGCTTTCGCGCGCCTCGACCATTGCGGGCGCGCGCTGCTGGTGCCGGTACCCGACGGCGCGGATCCAAACAGCGGCTTCCACGGATCTTTCCTGATGGCGCCCTGGACGAACCGGCTCGATGGCGGCCGCATTGCCGTGGCTGGCGTCACGCATCACATGCCGGTCAATCGCCCCGCGGAGAACACCGCCATCCACGGTTTCCTGCGTGAGATGGCCTGGGATGTCCTGGAGGCAGGGGCGGCGCATCTCGTTATGCGTTGCGCCTTCGACCGCGCACCCTTCACCGGCACGGCGCGTCTCGAGGCAAGGTTGGCGGCCGACCATCTGTCGCTGTCGGTCAGGCTTACAAATGGCGGCACCGTGCCGACCCCGATGGGGTTCGGTTGGCATCCGTACTTCATGCGCCCGAGCGGAACATCCCTCACCGTGGCCACCCGCACGGTCTTCGGGCGCGACACGCGAAACCTGCCGATCGCGCCACGTCCTTGCCCAGGCTTATGCGGCGCAGATGCTGTGCTGGATGGGCTCGACGCGCATTTCGCAGGCTGGGATGGCAAGGCGCATATCGACTGGCCGGATGGGCAACGGCTCACGCTGAGTGCGACCGGCGCATGGGCCGGCAATCTGCAGGTCTTCGCGCCGCGCCATGCGGAAGTGCTCGCGGTGGAGCCCGTCAGTCACGCCCCGGATGCCGCGAACCGCATGGATGCGGCGGCGCATGGCGCCATGCATGTGCTCGATCCAGGCCAGACACTCGCAGGATCACTCACGATCTCCTGGTCTGGGTGACGTCATCGGCTGATCCACGCGGCTGTCGCAGCCGGCAGGGCGGCCGAATGGCCGCCGCCGCCGACGCGGCCGCTGGCGTCAGATATGGATGGGCCGGCCATCCACCGCGAGCGCCGCTTCCTTCACCGCCTCGTTCAGCGAGGGATGCGCGTGGCAGGTGCGCGCCACATCCTCGGCGCTGGCGCCGAATTCCATGGCGATGGCGATCTCGGCGATCAGCGTACCGGCATCCGGCCCGATGATGTGGGCGCCGAGCACGCGGTCGGTGTCCTTGTCGGCCAGGATCTTCACGAAGCCGTCCATTTCGCCCATCGCCCGCGCGCGGCCATTCGCCATGAAGGGGAATTTTCCAACTTTGTAGGCCTGCCCGCGCGCCTTCAGCTGTTCCTCGGTCTCGCCGATGCTCGCAACCTCGGGCCAAGTGTAGACCACCCCGGGGATCGCGCCGTAGTTCACGTGGGGCTGCTGGCCGGCCAACTGCTCGGCCAGGGCGACGCCTTCCTCCTCGGCCTTGTGGGCCAGCATCGGGCCGGCGATCACATCGCCGATCGCCCAGATGCCCGGCACATTCGTCGCGAAATGCCCGTCGGTCTTCACCCGCCCGCGCTCATCCAGCGCGACGCCCGCTTCGGCCAGGCCGAGGCTTTCAGTGTAGGCGCGGCGACCGATGGCGAGCAGCACGACATCGGCCTTCAGCTGTTCCGCCGCGCCACCGGCGGCGGGTTCCAGCGTCAGGGTGACGCCGTCCTTGCCCTTGGTCGCGCCCGTCACCTTGGTCTTGAGCTTGAACTTCATCCCCTGCTTGCCGAGGACCTTCTGGAAGGCCTGGCCGACCTCGTTGTCCATGCTGGGGACGAGGCGGTCGAGGAATTCCACCACCGTCACTTCCGCCCCAAGGCGCCGCCAGACGCTGCCGAGCTCGAGGCCGATATAGCCGCCGCCGATGACGACCATGTGGCCCGGCACCTTCGTGAGCTCGAGCCCGCCGGTGGAGGTGACGATCTGCTTCTCATCCACCTCGACACCCGGCAGCGGGATGCTCTCGGAGCCCGTGGCGATCACGATGTGCTTCGCGTCGTAGGTGGCATCGCCAACAGTGACCTTGCCGGGCGATCCATTGCCCGCGCCGCCGGGGGCGGCGACGACACGGCCTTCGCCCTTCAGCCAGGTGACCTTGTTCTTCTTGAACAGGAACTCGATGCCCTTGGTGTTGGCGCCGACCACCTCGCCCTTGCGGGCTTGCATCTTCTTGAGGTCGAGCGAGACGGCGCCGACATTGACGCCATGCTCGGCGAGCTTGTGCGTCGCCTCGTGGAAATGCTCCGACGACTGCAGCAGCGCCTTGGACGGAATGCAGCCGACATTCAGGCAGGTGCCGCCGAGCGTCGCGCGCTTCTCGACGCAGGCGACCTTCATGCCGAGCTGTGCCGCGCGGATCGCGCAGACATAGCCGCCGGGACCGGCGCCGATGACGATGACGTCGAAGCTTTCAGCCATGATAGGGGTCCTGCCTTCCTTCTTGGGGCGGACCATACGCGGCGCGGCGCGGGCGTCAAACCACCCCAGTTCCGCAAGCGCGATCAAGGCGGTTTGGGGTAGATGGGTGCCATGCCGAACGACACCTTGGGCGCCGCCAAGCCCTCCACCCGCCTGGATTACGGACGGCGTATCGGCCGCGCCATGGCGCTGCTGGCGGCCAACCCGGCCCGCAGCCCGACGCTGGAGGAACTGGCCAGCGCGGCCGCCTTCAGCCCTTTCCATTTCCACCGCATCTACCGGGAACTCGCTGGCGAAACCCCGGCCGAGACGCTGACCCGGCTGCGCCTGTCCCAAGCCGCGGTCCTGCTGGTGCGCGATGCGCTGCCAGTGGCCGTGGTGGCCACGCGCTGCGGCTATGGCAGCGCCGCCGCCTTCACCCGCGCCTTCCGCGCCGCCTATGGCATCCCGCCGGCGGCCTATCGCGACCGGGGCGGCATCGGCACGGCGCTGTCAGCCCCCACCCCCAGCACGGAGGAGACCGCCATGTTCGACGTGACCATCCGCACGGAGCCCGCGCTGCGCCTAGCCGTGCTGGCGCATCGCGGCGCCTATGGCGGCATCGGCGCCACCTTCGACCGGCTGAACGCCTGGGCCGCCGCGCGCGGCCTGATCGGGGCCGAGACGCGCTTCATCGCGCTCTATCACGACGACCCCATGACGGTGCCAGAGGCCGAGTTGCGCTCCGAAGCAGGGCTGACGGTGCCGCCGGGCGTGGAGTCGAGCGAGGGCGTGCGGATCCTCGACCTGCCGCCGACGCGCTGCGCGGTGCTGGTGTTTCGGGGACCCTATGCGGAGCTGGAGCCGATCTACACCTGGCTCTACCGCGACTGGCTCCCCGCGAGCGGTGAGGACCCCGCCGACCAGCCACCGCGGGAGGAGTATCTGAACGACCCGCGCAGCCTGCCGCCCAGCGAATGGCTGACGGCGATCATGCTGCCGCTGGGGGAGAAGGCGGCGGCCTGACGGCCCCCGAAACGCAGCGGGGCCGCTTGCGCGGCCCCGCACACATCCTGCCTGACCGGACAGATCAGACGTCCAGCATCAGCCGGCGCGGATCCTCGATGGCGTCCTTCATGCGCACCAGGAAGCTCACCGCTTCCTTGCCGTCCACGATCCGGTGGTCGTAGCTGAGCGCGAGATACATCATCGGGCGGATTTCCACCTTCCCGCCGACCGCCATCGGGCGATCCTGGATCTTGTGCATGCCCAGGATGCCGGACTGCGGCGGGTTCAGGATCGGGGTGGACATCAGCGACCCGTAGATGCCGCCATTGGTGATGGTGAAGCTGCCGCCCGTCAGCTCATCGAGCTTCAGCGCACCATCGCGCGCACGGCGGCCGAAATCGCCGATGGCCTTCTCGATCTGCGCGAAGCCCAGCTGGTCGGCGTTCCGCAGCACCGGCACCACCAGCCCGCTCGGCCCGCCGACCGCGATGCCCATATGGACGAAGTTCTTGTAGATGATCTCGTCGCCGTCGATCTCCGCGTTGACCGCGGGGAATTCCGTCAGCGCGGCGACGGCGGCCTTCACGAAGAAGCTCATGAAGCCGAGTTTTTGGCCGTGCCGCTTCTCGAACGCATCCTTGTACTCGGCGCGCAGCCCCATCACCGCGCCCATATCCACCTCGTTGAAGGTGGTGAGCATCGCCGCCGTGTTCTGCGCTTCCTTCAGGCGGCGCGCGATGGTCTGGCGCAGGCGCGTCATCTTCACCCGCTCCTCCCCGCCTTCCAGCGGGCGGGCGGAGGCCTTCGCGGCCGGGGCGGCAGCGGCGGCGGCGGGCTTCGCGAGGAAGGCCTGCACATCGCCCTTGGTCACGCGGCCATCCTTGCCGCTGCCCGCGCCGATCTGCGAAGGCGTCACGCCGGCATCGGCCATCGCCTTGGTCGCGGCGGGGCCATTCGGCAGGGCGGCGGCGGGTGCCTTGGCCGGCGCCTCGGCGGCCGGCGCGGGCTTCGCGGCCGGGGCGGGCGCGGCGGCAGGCTTCGCCGCGGCGGCGCCGGCGGCGATGGTGCCGAGCAGGGCGCCGGCGGTCACTTCCGCCCCTTCCTGCGCGGCGATCGATTCGATCACGCCGGCGGCAGGCGCGTTGACCTCCACCGTCACCTTGTCCGTCTCAAGCTCCACCAGCGGCTCATCCGCCGCCACGGCCTCGCCGGCCTTCTTCAGCCAGCGCGCCACGGTGGCGCTGGAGACGCTTTCCCCCAGCGGGGGCACGATGATCCCGGTCATCTTGGTTCCGTCCTGCTGCCTCATCCGCACCGCGCTCAGCCGAGGCCGAGCGCGTCCCGGACGAGGGCCTCCTGCTGCTGCTGATGGATCTTGGCGAGGCCCGTGGCCGGGCTCGCCGCTTCGATGCGGCCGACATAGCGCGGCCGCTTGGCGTGGATGTCGATCTCGCCCAGCACGCCTTCGATGCGGCGGTCGAGGAAGGTCCAGGCGCCCATATTCTCGGGCTCCTCCTGGCACCACACCACCTCGGCGTTCTTGTAGGGCGCGAGCGCCTTGCCGAGGCTGGTCTTCGGGAAGGGATAGAGCTGCTCGACGCGCACGATGGCGACATCCGTCACGCCCTTGTCGCGGCGTTCCTGCAGCAGGTCGTAATAGACCTTGCCGGTGCAGAGCACGACACGCTTGACCTTCTCGGGCGGGGCGATCGCATCCACTTCGGGGATCACGTACTGGAAGGCGCTGCCAGGCGCGAAATCCGCCAGCGCGGACACCGCCAGCTTGTGACGCAGCAGCGACTTCGGCGTCATCAGCACCAGCGGCTTGCGGTAGTTCGCCTTCATCTGCCGGCGCAGCGCGTGGAAGTAGTTCGCCGGCGTGGTCAGGTTGCCGACGCGCATGTTCCGCTCCGCGCAGAGCTGCAGGTAGCGCTCGAGCCGCGCCGAGGAATGCTCCGGCCCCTGGCCCTCATAGCCATGCGGCAGCAGCATCACGAGGCCGGACATCCGCAGCCACTTCGTCTCGGCGGAGGCGATGAACTGATCGATGATGACCTGCGCGCCGTTGGCGAAATCGCCGAACTGCGCTTCCCACAGCACCAGTGTGCGCGGATCCGCCAGGCTGTAGCCGTATTCGAAGCCGAGCACGCCGAATTCCGACAGCAGGGAATTGAAGGCCTCGAAGCGGGGTTGGCCGGCGCGGATATTGTTCATCGGCACGTATTCCGCCTGGCTGGCCTGGTCCACCAGATAGGCGTGGCGATGGCTGAAGGTGCCGCGCTGCACATCCTCGCCCGACAGGCGCACGCGATGGCCTTCCAGCAGCAGGGAGCCGAAGGCCAGCGCCTCACCGGTCGCCCAGTCCACGCCCTCTCCGGTCTCGATCGCCTGCTTCTTGGCTTCGAGCTGGCGGGCGATCTTCGGGTTGACGTTGAAATCCGCCGGCACGCGCGTCAGCGCCGCGCCCACTTCGCGCAGCGTGTCGAGGCCGATGGCGGTCTCGTGCAGGCGTTCCACTTCCTCGCCGGTCGTCACGGCCTTCAGGCCGGACCAGTGGCCTTCCAGCCAATCCGCCTTGTTCGGCTTGAAGGAAGAGGCAGCCTGGAAGGCGTCTTCCAGCGTGGCGTAGAAGGCGTCGAGCATCGCCTTCGACTCCTCGGCCGACAGCGACCCCTCGGCCGCGAGCTTCTCGGCGTATTTCGTGCGGGTGGTCTTGGTTTCCTTGATCCGGCCGTACATCAGCGGCTGGGTGAAGGCGGGCTCGTCGGTCTCGTTGTGGCCGTGGCGGCGATAGCAGACGATGTCGAGCACGATATCGGCGCCGAATTCCATGCGGAACTCCGCCGCCATCTTCGCGCAGAACACCACCGCTTCCGGGTCGTCGCCGTTCACATGCAGAATCGGCACCTGGATGCTCTTGGCGACATCGGTGCAGTACAGCCCCGAATAGGCGTGCAGCGGGACGGTGGTGAAACCGATCTGGTTGTTGGTGACGATGTGGATCGTGCCGCCCGTGCGGTAGCCGACCAGCTGGCTCATCGCCAGCGTCTCATACACCACGCCCTGGCCGGCGAAGGCGGCATCGCCATGCAGCGTGATGGCCATCACGGACCGCCGCGCCTTGGTGTCGCCCGCCATGTCCTGGCGCGCGCGCACCTTGCCGATGACGACCGGGTCCACCGCTTCCAGATGCGACGGGTTCGGCTGCAGGGAAAGATGGACCATGCGCCCGGCAATCTCGATATCGGTCGAGGTGCCGAGGTGGTACTTCACGTCGCCTGAGCCCTGGACGTCCTCGGGGTGGGCGGAGACGCCCTTGAACTCCGAGAAGACGGCCGAGTAGGGCTTCTTCACCACATTCACCAGCACGTTAAGGCGCCCGCGGTGCGCCATGCCGATGGCGACCTCGTTCACGCCCTGCGCGGCGCCGGTGGCGATCACGGTCTGGATTGCGGGGATGGTGCTTTCGCCGCCTTCCAGGCCGAAGCGCTTGGTGGTGGCGTACTTCTTCGCGCAGAAGGCCTCGAAGCCCTCGGCCTCGGTCAGCTCCTGCAGGATGTGCTTCTTCTGCGCCTTGTCGAAGGAACCCAGCCAAGGCGCGCCTTCGATCCGGCGCTGGATCCAGGACTTCTGGTCCGGGTCCTGGATATGCATGAACTCGACGCCGATCGAGGCGCAGTAGGACGCACGGCAGATCGCCAGGATCTCGCGCAGCGTCGCGAATTCCTTGCCAAGCACGAAATCGAGGAAGATCGGCCGGTCCATGTCGGCTTCGGTGAAGCCGTAGGTCGCGGGCGTCAGTTCCGCATGCGGCTTCGGCTTCTGCAGCCCGAGTGGGTCGAGCTGCGCTTCCAGATGGCCGCGCACGCGGTAGCTGCGGATCAGCATCAGCGCGCGGATCGAATCCAGAACCGCACGCTGCGCGGCCGCCTTGTCCATGCTGGGCGCCGCTGCGGGGGCGGCGGAGGTCTTGCCATCCTTTTTGGGCGCTGGCGCCGGTTCGGGATCGGGGCCGAAGCGGCCGCGGGTGCGCGGCGACCAGGACGCGCCGGAGGCATCCGTCAGCACCGACCGCGCCTCATCGTTCAGCGCCGCGAACAGCTCCGCGAAGGAGGCATCGACGCTGTCGGGCTTCTCCACCCAGCGGGCATAGAGATCCGCGAGGAAGGCGGCATTCGCCCCCGACATCACGCTGGCGAGGATATCTACTCCGGCCATCTTGTCCTCCTCGACGGCGCCGGCCTTGGCGCCGCCGGTTTCCCCAACCTTGTCGTCCCGGACCGTTGTCCCGGTGACGCAACCGTCCCCGTGCGGGGCCTGGCAGACTTACAACATAGGCGAAAGGGTCTGCGTCGGGCAGACCCCCTTGGCGGGTGGTCCGGTGCGGGGGAGCCGGTCGGGCCCCCTCCCCACCCCTCCCCCGCTACGCGGGAGAGGGAGCCAGTCGGACCGGACGATCCCTCTCCCGCGTAGCGGGGGAGGGTGGCCGAGTGAAGCGAGGGCGGGAGGGGGCGCGACCGCGCTTACCGCCCCAACGCCTTCACCATCGTCGAGCCGAGGGAGGACGGGCTGTCGGCCACGCGGATCCCCGCCTCGGCCATCGCCGCCATCTTCGCCTCTGCCGTGTCCTTGCCGCCCGAGATCACCGCGCCGGCATGGCCCATGCGGCGGCCCGGAGGCGCCGTGGCGCCGGCGATGAAGCCGACCACCGGCTTGTTCGGCTTGCCCGGCCCGAAGTTCTCCTTGCGGAGGAACTCGGCGCCGACCACCTCGGCCTCGCCGCCGATCTCGCCGATCATGATGATCGACTGCGTCTCGTCGTCCTTCAGGAACATCTCGAGCACATCGATGAAGTCGAGGCCCTTAACCGGGTCGCCGCCAATCCCGACGCAGCTGGACTGGCCGAGGCCCGCGGCGGTGGTCTGCGCCACCGCCTCATAGGTCAGGGTGCCGGAGCGGCTGACGATCCCGACCGAGCCGCGGCGGTGGATGTGGCCCGGCATGATGCCGATCTTGCAGGCATCCGGCGTGATCACGCCCGGGCAGTTCGGCCCGACCAGCAGCGACTTCGAGCCCTGCAGGGCGCGCTTCACCTTCACCATATCCAGCACCGGGATGCCTTCGGTGATGCAGATGATCAGCGGCACCTCGGCATCGATCGCTTCCAGGATCGCATCTGCCGCGAAGGGCGCGGGGACGTAGATGACGGACGCGTTCGCCTGCGTGGCGTGGACGCATTCGGCCACCGTGTTGAACACCGGCAGGTTCAGTTCCGGGTGCATCGTGCCGCCCTTGCCGGGCGTCGTGCCGCCGACATAGGTGCTGCCATAGGCGATGCCCTGGGACGCGTGGAAGGTGCCCTGGGCCCCGGTGAAGCCCTGGGTCATCACGCGGGTATGCTTGCCAACGAGGACGGCCATGGCTCAGGCCCCCTTCTTAACGGCGGCGACGACCTTCTGGGCCGCATCCGCGAGGTTGTCGGCGGCAATGATCGCCAGCCCGCTCTCGGCGAGGATCTTCTTGCCGAGATCCACATTCGTCCCTTCGAGCCGCACGACCAGCGGCACCTTGAGAGACAGGTTCTTCGACGCCTCGACGATGCCGGTCGCGATCATGTCGCACTTGGCGATGCCGCCGAAGATGTTGACCAGGATCGCCTTCACGTTCGAATCGGAGGTGATGATGCGGAACGCCTCGGTCACCCGCGCGGCATTCGCCGTGCCGCCGACATCGAGGAAGTTAGCGGGCGACGAGCCATAGAGCTTGATGATGTCCATCGTGGCCATGGCCAGGCCCGCGCCGTTCACCATGCAGCCGATCTCGCCATCGAGGGCCACGTAGTTCAGGTCGTGCTTGCCTGCCTCCAGTTCCTTCGGGTCCATCTCGCTGTCGTCGCGAAGGGCCTCGAGGTCCTTGTGGCGGAACATCGCGCTGTCGTCGAAGGACACCTTGGCGTCCAGCGCCACGATCTCGCCCTTGCCGGTGACGACCAGCGGGTTGATCTCGACGATCGCGCAATCCAGCTCGATGAAGGCGCCGTAGAGCAAGGTCACGAACTTCGTGAAGCTCGACACCTGCTTGCCCTCGAGGCCGAGGCCGAAGGCGAGCTTGCGGGCATGGAAGCCGGAGATGCCGGAGGCCGGGTCCACCGCGACCTTCAGGATCTTCTCTGGGTGGTTCGCCGCCACCTCCTCGATCTCCATCCCGCCTTCGGTCGACGCCATGATCAGCACGCGGCTGGTGGTGCGATCGACCAGCAGGCCGAGATACAGCTCGCGCTTGATGTCGCAGCCATCTTCCACATAGACGCGGGAGACGAGCTTGCCCTGCGCGCCGGTCTGCTTGGTGACCAGCACCTTGCCGATCATCGCGTCCGCCGCCGCCTGCACATCCTCGACCGACTTGACGACGCGCACGCCGCCCTTGCCGTTCGGATCATTGGCGAAGCGGCCCGCGCCGCGGCCGCCGGCATGGATCTGAGACTTCACGACATAGACGGGGCCGGGCAGCTTGCGTGCCGCCTCGGCCGCCTCGGCGGCCGTCCAGGCGACATTACCGTCGAGCACCGCGACGCCGTAGCGGCGCAGCAGCTCCTTGGCCTGGTATTCGTGGAT
>JBIIRI010000261.1:0-2747 GCA_044341625.1 Roseomonas sp.
GTGCCGGCGGATGCAGTTCATCTCATGGATCGTGGCGCCGGAGGCCAGCAGCGCCCGGTTCACCTCCATCAGCGCATCCAGCGTCAGCCCCGGCGCCGGCAGCGTCGTCAGCGCCGAGCCACCGCCCGAGACCAGGAACAGCACCAGATCCTCGGCCGAAAGCCCCGCCACGGCGTCCAGGATACGCCGCGCCCCGGCCGCGCCGGCGGCGTCGGGCACGGGGTGGGAGGCTTCGAGGACCTCGATCCGGCGCGTGGGGTGGCCATGCCCGTAGCGGGTGACGACGACGCCCGACAGCTGCACATCGGGCCAGGCTTCCTCCACCGCCGCGGCCATGACGGCGGCGGACTTCCCGGCGCCCACCACCACCACGCGTCCCTTCGGGGGCTCTGGCAGATGGCGCGCGAGGACCACGCGCGGATCGGCGCTGGCCACCGCCGCGTCGAACATTCTCTTCAGTGCCACGCGAGCGGTCTCGTCGGTGAAGCGCATGCGTCGTCCTCTCGGCGGCGCACTATGGCGAAGACGGCGGCGATGGGCCATCTACCGCCCGTCAGGAGGATCCTTCCCATGCCCATTCCCGAGATCGACCAGGCGACCCAGACCGAGCTGGAAGCCGCCGCCTTCCGCCGCCTGGTGCAGCATCTGCGCGACCGCAGCGATGTGCAGAATATCGACCTGATGAACCTGGCCGGCTTCTGCCGGAACTGCCTGTCCAAATGGTACCGCGCCGCCGCCGAGGAGAAGGGCATCCCCCTGTCCGACCCCGATGCGCGAGAGATTGTCTACGGCATGCCGTACAAGGAGTGGCAGGCGCTGCACCAGAAGGAAGCCAGTGCCGAGCAGAAGGCGAAGTTCGCAAGCTCCAATCCTGGCCATTGAGGCCCGCCCCCCGGTAAACCGGGGCCGGAACCGGGGGCATTGAGTGCGGCGCGGAAGCGTGGCACCACCCGCCCCCTTCGCATGGGGGATCAGCGGATGAGCGACAGCGACATGCAGGCTGCCAAGGCCAGCCGCGACCGCCAGAAGGACGACCCGGAGAGCGAGGTCGGCGGCATCGCGGCCGACCGCCTGCGCTCCGTCATCGAGCGCATCGAGCGGCTGGAGGAGGAGCGCAAGGCGCTCGCCGGCGACATCAAGGACATCTTCGCGGAAGCGAAATCGGCCGGCTTCGATGTGAAGGTGATCCGCCAGATCATCTCCATCCGCAAGAAGGAACCCGCCGAGGTGGAGGAGCAGGAGACGCTGCTCGATCTCTACCGCCGCGCGCTGGGGATGTGAGGGGCGGATGACCCTGTTCTACGAGGCGGGGCGGCACCGGGAAGCGGGGCTGCCGCATGACCCGCTGAAGGCCATCGTCGCGCCGCGCCCGATCGGCTGGATCTCCACGCTCGATGCCGCGGGACGGGCCAACCTCGCGCCCTACAGCTTCTTCAACATGGTGCAGACCTCGCCGGCGATGGTGATGTTCGGCAGCGACGGGCTGAAGCACACGGCGGCCAATGCGATCGCCACCGGCGAATTCGTGTTCAACCTTGCCACCCGCCCGCTGTTCGAGGCCATGAACGCGTCCTCTGCCGCGCTCGCGGAGGGGGAGAGCGAGTTCGACCATGCCGGGCTGGAGCGCGCGGCCTGCCGCGTGGTGAAGGCCCCGCGCGTGGCGGCGAGCCCCGCGAGCCTCGAATGCCGCGTGGTGCAGTCCCTGCCGTTGAAGGATATCGAGGGGCGCGAATTCGGCGGCCATCTGGTGATCGGCCAGGTGGTCGGCGTGCATATCGCCGATTGGGCGCTGAAGGATGGCCGCTTCGACATGCTCGCCGCGCGCACCATCGCGCGCTGCGGCTATCGCGACTATGCCGAGGTGACGGAACTGTTCTCCGCGCTGCGCCCCACCGATGGCGGCAGCTACGCGCCGGGGCAGAAGGATCTGTAGCAGCGCTGTGTTTGGGTGAGGGCGGTCTGGCCCCCTCCCCAACCAGCCTCCGGCGCAGCGGCAGTGCCGCTGCCCCCCGCTATCGCGGGAGAGGGGGCCTGCCGCGCTTTTCTCCCTCCCCCGCTATGCGGGGGAGGGTTGGGGAAGGGGCACGACCGTCCCCCGCAATGCCTGCGCCGACGAACCCGACGCCCCTCGCGCTCCAGGCCGGTCGCGTCGCAGCGTGCCGCAAAGCCGCCCCCCCCTCACCCCCGCGCGTAGAGCGCCTCCACCTCGGCCGCATGCGCTTCCAGCACCACGCGGCGCTTGATCTTCATCGTCGGCGTCAGCTGCCCATTCTCCACCGTGAAGGGCGAGACCGTCGCGGTCTTGCGGATGCGTTCGATGGTGGCGAGCTTCGCATTCACCCGCGCGACCGCGGCCTGCACCTGGTCGGCCATGCCGTCGGCTGGGACCAGCAGCGCCACGATGCCGGGCTGGCCTTCCCCGGCGGCGACCGCCTGGTGGATCTCGGGTTCCGCCATCAGCAGGGATTCGATCTTGGCGGGGCTCACCATGTCGCCGCCCAGCGTCTTGATGAAGTCGCGCTTGCGGTCGGTGATGCGGATGCGCCCCTCCGACAGCTCCGCGACATCGCCGGTGTGCAGCCAGCCGTCGCGGATCGCGGCGTCCGTTGCCGCCGGCTGGTTCCAATAGCCATCCATGACCAGATCGCCGCGGATGCAGAGCTCGCCATCCTCGGCCAGCTGGATCTCGACGCCGGGGAGCGGCGGGCCGACCGTGGCGCGGTGGTTGTTCCAGGGCATGTTGACGC
>JBIIRI010000144.1:0-9263 GCA_044341625.1 Roseomonas sp.
CCCCATGCACCCTTTCCCCCCGACGGGGGGAGAGGGCAGGGTGAGGGGGGCTGCCGGCCCGCATCGACGCGTCCGGTCCCCGCCATGCGCCAGGCGAGGCCCGCTGATGTCTGAAGGCACCGACGACCTCTCCATCACGGCGCGCACGGACAGCTATTTCAACCGCACCAAGGCCATCGTCAGCCGCTTCGGCGATTGCCGCGTGACCTATGCGGTCTTCCTGCGCCGCCCCGTGATCTCCGCCCCGCGCCTCGCGCTGGATTGGCTGGCGGCGGTCGCGGCGCAGCGCGGCACGGAATTCGACATCGAGCTGATGCATGAGGAAGGCGCCTGGGTCGGTGCGGGCGACCCGCTGTTCTACCTCTCGGGCTCCTTCGTCCAGCTCGTCGATCTCGAGACCATCGTGCTGCAGAAGCTGGGCGCGGCCTGCGTTGCCGCGCACAACGCCTACCAGATGTGCGTCGAATTGCCGGGTGTGCCGTTCCTCGCGATGGAGGCGCGCCACTGCGCCGGCGCCGAGATGCAGGAGATGATGGCCTATGCGGCGGCCGTCGGCGGCGCGGCGGCACGGCGCGAGGGTGCGAAGGGCTTCATCGGCAACGCCAATGACGCGACCGCGCATTGGTTCGGCGCGGGCAAGGGCAGGGGCACCATGCCGCATGCCCTGATCGGCTATGCGGGCTCCACCGTCCGCGCGGCCGAGATGTTCCACGCCACCTTCCCCGAAGCCGATTTGACCGTGCTGACCGATTACTTCGGCCGCGAGGTCACCGACGGGCTGGAGGTCTGCCGCCGCTTCCCCGAGCTGGCGGCGGCGGGGCGCATGGCGGTGCGGCTCGACACCCATGGCGGCCGCTTCCTGGAAGGGCTGGACCCGGCGGAATCCTATGCCGTGCTGGAACGCCACGCCCCCAATGCCGTCCGCCGCTACCGCAGCGAGACGGAACTGCGCCACCTGGTCGGCACCGGCGTCTCCGCCGCCGCGATCTGGCGGGTGCGGGAAGCGCTGGATGAGGCCGGCTTCCCCAAGGTGCGGATCGTCGCCTCCTCCGGCTTCGGGGTCGGCAAGTGCCGGGTGATGGCGGAAGCGAAGGCGCCGATCGACGTGGTCGGCACCGGCAGCTTCATCCCCGATGCCTGGTCCGAGACCTACGCCACCGCCGACATCGTGGAGTATGACGGCCAGAAGCGGGTGAAGGTCGGGCGCGAATTCCTCCTCCGCAGCGTGCCGCGCCGGAAGGGCGGCGGCGCGGGCTGAGCGCCCTTCGCCATCCGCGCCGGATGACCGCTGCCGGTCGCGCCCCCTCCCGCCCGCTGTGCGGGCACCAGCCTTCGGCGCAGCTGCAGCGCCGCTGCCCCCCGCTACGCGTGAGAGGGAAGCCGGGCGCCATCTGGCTCCCTCTCCCGCGTAGCGGGGGAGGGGTGGGGAGGGGGCACGATCGCCCTCCCCATCCATGACCCCCGACCCCGCACGCGAACGCCGCATCGGCTATGCCTGCGCCTTCGCAGTGCTCTTCGTCTGGTCGGGCTTCCTGCTCTCCTCCCGCCTCTCGCAGCAGCAGGCTTTCACGCCCTGGGATGTGGCGGCGCTGCGCTATGGCGGCGCTTTCCTCGCGGCGCTGCCGCTGGCGGCCTGGCTCGGCTGGCCGCGCCTGCCGCCGGTCCGGTTGCTCGCCATCGTCGCGACGGCGGCCTTCGGTTTTCCGCTGTTTGCCTATCACGGCTTCGCCTTCGCGCCGGCCGCGCATGGCGGGGTGATGCTGCCGGGCACGCTGCCCTTCCTGACCGCAGCGCTCGGCGCGGTGGTGTTGGCGGAGGCCTGGACGCGGCGGCGCGTTCTGTCCCTCGGGGTTGTCGCTTGCGGCATCCTGCTGCTGGCGTCGGATACCTTCGGCGACCATCCCGGCGCTTGGCGGGGCGACCTGTTGTTCCTGGCGGGGTCGTGCTGCTGGGCCACCTATACGGTGCTGGTGCGGCTGTGGGGCGTGTCGGCCGTGACGGCGACGCTCTCGGCGGCGCTCTGGGCGGCGCCGGTTTACCTGCCGGTCTGGTGGCTGTTCCTGCCGTCCAACCTGGATGCCGTGCCGGCCGGGCCGGTCGCCTGGCAGTTCATCTACCAGGGGGTCTTCGCGGTGCTGGTCGCGGGCTTCCTGTTCACCCGCGCGGTGACCGCCATCGGCGCGCCGCGCACCACCACCATCACCTCCCTCGTCCCGGCTATGGCGGCGCTGGCGGCTTGGCCGCTGCTGGGCGAGCCGCTCGGGGCGCTCGGGCTGGCCGGGGTTGGGCTGGTTTCGGCGGGGATGGTGCTGGGGGTGCTCACCCCGTCGCGACGGGCGGCTTGATCCGCGCGCCGCGCGGCGGGACAAGCCGGGCATGACCGACCGTCTTCGCATCGCCCTGGCCCAGACGGTGCCCACCGCCGCGCTGGCTGCGAATCTCGCCGGGCTGCACGACGCGTGGGAGAGGGCGCGGGGGATGGGGGCCGACCTGCTGGTCGCGCCGCGCTTCGCCCTGGCCGGATGGCCTTGCGGCGACCTGCCCCGCCGCGCCGATTTTCGTGCCGCCTGCGACGCCGCGCTGGACGATCTGGCCGCGCTGACGGCAAGCGGGGGGCCTGGCCTGGTCCTCGGCGGCCCCTGGGCGCCAGAGGGCCGGCTGCATGACGCGCTGTTTCTGCTCGATGGCGGCCGGATCGTCACCCGGCGCGCGCGCCACGCGATCCGCCCCGGCGAGTGCTTCGACCCCGGCCCCGCCCCGGGCCCCGTCGCCTTTCGCGGCATCCGCCTTGGCCTGATCTGCGCCGAGGATGGCGAGGATCCCGCCGCCGCCGAGACCCTGGCCGAGACCGGCGCCGAATTGCTGCTGTGCCTTCACGCCGCCCCCTTCGCCATCGGCCACGCTTCGCGCCGGATGCAGGATGCGGTGGCGCGGGTGGTGGAGACCGGGCTCGGCTTCCTGTTCCTCAACAGCGTGGGCGGGTTGGATGAGGCAGTCTGCGACGGCGGCAGCTTCGTGCTGAACCCCGACCGGTCGCTGGCGGTGCAGTTGCCCCGCTTCGCGCCCGATCTGGTCCTGACCGAGTGGCGGCGCGGCGAGGATGGCTTCGCCTGCCTTCGCCAGCCTCTCGCCCCCGATTGCGGCGCGGAGGAGGAGATCTGGCGCGCCCTGGTCCTGTTCCTGCGCGGCTTTGCCGGGGTGGATGTGCAGGTCGCGCCGACCGGGGACGCCGGGTCTGCGCTGCTCACGGCGCTGGCGGCGGATGCGCTCGGCCCCGCGCGGGTGCGGGCTGCGGCGCCTGGCCTTACCCTCTCGCCGCTGGACCGGACGGCGGCGCTGCTCGGCCTCGGCGGGGCAGGGGGCGATCTCGCGCCCTTCCGGCATCTGATGCGCGGACAGGGCCTGGCGCTGGCGCGGTGGCGCAATGCGAACCGGCCCGCGGGGCTGCTCGGCCCGGACGGCCCCGTGGTGGCCGAGGCGCTGCTCGCCGCCCGCCCCGTCGCCTTGGCGGGGCTGCCCGACGATGCAGCGCTGGATGCGTTGCTGGAGGCGCTGTTCGACCGTGGCGAGACCCCGGCAGGCACCGACCCCGCCTTGGTCGCCGATCTCTCGCGCCGTCTCGCCGCCGCCGAGGCCGCGCGGCGCCGCGCCCCGCCTGGCCTGCAGATCCACCGCTATCCCGCTGGGCGGGAGCCGCGTTATCCCCTGATCCCCTTTCGCACGGACCTCGCTTGATGACCGACACGCCCGATGAGGATGCCGAGGACCCGATCTTCTCGCAGACGCTGTCGGCCCCGCCGGGGCTGGCGGTGCGGATCCTGGACCTGTCCGGCGCGAATGGCGCCGACCCGGTGGAGGTGCTGCGCGGCTTCCTGAGCGTCGCCCACGCCAACGCCTTCGCCCGCCGCTATGTGCGCGACAGCCTGGAACGCTGCCGGTCCCGCGGCATGGAGCCGGCGGCGGTGCTGGAGGCCTGGTTCGCCTTCGGCGAGGATGCCGAGGTGACGGGCGCCGGCGACGAGGCCTGGCGCAGCGCGCAGGAGCTGAAGGCCTTCGCCGCCACTCGTCCGGCCGATGCGGAAGACCGCAACTGGCGCGTCCTCGACCCCCGCCGGATGGATGAGGAGGCGGAGGAGGAGGACTGAGCGGCCCTACGCCGCCGGCCGCCGCGCGAAAGCGAGGCCCAGCCCCAGCGCGACCATCGCAGCGCCTGACGCCGCCCGCAGGCGCGCGATCAGCGCGGGGCGGGCCGCCGCGCCGTCCCGGATGCCGCCCGCCGCGCAGGCCACCACGAGGTCCGCCAGGGTGTTCAGCGCGACCGAGATGACGCCGAGCAGCATGAATTGCAGCGCAACATGCCCCGCTGCCGGGTCCAGGAATTGCGGCACGAAGGCCAGGAAGAAGGCCGCGGTCTTGGGGTTCAGCGCCTCCACCAGCGCGCCTTCGCGGAAGGCCCGGCGCGGCCCGACCGGCGGCGCGGCCGGTATCTCCGCCAGCATCGGCGCTGCCTCCCGGCGCGCGGATCGGATCGTGCGGACGCCGATCCAGACCAGATAGGCCGCGCCGATCAGCTTCAGCGCCGTGAACAGCTCCGCGCTGGCCAGCACGATGGCGGAGACGCCAAGGCTGCCCGCCGCGACATGGACCATGCCGCCCAGCCCCGTCCCGAAGCTGGAAGCGACGCCCTCCGCCCGTCCGCCCGCCAGGGTGCGCGCGGCGACGTAGAAGATGCCGGGCCCCGGCGTCACGGCGAGCAGGGCGGCGGCGGCGATATAGAGAGCCAGCTGGGACGGATCGATCATCCGCCCCCCGTGCTTGAGCGGCCCCTTGGCGTCAATCCGCCCTATTTCCGAACCCAAACGGGCGGGGGCTGGACCCAATGGCCCTTGGGCGGCGCGTGGAAGACGGGCGGCGGCTGGTAGACCACGACCGGCGGCGGCGGCGGGACATAGATCACGCGCGGCGGGGGCGGCGGTGCCAGGACCGATCCGATCACCACCCCCGCGCCAAGTCCGATGATCGCGCCCAGCGCGGCGTCGCCGCCATGCCAGCCGCGCCGGTGGTGGTGATGGTGGTAATGATGGTGATACGGCGCCCCGTGCCAGCCGCCGCCACGGCCGCGCCAGCCATCGGCCTCGGCCGCCGTGGGCAGCAACAGCGCCCCGGCCACCAGCACGGCCCCGAGAAGGCTCCCTCGCGTTCCCATGCCCATGGCGCTCACCCCGATCCTTGCCATAATGGGGATCATGCAGCCCGATTGTGCCCTGATGATGACCGACCCATGGCGGCGGCGCCTTGCCTTCCGGGCTCTTCTGGCGTTCCTGTCGCCCTGATGAAGGTCCGTTTCGCGCCCTCGCCCACGGGGCTCCTGCATGTCGGCAATGCGCGCATCGCGCTGGCCAATTGGTGCCTCGCCCGTCACCGGGGCGGGCGCTTCCTGCTGCGCCTGGACGACACCGATACCGAGCGATCCAAGCCCGAATACGCCACCGCGATCGAGGAAGATCTGCGCTGGCTCGGCCTGGATTGGGACGAGAAGCTGGCCCAGTCCGACCGGCTGGACCGCTACGCGGCGGCGGCGGAGAAGCTGAAGACCGCCGGCCGCCTCTACCCCTGCCTCGAGACCGAGGAGGAGCTGGAGTTCAAGCGCGAACAGCGCCGCCGCCAGGGCAAGGCGCCGATCTATGACCGCGCCGCGCTGAAGATGACCAAGGACCAGCTGGACCGCGCCATCGCCAATGGCAAACAGCCGCATTGGCGCTTCAAGCTGTCCCACGATTCGATGGAATGGCGCGACGGCGTGCTGGGCCCGCGCAAGGTGAAGCTGTCGAGCCTGTCGGACCCGGTCCTGATCCGCGCCGATGGCAGCTTCCTCTACACCTTCACATCTGTCGTCGATGACCTCGAGACCGGGATCACCGATGTGATCCGGGGCGAGGATCACGTGACCAACACGGCGATCCAGCTGGATATCCTTGCGGCGCTGGGCGGGCATCCGCGCGGCATGCGCTTCGCCCATCTGCCGCTGCTGACGGATGCCGATGGCGGCCCGCTGTCGAAGCGCACCGGCAGCGTCGGCCTGCGGCAACTGCGCCGCGACGGGGTCGAGCCGGCGGCGCTGGTGGGCTACCTGCTCGCGCTCGGCTCCAGCATGGATCCGGTGCCGGGGATGCCGGCGGATCTCGCTTCGTCCTACGACCTGTCCAATGTCTCGAAATCCGCCGCGCGCTTCGACACGAAGCAGTTGCTCGCGCTGAACCGGAAGTGGCTGCACGGCCTGTCCTTCGACGCCGTGAAGGACCGCCTGCCCGAGGGCGCGAGCGAGGCCTTCTGGCTCGCCGTGCGCGGCAATCTCGACCTGTTCCGGGAAGTGCGCGACTGGTGGGATGTTGCCGCCGGCGCCATCGTGCCGCTGGGAGACCCAGCCGATGCCGACCTGCTGCGCGCAGCGGCCCAGACCCTGCCCGCGGAGCCCTGGGACGAGGCGACCTGGCCGGCCTGGACGGCCGCCATCGGGGCGGCGACCGGGCGCAAGGGCAAGACGCTGTTTATGCCGCTGCGCCGCGCGCTGACCGGCGAGGAACACGGGCCCGACCTCAAGGTCTTCCTGCCGCTGATCGGCCGCGCGCGCGCGGCGGAACGGCTGGCACAGGCGGTGGTGGCATGAGCGCGATGGAACTCCACCTCCACAACAGCGCGGCGCGCTGCAAGGAACACTTCGAGCCGATCGATCCTGGCCATGTGCGGATCTATGTCTGCGGGCCTACGGTCTATGACCTCGCGCATCTCGGCAATGCGCGGCCGAATGTGGTGTTCGACGTGCTGGTCCGACTGCTGCGGACGCTCTACCCGCGCGTCACCTACGCGCGGAACATCACGGATGTGGAGGACAAGATCATCGACCGCGCGCGCGAAAGCGGCGAGGGGATCGATCAGCTCACAGCCCGCACCACCGCCGATTTTCACCGCGACATGGCAGCCCTCGGCGTCGCCGCGCCGGATGTGGAGCCCCGCGCGACCGGCACGATCCCGGAGATGATCGCGCTGATCGAACGGCTGATCGCCAATGGCCATGCCTATGCGGCGGAAGGCCATGTGCTGTTCGCCGTCGGCAGCTTCGCGCAATACGGCAAGCTTTCGGGCCGCAGCCCGGACGAGCTGCTGGCCGGCGCGCGGGTGGAGGTCGCGCCCTATAAGCGTGACGCCGGCGACTTCGTGCTGTGGAAGCCGAGCACGCCGGACCAGCCGGGCTGGGACAGCCCCTGGGGCCGCGGGCGGCCGGGCTGGCATATCGAATGCTCCGCCATGTCGTGGAAGCATCTCGGCCCGGATTTTGACATCCATGGCGGCGGCGCCGACCTGATGTTCCCGCATCATGAGAACGAGGTCGCGCAGAGCCTCTGCGCCTTCCCCGGTTCGCATTTCGCGCGCTACTGGATGCACAACGGCATGCTGCTCGTCGACGGCGAGAAGATGTCGAAGTCGCTCGGCAATTTCCGCACCGTGCAGGACATCCTGCAAATCGGCCCCTGGGCCGGCGAGGCGTTTCGGCTGCTGCTGCTGAAGACGCATTACCGCCAGGCGCTGGACTACACCGAGGCCGCTTTGCAGGAGGCGCGGAAGGAGCTGGACCGCTTCTACCGCGCGCTCGCGAAGATGGCGCATGTCGAGGCCGGCAGCGCCCAATTGCCGCATATCGTCGAACAGCCGCCCTTCGAACAGGCGCTGGCCGACGATCTCAACACGCCGCTCGCGCTCGCCAGCCTGCACTATCTGGTCTCGGCGGCGAATGAGGCGATGGCGGCGGGTGATGAGGCCGCGCTGCCCTACATCAAGGCGCGCATCCTGGCAGCGGGCGCGCTGCTCGGCATCCTGCAGCAGGCGCCGGAGGCCTGGTTCCGTGCCGGGGCCGATGTGGACGCCGCCGCGATCGAGGCCGCCATCGCCGCGCGCCTCGCGGCGCGCCGCGCGAAGGACTGGCCGGAGGCTGACCGCATCCGCAAGGACCTGGCGGAGAAGGGGATCCTGCTGGAGGACGGGCCGGGGGGCACCACCTGGCGGCGCGCATGAGGCGCTTGCCTTCCCGTCGGGGGAAGGTTGGAGCCTCCGCGCCTTCCACCCCCGGAGGATCTGCCATGCCCCGCCTTGCCCTCGCCGCCGCCCTGGTTATGCCCCTGGCGCTGTCGCCCGCCGCGCCGGCGCTCGCGCAGCATGCCGGCCACGGCCAGCGCCCCGCCGCCAACGAACCCGCCTCGACGCGGGAATTGCGGGCGGCGAATGACCGCATGCATCGCGAGATGAACATCCGCTACAGCGGCAACGCCGACCGCGACTTCGCGGCGGCGATGATCCCGCACCACCAGGGCGCGATCGAGATGGCGCAGGTGCAGCTGCGCCACGGCACCGACCCCGAGATGCGGCGCCTGGCGGAGGAGATCATCCGCACGCAACAGGCCGAGATCGCCCAGCTCCGCGCGTTCCTTGCCCGCCCGGCGCCGCCGCGATGAGGCGGGCGGGCCGAGCGCCGCTGGTCCCTCTCCCGCATGGCGGGGGGCAGCGGCACTGCCGCTGCGCCGAAGGCTGGTGCCCGCGAAGCGGGCGGGAGGGGGCGCGTGCGTCCTCACCCATCGGTCTCCAGCCTGCCCACGGTCGGTCGCGCCCCCTCCCCAACCCTCCCCCACTTCGTGGGAGAGGGAGCCAAGGCGCGCCCCATTCCCCTCTGCCGCGTAGCGGGGGGCAGCGGCGCTGCAGCTGCGCCGAAGGCTGGAGCCCGCGCAGCGGGCGGGAGGGGGCGCGCCTGTCCTCACCCATTCGTCTCCAGCCCGCCCGCCAAGGCCTCCTGGATCCGCGTCAACACGCCGGCCCTGTTCCGCAGCACCTCGTCGTTCCAGAAGCGCAGCACCCGCCAGCCTGCCGCGCGCATCGCCGCGTCGCGTATCGTGTCCTGCGACCCGCCATGCTGACCGCCATCCACCTCCACCACGATCCGCGCTTCGACGCAGGCGAAGTCGGCGAAGTAGGGCGGGATCGGATGCTGGCGACGGAAGCCGGCGCCGAGCGCATTGCGCCGCAACGCATGCCACAGCGCGCGCTCGGCATCCGTGGACACGCGCCGCAGGCGGCGCGCGTGGGTGTGGGTGTTGGTGCTGACCATGGCGAAATCGTAACGGCAATGGCTGTGCCCTTCACGTGGAATCCGGCGCAGCGTGACCGCGGTCGGTCGCGCCCCCTCCCCACCCCTCCCCCACTTCGTGGGAGAGGGA
>JBIIRI010000145.1:0-9239 GCA_044341625.1 Roseomonas sp.
CCCGGACGATTTCCACCTGACGCCGCTGACCAGCTACGGCACGCAGAAGGCGATCGGGGAATTGCTGCTGGCCGATTATTCGCGCCGCGGCTTCCTGGATGGCATCGGCATCCGCCTGCCGACCATCTGTATCCGCCCGGGCAAGCCGAACAAGGCCGCGAGCGGCTTCTTCTCCTCCATCCTGCGCGAACCGCTGGCGGGGCTGCCCACGGTGCTGCCGGTGCCCGATACGGTGATGCATTGGCATGCCAGCCCGCGCGCCGCGGTCGGCTTCCTGCTGCATGCGGCGACCCTCGATACCGCGCCGATGGGCGCGCGGCGCAGCCTGACCATGCCCGGCATCGCCGCCACCGTCGCCGAGCAGATCGAGGCGCTGCGCCGCGTCGCGGGCGACAAGGCCGTGGCGCTGATCCGGCGCGAGCCGGATGAGACGGTCTGGCGCATCATCTCCGGCTGGCCGCGCCGCTTCGATGCGCGCCGCGCGGCGGAGTTGGGCTTCGTCGCGGAGACAACCTTCGACGAGATCATCCGCGTGCATATTGAGGACGAGCTGGGGGGGAAGCTGCCATGAAACCCGGGTTGCTGGTGGTCGGTGAGCTGCCGGCCTGGGATATAGAGGCGCTAACGGACCGCTTCGACGTCCATCTGTACTACGCGGCCGAGGACAAGGCCGCGATGCTGGCGCGCGGGCGCGACACGATCCGCGCGATCTGCACCAAGGGCGAGGTCGGCGCGGACGCCGCGATGATGGATGCGCTGCCGAAGGTCGAAATCATCGCCTGCTACGGCGTCGGCTATGATCTGATCGATGTCCCCGCCGCCAAGGCGCGCGGCATTCGCGTGACCAACACGCCCGATGTGCTGACCGAGGAAGTGGCCGACATGGCCATCGGCCTGCTGTTGTCGGCGGCGCGCCGGATTCCGGCCGGCGATGCCTGGGTCCGCGACGGGTCCTGGGCCAGTAAGGGCAGCTTCCCGCTGACCACCCGCGTCTGGGGCAAGAGCATCGGCATCGTCGGCCTGGGGCGCATCGGTGGCGCCATTGCGCGCCGCGCGGCGGCTTTCGGCATGCGGATCGCCTATAGCGCGCGGCAGAAGAAGGACGTGCCCTATGAGTGGTACCCGACGCCGGCCGCGCTCGCGCCGCATGTGGATGTGCTGATGGTGGCGGCGGCGGGCGGGCCCGCGACGAAGGGCCTGGTGGACCGCGCGGCGATCGAGGCGCTGAAGCCCGGCGCCATCTTCTGCAATGTCAGCCGCGGCTCGGTGGTGGACGAAGCCGCGCTGCTCGATGCGCTGCGCGCCGGGCGGATCGGCGCGGCGGGTCTCGATGTCTTCCTGAACGAGCCGCATATCGACCCGGCCTTCCTGGCCTTCGACAATGTCGTGCTGCAGCCGCACGCGGCCTCCGGCACCGTCGAGACGCGGAAGGATATGGGCCGGCTGATGCGCGAGAATCTGGAAGCGCAGATGGATGGCCGCCCCTTGCCGACGCCTGTCGCATGACCGCCGTCGTCATCCACGCAGCGCATGATTTGCGCGTCGAGCTGCATGAGGCCCCCGATCCCGGTCCGGGGGAGGTGCGGATCCGGATCGGGCGCGGCGGCATCTGCGGGTCGGACCTGCACTACTATCACGCCGGCGGCTTCGGCGCCGTGCGCGTGCGCCAGCCCATGGTGCTGGGCCATGAGGCGGCGGGTGTGGTCGAGGCCGTGGGCGTGGGCGTGACCCATGTTCAGCCCGGCGACGCCGTGGCGGTGAACCCGAGCCTGCCTTGCGGCGCTTGCGCGCAATGCCTCGGCGGGCGGCCGATCCATTGCCTGGAGATGCGCTTCCTGGGCAGCGCGATGCGAATGCCGCATGTGCAGGGGGCCTTCCGCAGCGCCTTCACCTGCGAGGCGCCGCGCGCGGTGAAGCTGCCGCACGGCCTGTCGGTGCAAAGCGCCGCCTTCGCGGAGCCCCTGTCGGTCTGCCTGCACGCCGCGTCCCAGGCCGGCGCGCTGCTGGGTGCGCGGGTGCTGGTGACCGGATCGGGGCCGATCGGCGTGCTTTGCGCCGCGGTCGCGCGGCTGGCCGGGGCGCGAGAGGTGGTGGTAACCGATCTGGTCGCAGCCCCGCTCGCCATCGCGCGGGCCATGGGCGCGGACCGCACCCATGCGATGGGCGAGGATCCGGATGCGCTCGCGCCCTATGCCGCCAACAAGGGGTATTTCGACGCGGTGTTCGAGGCATCCGGCAGTGGCGCGGCGCTGGTCGGCGCCCTGGCGGTGGTGCGGCCGGGCGGTGTGGTGGTGCAGGTCGGCGTCGGCGGCGATGCGGCGATCCCGCTCGCGGCCCTCGTCGCGCGGGAAATCCGGCTGGTCGGAACCTTCCGCTTCCATGCCGAATTCGCCCATGCGGTGGAGGTGTTGGCGAGCGGCCGGCTCGATCCCTCGCCGATGCTGACGGAGGTGGTGCCGGCGGCGGATGCCGTGCGGGCCTTCGACCTGGCTTCGGACCGACGCCGCGCGATGAAGGTGCAGCTGGCCTTTTGAGGCCGGACACCGGATCATGCCCAAAATTTCCGCGACTGCCCGCTTTCGGGGCGGTATCTGTCCGGGCTATGCGCCCCGTGACGCGGGAATGGTGCGCGCTGCTGGAGTCCCGGGGCTGGCATGGGCTTTGCTGCGGCCCACGGCCTCGGCGGCTGGACCGGGCCCGGCCGACCGGGCGGGTTGGCCTTGCGGCGCCGACCCAGGAATGGATGGAAGGATCACCACCATGGCCAAGACGGACATCACCGACCACGCCTCCGCGCCGGGGCGCACGCGCTATCGCGTCGAACGCCGCGCCCTGCTGGCGGGCGGCGCGGCCTTCGTTCTTGCCGCCGTGCCCGGCGCGCGGGTCGGCGTGGCGCAGAGCCTCGACCGGCTGTCGTTCCAGACCAATTGGCGCGCCCAGGCCGAGCATGGCGGCTACTACCAGGCCGTCGCGGCCAAGATTTACGAGAAGCACGGGCTGCAGGTGGACCTCCGCCCGGGCGGGCCGCAGATGAACTTCGGCCAGCTGCTGCTGGCGGGGCGGGTGGACATGATCATGTCCAATTCCTTCCAGGCCCTGAACTATGTGCGGGAAGGGCTGCCGGCGATCTGCATCGGGTCCATCATGCAGAAGGATCCGCAGATCCTGATGACGCATGACGGCAACGGCATCAATTCCTTCGAGGATATGCGCGGCCGCCCGATCCTGATCGGCGCGCAGGGCCGTACCTCCTTCTGGCCGTTCCTGCGCCGTCGCTTCGGTTTCACCGACGAACAGATCCGCCCCTACACCTTCAATGTCGGCCCCTTCCTGGCGGACCGCAACGCGATCCAGCAGGGCTTCCTGTCCTCCGAGCCTTATGCGGCGCAGCAGGCCGGCGCGCGCCCGCGCATCTTCCTGCTGGCCGATGCGGGCTTCGCCAACTACCAGACGACGATCGACATCACGACGCGCGTGCTGAACGAGCGGCGCGACGCGGTGCAGCGCTTCGTCAACGCCACGATGGAAGGCTGGACGCAGTACATGACTGGCCAGGGGATCGAGGCGGCGAATGCCCTGATCCGGCGCGACAATCCGGACATGGACGACGCCAAGATCGCCCATGCCATCCGCATCATGAACCAGTACGGCATCGTTCGCTCCGGCGATGCCGAGCGGCTCGGGATCGGCGCGATGACGCATGAACGCTGGCAGGGCTTCTATGAGATGATGCGGGATGTCGGCCTCTATCCGGCCGGGATGGATTTCCGCCGTGCCTACACGCTCGACCTCGTGAACAAGCGCGTCGGCCTTGGCTGATTTCGACTTGGATGACCGGGTGGCATCCCCCGTGACCGTCGGGGCGCCGGTGGTGACGTTGAGTGGCGTCGGCAAGCGCTATGCCAATGGCACGCTGGCCGTGCAGGGCGTGGAACTGGCGATCGGGCAGGGAGATTTCGTCTCCCTGCTCGGGCCGTCGGGCTGCGGGAAATCCACGGTGCTGCGGATGGTGGCGGGGCTGATGGCGCCGACCACCGGCAGCATCAAGATGGCCGCGGGCGGCGACGCGACCGGCGATATCGGCTTCGTCTTCCAGGAGCCGACGCTGATGCCCTGGTCGAATGCGCTGAAGAACGTGATGCTGCCGCTGCGCCTGGCCGGCGTGAACCGCGGCGAGGCCGCGGACCGCGCCGCCGCCGCGCTGGCCTCCGTCGGCCTCTCGGGTTTCGAGAAATCCTATCCCCGCGCGCTGTCGGGCGGGATGAAGATGCGCGTGTCCATCGCCCGCGCGCTGGTGACCAAGCCGCGCCTGCTGCTGATGGATGAGCCTTTCGCGGCGCTGGACGAAATCACGCGCCACCGGCTGAACAATGACCTGCTGACGCTGTGGGAGGCGGAGCGCTTCACCGCGATCTTCGTCACCCATTCGGTGTTCGAGAGCGTCTATCTCTCTCGCCGCATCGTCGTGATGGCCGCGCGGCCGGGTCGCGTGGTGGAAGATATCGAGGTCAACGCGCCCTATCCCCGCGACGAGGTGTTCCGCACCTCCGCCGGCTATGCCGCGCATTGCCGCGAGGTGTCGGAAGCCCTGCACACCGCGATGGGCGAGTGAGGACGGTTCCATGAGCGTTTCGCTGTCGGCCAATGAGGCCGCGAACGCGCCTGCCGAGATCCGGGAGAAACGGGTCATGGGCCTGACGCCCGAGGGCTGGGCGCGCATCCTGATGCCGCTGGCCATCGGCCTGATGGCGCTGGGAAGCTGGGAATGGGCGGTCCACGCCAACGAGATCCCGAGCTACATCCTGCCCGGCCCGATCGAGATCGGCCGGACGCTGATCCGCGACTGGGCCACCTTGCAGGTCTCGCTCTGGATCACGCTGCAGATCACCTTCGCGGCGTTGGCCGTCGCGGCCTTGCTTGGCCTCGCGCTCGCGGTTCTGTTCGCGCAGTCCCGCGTGATCGAGATGTCCTTGTTTCCCTATGCCGTCATCCTGCAGGTCACGCCCATCGTCGCCATCGCGCCGCTGATCATCATCTGGGTGGATGATGTCCGCATCGCGCTGCTGATCTGCGCCTGGATCGTCGCCTTCTTCCCGATCCTGTCGAACACGACGCTCGGGCTGAACAGCGCGGACCACAATCTGCAGGACATGTTCCGCCTGTATCGCGCCAGCCGCTGGCAGGTGCTGATGCGGCTGCGGCTGCCCACCGCGATGCCCTACTTCCTCGCGGGTCTCAAGATCTCGGGCGGGCTCGCGCTGATCGGGGCGATTGTCGCGGAATTCGTGGCGGGCACCGGCGGGCGCGCCTCGGGCCTCGCCTACCGCATCCTGGAAGCGGGGTTCCAGTTGCAGATCCCGCGCATGTTCGCGGCGCTGGTGCTGATCTCGGTCACCGGCATCGCGATCTTCCTGGTGATGTCGCTGATCTCCCACCTCGCGCTGCGCCATTGGCATGAAAGCGCGATGAAGGAACGCAAGTGAAGGACGCACTGAAGGCCGCCGGCGCGCGGTACTGGCTGCGGAACGCACGCGCCGCTGGCGTGTTGGTGCCGGGCCTGGAAGCCGAGCGCGACGCGGATGGCCTCATCCGCCTCGATATCCGGATCGAGGACGGGAAGATCGCGGGCGTCGCGCCGGCTGGCGTCGCGCCGTCAGGCGCGCGGGAGCATGGATCGCCCGATGGGGTGGACCTGCTGGGCGGCCAAGTGTGGCCGGGCTCGGTCGATGCGCACACCCATCTCGACAAGGGCCATATTTGGCCGCGCGCGCGCAACCCGCGCGGCGATTTCGGCGGCGCGATCGAGACCGTGATGGCCGATCGCGGCGCCAATTGGTCCGAGGCCGATGTGGAGGCGCGGGCCGATTTCGCCATCCGCTGCGCCTATGCCCACGGCACGGTCGCGATCCGCACCCATATCGACACCTACCTGCCGCGCGCCCATGGCAGCTGGCGCAGCATGGTGAAGCTGCGCGACCGCTGGGCCGGCAAGGTCGCGCTGCAGATGTCCTCCATCGCCCCCCTCGACCGCTTCCTGGGCGCGGAGGGCGAGACGCTGGCCGATCTGGTGGCCGACAGCGGCGGCGTGCTCGGCATGGTCACGCGCCATGCCGGCGAGTTGCACGAGGACCTGCCGCCCGGCTTCCAGGAGGAGCTGGACCATTTCTTCGGCCTGGCCGAGGGGCGCGGGCTGGATATCGACCTTCATGTCGATGAAAGCGGCGAGACCGGCGCGCGCGCGCTGCGGGAAGTGGCGCTGACCGCGCTGCGGCGCGGCTTCAAGGGGCGGATCCAATGCGGGCATTGCTGCTCGCTCTCGATCCAGCCCGAGGAATTCGTGCGGGAGACCATCGCCCGCGTGGCGGAGGCCGGGATCAGCATCGTCGTCCTGCCGATGTGCAACATGTACCTGCAGGACCGCGTTCCGGGCCGCACGCCGCGCTGGCGCGGGGTGACGCTGGTGCATGAGATGCGCGCGGCGGGCATCCGCGTCTCGGTCGCGTCCGATAACACGCGCGACCCGTTCTATGCCTATGGCGACCTCGACATGGTGGAGGTGTTCCGGGAGGCGACGCGGATCCTCCATCTCGACCACCCCTTCGGCGACTGGTACCGCGCCGCCACCATCAACCCGGCGGAGGCGATGGGTCTTTCGGGCCGTGGCCTGATCGCGGCCGGGATGCCGGCGGACCTGCTGCTGTTCTCCGCCCGCTTCATGACCGAACTGCTCTCGCGCCCGCAATCCGACCGCATCGTGCTGCGCGATGGTCGCGTGCTCGACGCCACGGTCCCGCATTGGCGGGAGCTGGATTCGTTTGTCGGCGTGGCGGGGTAGGGGAGCTGGCGGCCCGCGCCTACCAGCGTGCGAAATGTGCGCGCACGCGCCCGACGAAGGCTTCGCATTCGGCGCGCGTGCGGTGGTCCATGCTGGTCAGCGTGATCCATTCCACCTTGCAGTCCTTCGCGCAGAGCCGCCTCATCCCGCGCCCGAACAGCTTCCGATCCAGGCGCCCGATATACCAGAGCAGCCAGGTGGGAGAGCCATAGGTCGTCACCACCGCGATCTTGCGGATATTCGTCAGCGCCGGTTCGATCGCCCCGGCGCCGAGGTTGAACGCCACGCCTGGCGACCAGACGCGGTCGAACCAGCCTTTCAGGATCGCGGGCATGCCGTACCACCAGGTCGGGTGGACCAGCACCAGTGCCTCCGCCCGGCGCAGCGAGGTGACGTGGTCCTCGATGCCTTGCACGTTGTCGGGCACGTCGTGGTAGCGCCCGCGTTCCTCGGCGCTGAGCACCGGGTTGAAGCCTTCGGCGTAGAGGTCGCGCAGCTCCACCCGATGGCCGCCCGCTTCCAGCGCCGCCTTGGCCGCGTCGCGCAGCGCGGCGGACAGGCTGTCGGCGCGCGGATGGGCGTGGATCATCAGGATTTGCATGCGCGAACTCCCGTTGCTCTCGCTCTAGCAATACGCGTGCTAGCAATGCGCGTGCCCGCCGCGCAACATGGGAAGGATCGACCGCGATGATGACCGCGCCGGTGATCGTCTGATGCGCGTGCTTTATCTCTACGCCCATCCGCTGCCCGAAAGCTTCCACAACGCGATCCGCGAAGAAGCCCGCGCCGGCCTGCGGGAGGCGGGGCATGAGGTGGATCTCTGCGATCTCTATGCCGAAGGCTTCGACCCGGTGCTGAGCGCCGAGGAGCGCCGTGGCTACCACGAGGTTCCGGCCAACCGCGCGCCGGTCGAGGATTATGTCGCGCGGCTCGAACGGGCGGAGGCGCTGGTGCTGTCCTTCCCCACCTGGTGCTTCGGCCTGCCAGCGATCCTGAAGGGCTGGATGGATCGCGTGCTGCTGCCCGGCGTGTCCTTCGTGCTGGAGGATGGGGTGGCGAAGCCGAACCTGCGGCATATCCGCAAGATCGCCGGCATCAGCACCTATGGCCGTCCGCGCTGGACCGCCCTGGTCATGGGCGATCCGCCGCGCAAGGCGGTGACGCGGTACTTCCGCATCATCACCGGCGGCACGGCCAGCGTGCAGTATCACGCGCTCTACGACATGAACCGCGCGGATGAGGCGCGGCGCCGTAAGTTCCTGGCCAAGGTACGGCGACAGATGGCGCAGTTCTGACCCGGGCCTGGGGCGGGCCGTTTGCCGCCGGGCGCAGTTCGGCTATGCCTGTCGCGCGCCAGGGGCAGGGCAGCCCGCGAAGACCAGCCCCGGCGCGGGAGGACAAGGTCATGACGCATCTCACCCGCCGTTCGGCGCTTGCCGCCGCTGCTGTCGCGCTGGCCGCGCCCGGCATCGCCCGCGCCCAGGGCCAGACCATTCGCATCATCGTCCCCTTCGCGCCGGGCGGGTCCACCGATGCGGTCGCGCGGCTTGTCACGCCGGGGCTGACGCAGCGGCTCGGCGCCACAGTGGTGGTGGAGAACCGCTCCGGCGCAGCGGGCTCGATCGGGGCGGATGCGGTCGCGAAGGCGCGGCCCGATGGGCTCACCTGGCTGCTGACCTTCGACAGCCACGCGACCATCCCCGCGCTGCTCCGCAACCCGCCGCTGGATGTGGTCACCGACCTCGACCCGGTGATGCTGATCGGCGGCTCGCCCTATGCGCTCGCGACCAAGGCGGACAAGCCGTTTCGCAACATCGCGGATGTGATCGCGGCGGCGAAGGCGCGGCCCGATGCGGTGTCCTACGGATCGACCGGCAATGGGACGATCGGGCATCTGTCGATGATCCTGCTGGGCGATCAGGCGGGCGCGCGGCTGACGCATATCCCCTATCGCAGTGGTGGCCTCGCGGTGAACGACACCGTGGCCGGCACGGTGGACATGATGATCGGCAGCGCCGCGCTGCTGCTGCCGCACATCGCCGGCGGCACGCTGCGGCCGCTGCTGCAATTCGGCCCGCAGCGCCTGACGCGCCTGGCGGAGACGCAGACCTCCGCCGAGGCGGGCTTCCCGGCGCTGCAGGCGGAAGCCTGGTGGGGTGTCTTCGCGCCGCGCGGCACGCCGGCCGAGATGGTGGCGCGGATGAACACCGCGCTGCGCGAGACGCTGTCCGAAGACCGCCCGCGCCAGATCATGACCGAGACGCAGCAGGCCCGCCTGGTGCTGTCCTCGCCGGAGGAGCTGCGCCGCTTCTTCGCGACCCAGGTCGAGACCTGGGGCCGCGTGGTGCGCGCCAACAACATCCAGCCCGACTGAGAGGCTGGCCTCTCCGGATCAGTCTTCCGT
>JBIIRI010000031.1:0-26449 GCA_044341625.1 Roseomonas sp.
AACAGCGCACGCGGCTGCGCGACTGGCTCGCCGTCGCGACGGGCGATGCGGCGCTTCGCATCGCCGGCGCCGCGAAGCTGTCGGGTGGCGCGATCCAGCAGAACTGGGCGCTGGATATCCAGACGCGCGGGGAAGCGCGGCGCTGGGTGCTGCGGACGGATAGCGCGGCGGTGCTCGCCGTCAGCCTGCCGCGCGCGGCCGAATACGCGCTGCTGCGCGCGGCCCATGACGCCGGCGTGACGGTGCCAGAGCCGCTGATGCTGTGTGAGGATCGCGGCGTGATCGGTGCGCCCTTCTTTGTCATGCAGCGCGTGGCGGGCACCGCGCAGGGGCATCGCGTGGTGAAGGACGCGACGCTGGGCGGCGGGCGGGAGAAGCTGGCCGCGCAGCTGGGCCGGGAATTGGCGCGGATCCACGGCATCCGGCCGCCGCGTGCCGATCTCGGCTTTCTCGGCGCGCCGCCGGCGGATGCGGGGCTGGCTGCCATCGCCGCGATGCGCGCGCGGCTGGACGCGGCGGGCACGCCGCGCCCGGTGACGGAATGGGGGCTGCGCGCGGCCGAACGACATGCGCCGCCGCCGGTGCCGCCCGCGCTGGTTCATAATGATTTCCGCACCGGGAACATCATGCTCGACGCATCCGGCGTCACGGCGGTGCTGGATTGGGAATTCGCCGCCTGGGGCGATCCGGCGGCCGATCTCGGCTGGTTCTGCGCGAAATGCTGGCGCTTCGGCAATGCGGCGCAGGAAGCCGGCGGCATCGGCCCGCGCGCGGCCTTCTATGCGGGGTATGAGGAGGTGTCCGGCACGCGGGTGGAGGATGCGCGCGTGCGCTGGTGGGAATTGATGGCGCATATCCGCTGGGCGGTGATCGCCGGCGACCAGGCCATGCGCCACATCTCCGGCGAGGAGCGCAGCCTGGAACTCGCGCTGACGGGCCACATCATCCCCGAACTCGAATGGGACATCCTGTCGATGGCGGAGGCGGTGTGATGCTCGAGAAGCCCGATGCCGCCGACCTTCTGGCCACCGCGCGCGAGGTGCTGCTGACCGAGCTGCTGCCCGCGCTGCCTCCCGAGAAGGCTTTCGCCGCGCGCATGGTGGCCTCCGCCATGGCGCTCGCGATCCGTGAGGGCGCGGCGGACACATCCGCGCTGCCCACGCGCGACCTTGCGCTGCTGGCGCGCGAGATCCGCGCGGGCACGCACGATCCCGGCACGCCCCGGCATGAGGAGGTACGGGACTTCCTCCGCGCCTATGCGCGGCTGCGCGCCAGCGTCAGCGCGCCCAAGGCGCTGGGCTGAGTATTTCGCCCCGCCGTCAGGGCGCGGGCTGGATCACACCGCCGCAGGACCCGAAGCCGATCGGCGCGAAGCCGTCTTTCCGCGCGCGGGCATGCAGCGTCAGCTCGTCGCCATCTTCCAGGAAGCGGCGCGTCTCTCCGCTGGCCAGCTGCACCGGCTGCTTGCCGCCGCGCGTGATCTCCAGCAGCGATCCCCAGCCCGTCTCCTCGGCGGTCGAGAGCGTGCCGGTGCCGAACAGATCGCCCGGCTGCAGGTTGCAGCCATTGCTGGAGTGGTGCGCGACCAGCTGCGCCGGCGTCCAGTACATCGCCGCGGCGGTGCCGAGCGACAGGCGATGCGCCGGCAGGCCTTGCGCGCGCAGCCCCGGCGTCAGCAGCCGCACTTCGAGTTCGAGGCCCAGCGCGCCGCCCGCCTGGTCGCTGTCGTCCCAGAGGTAGTCGAGCGGTTTCGGATCGCCCGCCGGGCGCGGAAATTGCGCCGTGCGGAAGGGCGCCAGCGCCTCGGGCGTCACGATCCAGGGGCTGATCGTGGTGCAGAAGCTTTTGCCCAGGAACGGGCCGAGCGGCACGTATTCCCAGCCCTGGATGTCGCGCGCGGACCAGTCGTTCAGCAGGCAATAGCCCGCGATGTGATGCGCGGCCTCATCCACCGGGATCGGCGCGCCGAGCGCATTGCCCGGCCCGATCCAGATGCCGAGCTCCAGCTCGTAATCCAGATTGCGGCTCGGCCCGAAGCTCGGGGTGGTTTCTGTCGCGGGCTTGCGCTGGCCGTTCGGGCGGCGGACGGGGTGGCCGGAGGGCACGATGCTGCTGGCGCGGCCGTGATAGCCGATGGGGATGTGCTTGTAGTTGGGCAGCAGCGGATTGTCGGGCCGCATCAGCGCGCCGACATTCGTCGCGTGCTGGATGCCGGCGTAGAAATCCGTGTAGTCGCCGATGCGCGCGGGCAGCAGCACGCGGCAGCGCGCCGCATCCTGTAGCAGCGGCGCCACGCGGTCGGCCTTATCCGAGCCGTCTTCCAGCAGCGCGAAGATCTGGGCGCGCAGCGCGCGGCGATGCGCGGCACCCAGCGCGAGCAAGGCGTTCAGGGCGCCGCCGCCGGCTGCTTCCGCCGCCTCCGCCGCCTCGCCCCGCAGCAGCCCGGCGGCCAGCGTGGCGTCGAGGTCCAGGATCATGTCGCCGATCGCGATGCCGGCGCGGGGCGCACCCATCCCGTCCTCCGGCGCAAAGACGCCGAGCGGCAGGTTCTGGATCGGGAAATCGGCATGGCCATTCGTCGAGGCGACGAAGCTGCGCCGCGCGGCGAGATGCGTGTGATCGAGCATGCTCAGGCTTTCGTCGGATCGAAGGTCTTCTGGAGCCCCGACCAGCAATCGAGGTAGCCTGCCTGCAACTGCGGCAGCGCGGCGGCGAAGGCCGAGACGCGCTGGGGCAGGCGTGTTTCGAACATGAAGGCCATCGTATTGGTCAGCTTGTGCGGCTTGAGTTCGGCGGTCGAGGCCTTGGCGAAGGCTTCCGCATCCGGCCCATGCGGCAGCATGCAATTGTGCAGGCTGAAGCCGCCCGGCACGAAGCCCTGCGGCTTCGCGTCGTACTGGCCATAGATCAGCCCCATGAACTCGCTCATCAGGTTCATGTGGTACCAGGGCGGGCGGAAGGTGTTCTCCGCGACCAGCCAGCGCTCCGGGAACAGCACGAAGTCGATATTCGCCGTGCCCGGCGTTTCCGAAAGCGCGCTGAGGCAGGTGAAGATGGACGGGTCGGCATGGTCGAACAGGATCGGCCCGACGGGCGAGAAGCGCCGCAAATCGTATTTGTAGGGCGCGTAATTGCCGTGCCACGCGACGACATCCAGCGGCGAGTGGCCGATCTCCGCCGTCCAGAACACGCCGCCCCATTTCACCGTCACGCGATGCGGCCCGTCCGCATCCTCATAGGCCGCGACGGGGGAGAGGAAGTCGCGCTGGTTCGCCAGGCAATTCGCGCCGATCGGACCGCGTTCGGGCAGGGTGAAGGCGCCGCCGTAATTCTCGCACACATAGGCCCGCGCGGGGGATGCGACCTCCACGCGGAACTTCACGCCGCGCGGGATCACCGCGATCTCGCCCGGCGTCGCGTCGATCACGCCGAATTCGGTGCGGAAGCGCATGGCGCCGGATTGCGGCACCACCATCGTCTCGGCATCCGCGTTCCAGAAGCTTTCGTCGGTCATGCTCGCGGTCACCAGCGCGATATGGACCGCCATCCCGGTCTGGGTCGCGACATCGCCGCAGCTGGTGATGGTCCGCATGCCGGTCAGGAAGGTGAGCTTTTCCTCCGGCAGCGGGATCGGGTCCCAGCGCAGGGGCTGGATCGGCAGGTCGTGATGGGTGGTGTCGGGCGCGCTGATCCACAGCGGCAGGTCGCGCTTCTGGAAGCGCCCGATATGGGCGACGCTTGGCCGGATCCGATACAGCCAGCTGCGCTGGTTGCTGGCCCGCGGCGCGGTGAAGGGAGAGCCGGAGAGCTGTTCGGCATAAAGCCCATAGGCGCAGCGCTGCGGCGAATTGCGGCCGATGGGCAGGGCGCCGGGTAGGGCCTCGGTCTCGAAGCCATTGCCGAAGCCGGACATGTAGCCGGCGTTGCGCGGGGTGGTGTCCATGGGGCCTTCCTCCTTTGCCAGCGGGTATAGCGCAGCCGCCCCTGGCTTGCCCAACACGCCCCCGCTTGCCAGTCTCCGCCCCCGCCCAGGGGATACGTGCATGAGCCTGAGAGGAAGCGCCTGCATCGTCGGCGCCTTCGAGCACCCGGCCCGCAAGGCCGAGGACAAATCTACCGCCCAGCTGCATGCCGAGGTCGCCTGGGGCGCGCTGCAGGATGCGGGGCTGTCCAAGGACGATGTGGACGGCTTCTTCTGCGCCGGCGACGCGCCGGGCATGGGGCCGCTGTCGATGGCGGAGTATCTCGGCCTCGATCGGCTGAGCCATGTGGACAGCACCGATATCGGCGGGTCGTCCTACATCGCGCATGTGGCGCATGCGGCGGCCGCCATCGCGCTCGGGCGCTGCAATGTCGCGCTGATCACGCTGGCCGGGCGGCCGCGCAGCGAAGGCCAGGCGACCGGCACCGCGACGCGCGCGCAGAATGCGGCCGTGCCGGACGACCAGTTCGAGATCCCGATGGGCCGCACCGTCGCCGCGGCCTATGCGATGTGCGCGATGCGCCACATGCATGAATTCGGCACGACGTCCGAACAGCTCGCCTGGATCAAGGTGGCCGCCAGCCACCACGCGCAGCACAACCCGCATGCGATGCTGCGGAAGGTCGTGACGGTGGAGGAGGTGGTGAACTCCCCGTTGGTGGCCGACCCGCTGCATCGGCTGGATTGCTGCGTGATCAGCGATGGCGGCGGCGCGCTGATCGTCGCGCGGCCGGAGATTGCCCGAGATCTGAAGCGCCCTCGTGTCACCGTGCGCGGCACGGGAGAGGCGCTGAAGAACCATGCCGGCGGCTACAACGACCTAACCTTCTCCGGCGCGCGGTATTCCGGCGCACGCGCCTTCGCGGAAGCCGGCGTGACGCCGGCCGATATCCGCTACGCCAGCATCTATGACAGCTTCACCATCACCGTGCTGATGCAACTGGAAGACCTCGGCTTCTGCGAGAAGGGCCAGGGCGGGCGCTTCGTGGCCGAGGGGAACCTGATCAGCGGCGTGGGCAAGCTGCCCTTCAACACCGATGGCGGCGGGCTCTGCAACAACCACCCCGCCAATCGCGGCGGCATGACCAAGGTGATCGAGGCCGTGCGGCAATTGCGCGGGGAAGCGCATCCTTCCGTGCAGGTGAAGGATTGCGCGCTGGCGCTGGCGCATGGCACGGGCGGGCTGCTCGGGCACCGGCATGGCAGCGCGACGCTGATCCTGGAGAGGGAATAGCGGCATGACGATGCGAGCGATCCAGGCCCCGATCCCCGATCCCACCACCGCGCCCTTCTGGCAGGCGTGCAAGGAAGGCCGGCTGATGATCGGCTTCTGCCGCGACACGGGGCGGCATTTCTTCCCCCCGCGCGGCGTCTCGCCCTTCACGCTCTCGCCGCATGTCGATCTGGTGGCTGCGAGCGGGCAGGGCACGCTCTACAGCTACACGGTCATGCGGGTGAAGGAGCCCTATATCGCCGCGATGGTGGAGCTGGCGGAAGGTCCGCGCGTCTTCACCAACCTGGTCGATGTGGCGCCGGAGGCGGTGCGCATCGGCATGGCGCTGCGGCTTGTGTTCGTGCCGACCGAGGACGGCGCCCCGGTGCCGATGTTCGCACCGGGGTAGGGCGCGCGCCCCTTATCAGTTGAACAGCGTGGAGACGCTGCTCTCCTCGCTGATCCGCTTCATCGCTTCCGCGATCAGCGGGGCGATGGTCAGCTGGCGGATGTTGCGGGACACGCGCACCGCTTCGGTGGCCAGGATGCTGTCGGTGACGACCATGGTCTCGATCGGCGCCGCGCCAACGCGTGCCACCGCACCGCCCGAAAAGACGCCATGCGTCACATAGACGCTGGCGGATTTCGCGCCGTGCTTCAGCAGGGCTTCGGCCGCGTTGCACAGCGTGCCGCCCGAATCGACAATGTCGTCCACCAGGATGCAGTGCCGGCCCTCGACCTCGCCGATCACGTTCATAACCTCGGACACGCCGGCGCGCGGGCGGCGCTTGTCGATGATGGCGAGGTCGGCGCCGATGCGGGCCGCGATCGCGCGCGCGCGCACCACGCCGCCGACATCGGGGGAGACGACCATGGTCTCTCGCCCCGCGAAGCGTTCCTGGATGTCGCGGCCGTACAGCGGCGCGGCAAACAGGTTGTCCACGGGGATATCGAAGAAGCCCTGGATCTGCGCGGCGTGCAGATCCATCGTCAGCACGCGGTTGGCGCCGGCTGCGGTGATCAGGTTGGCCACCAGCTTCGCGCTGATCGGCGTGCGCGGGCCGCTTTTGCGGTCCTGCCGCGCATAGCCGAAATACGGGATCACCGCCGTAATGCGCCGCGCGCTGGCGCGCTTCAGCGCGTCCAGCATGATCAGCAGCTCCATCAGATTGTCATTGGCGGGGTAGCTGGTGGACTGGATGACGAAGACATCCTCGCCGCGGATGTTCTCATTGATCTCGGCGAAGATCTCCATGTCGGCGAAGCGCCGCACGGAGGCCTGGGTCAGCGGGATACCGAGCGCCGCGGCCACCGCCTCGGCCAGCGGACGGTTGCTGTTGCAGGCAATGATCTTCATGCGGCACCCCGGGAAGAAGGGTTCGAGCTTTCGCGCGGAAGGCCGCGCGGGCAGGCGGAGCGATAGCAACGTGACATTAAGGTGTCCATCGCGCGGCGATGTGTCCTGCGCATGGCCCCCCTGCCGTTCAGCGCCGGGCGCTGGCCGGCGTTGCCCGGCTGGGGCGGGCAGCCCGCCCCGCCACGGGGGCGGCGGGGGGCGGGGTGGCGGCAGCCGGCGGGGCGCCCTCGGCGGGCTGGGGCGTGGCCTCGGCATTGGCGATCACGTCGCGGACACCCCCCGCGGCCTCACTCGCCACCACGAAGGCGACATCGCCCCAGAGCCCGTTGAGGCTGCCGTTGGGCACCTCGTTCAGCTGCAGCACCCGGCCCAGGTCGTAACCGTCCCGGCGCTGGACGGTCCAGACGATCTCGATGCGTTGTTGCCCGCGCGGGGCGGGGGCCATCTCCACCACGCCCTGCACCGCGAATTGCGCGCCGTCCGACTGCTCCTGCACCCGGAAGCCCAGCGCGGCCAGTTGCTCCGACATGCGCGCGGTCAGGCTGCGATTGCCATCGCCCGGCGCGCCACGCACCGGCAGCAGCCGCACCACCAGCGGCCCGGCGCCGGCTGTGCGTTCGTCGCCGGTGCGGCGCAGCGCATCGGCACGGGCGACCAGCGTGGCCAGGGATTGCGCGCCATCCGCCGCCGCGCGGCGCAGCGCGGCCTCGTCGCCGGCCAGCCAGTCGCGGGTGGAGACCATCCGGCCGGTGGCTTCCCCCAGCAGCGTCCCGTCGCCGTCGCGCAGCCTGTACGTGGGCAGGACCCCCGCAGGCTGGCGCGTGGCCGAGACCTCCACCACCCAATCCAGCGGCCAGGGATCGCCCGCCACCGCCGGCACCTCCTGCGCCATCAGCTGTTCGGCCAGCGCCTCGGCATAGGCTTCCGCCTGGGCGCGGGTCTGCAGCGCGCCGGCGGGGGGCGGGATGGCGATGCGATAGGCCGGCGGTCGCGCCAGCCGCGCCGCGGCCTGCCCGGGCTGGCCCCGGAAGGGCTGGGGGAGGTCGCCGCAGGCCGCAAGGCCGAGCAGCCCCAGCAGGGCGCCCCGCCTAGACCAGGACACAGGAAGCCAGCAGCGTCAGGAAGATCATCATGGTGAACATGATCACATAGGGCATGGGATCACCCCGGACATGCGATGGCGGACAACTGGTGGCCGATCGGGCCGCCACCGCCGAGTGTGGCGCGGCGATAGCTGAAGAAGCACGCTTCCTCCGCCAGCGTGTCTCGGCCGATCCAGTCATGGCGCGCGACACCCGCGGCCGCGAGGCGCGCGGCGCAATAGCCGGGCAGGTCGAACAGCCAGCGATCCGGTCGCGCACCCTCCGCGAAGAAGCGGCCATCGGCCGCGCCGCGCGCCAGCACCGCGTCCCGCAGGTCAGGGCCGACCTCGTAGCTGTTTTGCCCGATGCAGGGGCCGATGGCGGCGGCGATGCGCCCGCGCCGCGCGCCGAGCGCTTCCATGGCGTCGAGCGTCGCCTCGATCACGCCCGCCACCGCGCCGCGCCAGCCAGCATGGGCGGCGCCGACCACCCCGGCCTCGGCATCGGCAAACAGCACCGGCGCGCAATCGCCGGTGACGATGCCGAGCAGCACACCTGGCCGGTTCGTGACCATCGCATCGGCCTCGGGCCGCGCCGCCTCGTTCCACGGGGTCTCGACGGTTGCGACGGCGATGCCATGCACCTGCGTCAGCCCGATCAGCGCGCCGGGCGGCAGGTTCAGCGCATCGGCCGCGCGCCTTCGGTTCTCCCGCACCGCATCGGCGTCGTCGCGGCCGGATAGCGAGCAGTTCAGGCTCGCGAAGCGCCCCGCCGAGACGCCGCCGGCGCGGGTGAAGAAGCCATGCGGCGCGGGCAGGGCGGCGGTCAGGAAGGGGGCCGTCATGCGTCCTCGAATCCGGGCGGGGGTCCGAGCCTCGAATCGCAGACCGCCAGCGCCTTGAACAGCCGCCCCATGCCTTCGGCCGCGACGAGGCGCTCGGCGCCCGACAGGATCTCCCCGGCCAGCCGGGGGCGGGACTGCGCCAGCATCGCCGCGCGGGTCATGAGGCCGAGGCGTTGCAGCAGCAGCCCCTGCGGCAGCGGGCCGAAGGCGGCCGCGCCGGCCGCCCGCGCGGCGGTGGCGAGGGCGGGGAAGTCCACATGCGCGGTCAGGTCGCGCGTGCCGGGCTCGGCCAGCGGGTCGAGCCCCGTCTCATGCGCGCGGACCGCCTGCAGCGTGTCGCCGAAGCCAGGCCCGGCCGGGCCGTAATCCACCAGCAGCGCCGCGCCGCACTGGACAGCGATCCGCGCGGCCAGCGCCGTGACGAAGCCGAGGGCGGCTTCGGAGACTTCCTTCACCGCGCCGTCCGGCGCCTCGGCGGGCAGGGGAGGGACGTCGGTGGCGGGCAACTCCACCCAGGCGCCTTCCTCCACATGCCGCTCCAGCCAGGTGCCGTCGCGGCGGATGAATTGGCGGATCGGCAGGGCATCCAGGAACTCATTGCCCAGCAGCAGCAGCGGGCCCGGCGGCAGGGTTCCGATATCGTCATGCCAGGCCGCCACCGCACCCGGCAGGGCGCTGGCCTGGGCGGCGCGCAGGCTGGGTGAGGCCTCCACCAGATGCACCCGCAGGGCGGCGCGGAAGGCGGGCGCGGCCTGGGCGATGGCGCGCAGCGCATCGGCCATCAGCGTGCCCCGCCCCGGGCCGCATTCGGCCAGGATCACGGGGTCGGGGCGCCCCATCCCTTCCCATGCCACGGCGCACCAGGCACCGAGCACCTCGCCGAAGGCCTGGGAGATCTCGGGCGCGGTGGTGAAATCGCCCGCGCGGCCGAATTGCGGCGCCTGCCGCGCGTAATAGGCAGCGACCGCCCGCGCCATGAAGCGATCGAGGCGTTCCGGCATCAGGCCGAAGCCGGCCGCGACCGGGCGCGGAGGATCAGCCACACCCCAACGGCGACCATCGGCACCGACAGGACCTGCCCCATGGTGACCCCCGCGAACAGGAAGCCCAGATGGGCGTCGGGCTGGCGGAAGAGCTCGCCGATCAGCCGCGCCACGCCATAGCCGGCCAGGAAAACGCCCGTGATCGTGCCGGGCCGCGCGCGGATAGCCGGGATCCGCACCAGCACATTCAGAATGACCAGCAGGCAGAACCCTTCCAGGAAGGCCTGATACAGCTGGCTCGGGTGGCGCGGCAGCGGCCCGCCGGTGGGGAAGACCATCGCCCAGGGCGCATCGGTGACGCGGCCCCACAATTCGCCATTGGCGAAATTCGCGAGCCGCCCGAGCAGCAGCCCGATCGGCACCACCGGCGCCACGCGGTCGCCGAAGACCAGCGGGTCCACGCCATTGCGCCGGCAGAACCACCACAGCGCCAGGACCACCCCCAGCATCCCGCCATGGAAGGCCATGCCGCCTTGCCAGAGGAACAGCGCTTCCCACGGCGCGTGGATGTAGTGGCCGGGTCGGTAGAACAGCACATAGCCGAGCCGCCCGCCGAGAATGATGCCGAGCGTCACCCAGGTGACCGCGTCATCCACCTGTTCGCGCGTCGCGGCCTCTGGCGCCAGCGCGACAAGGCGCCGTGCCAGGACCCAGCCGCCGACGATGCCCAGGATATAGGCCAGCGCATACCAGCGGATCACCAGCGGGCCGAGTTCGAGCGCGACGGGATCGATGGCGGGGAAGGCGATGGCAGGCAGCATCTTTCCTCTCTCGGCGGGAGCGGCTGGACGCGGCGCCGTCGGCTTCCACATACAGGCTCGGGCCGCGGAGTCCCAGGCTCGGCCCGCCCCTAGGCGGCGTGCGCGGGCTGTCCTGGTCCCGGCGCCGGGGTATAGGCGTTGGAACAGGGCGCGGCGGCGATGGCCGGCCGCCCGGCACGTAACGGAGGGCGCGATGGCGATCGGCAGCGGCGGCGGCGAGGGTAGCGGCCGCAAGGGCATCTTCGACGACCTGGCCGGGATGGCGGGCGGCGCCTTTTCCATCATGGCGGCGATGCGCGCCGAAGCCGAGGCAATGGCCAAGGCGCAGGCCGAGGCGATGGTCCAGAAGCTGGACCTGGTGCGGCGCGAGGATCTGGACGCGGCGCTGGAAGTCGCTCGCCGTGCCCGCGAACAGGCGGAAGACCTCGCCACCCGCGTGGCCGTGCTGGAGCAGCGCCTGGCGGCGCTGGAACCGCCGGCAGCGGGCTGATTGGTCCTGGTTCTCGCGGTCCGCAGACCGCGCGTGAACCGATCCGCCCAACCAATTGTGTTGCCGTGTAACTGTAGCTTGCGGCGGTGTTTGGCACCTGCTTAGGCTACCCCTAGTGGCGAATCGGGGTGTTGAACCCCAACACCTCGATGTCACAGGGGAAGTCCTTCGGGCCGGCGGCGGTTGGAACCGCTGTCCGCCCAGCTGGGTGAAGGAGGTGCCGCATGTCCGCCTATCTGGGTCAGGAAAGCCACGACCGCTCCGCCAACCCGCTCGACATCATCGAGCAGATCATCGCTTCCAACGAATGGGCCTTCGATCGCCGCAACGACAGCGAGATCGCCGCCGAGGCGCCGGGGAAGTGGTGCGACTACGGGCTGTATTTCTCCTGGTCGCATGAGATCAGCGCGATGCATTTCTCCTGCGCCTTCGACCTGAAGGTGCCCGCCAACCAGCGCGACAAGCTGTTCGAATTGCTGTCGCTGGCGAATGAGAAGCTCTGGATCGGCCATTTCGGCCTCGACAGCGAGGACGGCGTCCCGGTGTTCCGCCATTCGGTCCTGCTGCGCGGCGCACCGGGGGCATCGGCCGAATCGCTGGAGGATATGGTGGATATCGCCGTGACCGAATGCGAGCGCTTCTTCCCCGCCTTCCAGTTCGTCCTCTGGGGCGGCAAGCCCCCGGCGGAGGCGCTGGCGGCGGCGATGCTGGATTGCGTCGGCGAGGCCTGATCCCCGCTTGCGGCCCGCCCGCTTGCGTTGACGCGTGATGGCGGCAAGGCTTGCCGCCATGACGAACACCCTTCCCCCCCTTCTCCTGGTCGGCTGCGGCAAGATGGGCGGCGCCATGCTCGCGGGCTGGCGCGAGCGCGGCCTGTCGCAGGCGATCGTGGTGGACCCCTTCCTGGCCGCGGCGCCCGAGGGCGCGACGCTGGCGAAGACCGCGGACGCCATCCCCCCTGGCTTCGCGCCCGCCGCCGTGGTGCTGGCGATCAAGCCGCAGGAAGCCGCCGCCACCCTGCCGCTCTATGCCCGCTTCGCCGGGCAGGCGGTCTTCGTCTCCGTCATGGCGGGCAAGACGGTGGCCTTCATGCGCGGGCTGCTGGGCGATGCGGCGGCGGTGGTCCGCGCCATGCCCAACACGCCTGCCGCCGTCCGGCGCGGCTTCACCGTCGCCTGCGCCGGCCCCGGCGTCAGCCCGGCGCAGCGGGCCTTGGCCGATACGCTGCTGGGCGCGACCGGGGAGATCGACTGGGTGGAGGATGAAGCCCTGCTCGACCCCGTCACGGCCGTCTCCGGCGGCGGGCCGGCCTATGTGTTCCTGCTGGCCGAATTGCTGGAGAAGGCGGCGATCGAGCAGGGCATCCCCGCGGGCCTCGCCCGTCGCATGGCGCGCAGCACGGTTGCGGGATCGGGCGCGTTGCTGGCGGCGAGCACGGAGGATGCGGCGCAGCTCCGCAAGAACGTCACCAGCCCGAAGGGCACGACGGAACGGGCGCTGGCGGTGCTGATGGCGGATGACGCCTGGCCCGACCACATATCCCGCGCCATCGCCGCCGCCACCGCGCGGTCGCGCGAATTGGCCGGGTAGCTGGGCGCTGGTGGCTTGGCGCGCAGGCTCCGAACCCCCACCATCTGGATATGGACACGCTGCCCCCCTCCGACGCCCAACTGACCCAGGCCCTGTTCCGCGTGATCGCGGCGCATGGCTGGCGCGGGGTCACGCCGGCGCGGCTGGCCGCCGAATCCGGCCTGCCGGCTTCCGCGCTACTGGCGCGCTACCCCTCGCGTCTCGGCCTGTTGAAAAGCTTCGCCGATGTCGTGATGGACGAAGTGGCGGTCGGCACGGTGCCGGGGCAGGGCGGTACGCCGCGCGATCGGCTGTTCGACGTGCTGATGCGCGGCCTCGATGCGCTGGCGCCCTACAAGGCTGGGCTCAGGCGGCTGATGACAGAGATGTACACCGATGCCGTCCTGGCCGGCGCCATGGCGCCGCAGTTTCAGCGCAGCATGGAGCGCATGTTGGATTTGGCCGAGATCGACAGCGGCGGGCTGAAGGGGCGGCTGCGCGCCGCCGGGCTCACGGCGGTGTGGATCCGGGCGGTGCATGTCTGGTCCGGCGACATATCCGAGGAACTCGGCCCGACCATGGCCGCGCTGGACCGCGCGCTGGAACGCGCCGAGCAGGCCGCGCGCAGCTTCGGCCTGGCGGATGGCGACCTGGCCTCGGCGCCGGAGGATGCGGGGCAGGGCGCCGGCGCCACGACCCCGTGACGGGCGCGGCGCTTGGGGCGCGCCGCGACCTCGGATAGGCTGGGGCGGCAGCAAGGAGCGCCCCCATGGCAGACCGTTTCGGCGTCAATCCCGACGAGATGATGAAGATGTTCGCCGAATTCCGCATGCCGCATTTCGCGGATATGGAAGGCCTCGCCCAGGCGCAGCGCCGGAACCTCGAGGCGCTGTCGGCCGCGAACCGTATTGCGCTGGAAGGCGCGCAGGCGGTGGCGCGGCGGCATATGGAGATCGTGCAGTCCTCCGTCACCGAGATGACGGAGGCGATGCGGAGCATGTCCGGCACCGAGAGCCCGCAAGACCGCGCCAACCGGCAGGCCGAGTTGCTGAAGGCCGGCTATGAGCGCGCGGTGGCGAACATGAAGGAGATCGCCGACCTCATCCAGAAATCGAATGCCGAGGCGCTGGGGCTGCTGAACAAGCGCTTCGCCGAGGCGATGGATGAGGTGAAGCAGATGGCCGCCAAGGGCGGCGGCCCCGCCTGAGGTCTGGGCCCGTCCCTTCCCAATCGCGGCCCGGGGCGGCGCCGCGGCTTTGCCGCGGCAACGCGGGGTAACCTTGCAGGATCAGCGCCCAGGCCGGGGTCCCCGCAAAGCCGCGAAGCGGTTTTGTGGGGCGCTTTCAGACCGGCAGCCTGATCCTGGCCCGCAGCCCGCCCAGCGGGCTGTCCTCCAGCACGATGTCGCCGCCATGGGCGCGGACGATATCGCGCGCGATGGCCAGCCCGAGCCCCGTCCCGCCGGAGGACAGGGTGGCGAAGGGGCGGAAGGCTTCCTCCCGCTGGGATTCCGGAATCCCCGGCCCGTCATCATCCACCGTCACCTGCGCCCAGCCGCCCGCGCTGGCCTGCGCCGGGGCGTCGCGCGGGACCTCCGTGACCGCGACGGCGATCCGCTGCGCATGCTTGCGCGCATTGTCGAGCAGGTTCGCCAGGCACCGGCGCAGCGCATCGGGGCGCAGCGGCAGCATCAGCGCGGCCGGCGCTTCCACCGCCACCTCCGCCCCGTCGCGGCGCGCCTTCCGCGCGACATCCTGCACGATCTCCGAAAGGTCCGCCCGGCGCGGCTGCTCGCCCCCCTCGCCGCGCGCGAAGGCGAGATAGGCGGCCACCATCCGCTCCATCTCCTCCACATCCTGGGTGATGGCGGCGATATCCGCTTCCGGCTCCGGCGCATGCGGCAGCATGGCGAGGCCGAGGCGCATCCGCGTCAGCGGCGTCCGCAGGTCGTGGCTGATGCCGGCCAGCATTTCCGTCCGCTGCGCCACGAAGCGGCGGATGCGTTCCTGCATGCGGTTGAAGGCCTGTGCCGCCTGCCGGACCTCGCTCGCGCCCTCGGGCTTCATCGGGCCGATGTCGCGGCCGAGGCCGAAGGCTTCCGCCGCGCCGGCGAGCCTCCGGATCGCGCGCACCTGGTTCTTCATGAACAGCGCCGCGATCAGGAACAGCAGCACCGCCGATCCGACCAGCCAGATCATGAACAGGTAGAGCGTCGCATTGAACAGGCGCTTGCGCGGCGATTCCACATGCAGGACGCCGTCCGGCAGCTGGATGCGGATGATCACGCTGCGCGGGTCGGAGGTCCAATCGGCATCGAAGGGCCGGCCGACCGCGCTGTTCATCGCGCTGGCCAGATCGCCTTCGAGCGGGAGCAGGGGCAGCGACGCCGGGCGTTCCGGCAGGGCGCCGAGGGTCGCGCCCTGTTCGAAAGCCATCGACATGTTGAAGCGCCAGGCGACCTCCCGGAACACCCAGGCGCGGTGTTCGGCCGAGGGGTCGCGCTGCAGCAGCTCGATCACGAAGCCGAGTTCCCCCGCCACCGCCGCCGCCATGCGGCGTGAGATCACATCGAGATGCGAGCCGTAGAAAATCTGCAGCGCTACGCCCTGCAGGATCAGAAGCGGCAGCAGGATGATCAGCAGGCTGCGCCCAAGCAGCCCGCGCGGCATGAAGGCACGGAACGCCCGTTCGAAGCGTGATTTCATGCTGTGTGGACGAAGGCTTTGCCTTCGTCCCCCTCAATCGCGTCGTGCCGAAGGCACGCCTCCGGCGTGACGCGGGCCGCATCCGCGGCCCTTGGCTTCGCCGTGCCGAAGGCACGCCTGCGGCGTGACGCATAGGCGGCGGGCCGCATTCGCGGCCTCGGCCCTTCGGGCCGCAGGTCGGAACCCTGGCCGACGGCCATCACAGCCCGGGCCTCAGCACATAGCCCCTGTGCCGCACGGTCTGGATGAAGCGCGGCTCGCGCGGGTCGGGCTCGATCTTGCGGCGCAGGCGGGTGACCTGCACGTCGATGGCGCGTTCCCCGGCTTCGGGGGTGCCGAGTGCGGCGCCGATCTCCTCCCGGCTCAGCACATCGCCCGCGCGCGCCGCCAGCGCGGCGAGCAGGGCGGTCTCGCCGCCGGTCAGGCGCACCGTGCCCTCTGGCCCGCGCAGCTCCACGCGCTGCGGGTCGAACCAGCGCTGGCCGAGCTGCACCGGCCCCGCGCTGGTTTCCACCGGCGGCGGCGTGGCGCGGCGGAGGATGGTTCGGATGCGCAGCGCGAGTTCGCGCGGATCGAAGGGCTTGCCGAGGTAGTCATCCACCCCGGCCTCGAGCCCCGCGATCCGGTCATCGGGCGCGCCGCGCGCGGTCAGCATCAGCACCGGCACGTCCTGGCCCTCGCGGCGCAGGCTCTCGACCAGCTCGATGCCGCTTTCGCCGGGCATCATCACATCGAGCACCACCAGGTCGAATTCGAACGCGGCCAGGGCGCGCCGCGCGGCGGCGGCATCGGCCGCGGCGGTGACGCGGAAGCCCTGCTCCGCCAGGAAGCGCTGCAGCAGGGCGCGTAGCCGCGCATCGTCATCGACCACCAGAAGATGCGGTGCGTCCGGCGGGTTCTCCGGCAGGATCGCGGCGCTGTTCATTCCATGCCCTCCCCACCCGTGCCCCGGCCTTCGAGCCGCGCCAGCGCGGCGCGGGCATCCGGGCCCATCAGCCCGCGCATCACGCGGCGGAAGCCTTCCACCGCCTGCGGGCCGGCTTCGCGGTAGGCCTGCATCACCGTCTCCCGCTGCCGGTCGAACAGGCTGCGTTCCAGCGCGGCCCCCTTCGGCGTCAGCGACAGCAGCCGCTGGCGGCGATCAGACCGGCCCGGCGCCTGGGTAACATAGCCGTCGTCGATCAGCGGCGTCAGCACGCGGCCGAGCGACTGCTTGGTGATGCCGAGGATGCCGAGCAACTCCCCCACCGTGATTCCCGGCCGGCGGCCGACGAAATGCAGCACCCGGTGATGCGCGCGGCCCATGCCGAGCCCGGCCAGGATCGCATCCGCCCCCGCCGTGAAGTCACGGTAGCCGAAGAACAGCAGGTCCTGGGCTAACCGCAGCTCCGCCTCGCGCAGGAACAGCAGGTTGCGCCCCGCCGGCGGGTCCTTCCCGGCGCCGCCTGCGGCCGTCGGCTCCTGCGGCGCGCCGGGTCCGGGTGCCGCGCTTCGGGGCATGAGGGTTTTGGGAATGCCCGTCATGCGTCCTCGCCTGGCCGGTAATGGGTCAGCATCATTGACGCTTTTGCTCCGCCCCGCCACACTCCGCCCATCGCATGCCGGGGCCTGGACGGATATAGGACACCGGGATGACGATGCGTAGCGACCGGTGCCCCGAAGGCGCCGTGCCGCCCACGAAGCTGCCAATGACTGGAGGAATGCCGCAATGGCCCTGGTGCCCTTCGATGACCGCGATGGCTGGATCTGGCTGGATGGAGAATTCGTCGCCTGGCGCGACGCGCGGCTGCATGTCCTGTCGCATGGCCTGCACTATGCCTCCGGCGTCTTCGAGGGTGAGCGTGCCTATGCCGGCCACATCTTCAAGCTGCGCGAGCACACCGAACGCCTGATCGCCTCCGGCCGCATCCTCGGCTTCGAGATCCCCTACACCGCCGAGCAGATCGATGAGGCCTGCAAGGCGACCTTGGCCAAGAACGGCCAGACGGACGCCTATGTCCGCCCGATCGCCTGGCGCGGCGCGGAGCAGCTCTCGGTCTCGGCGCAGCAGACCAAGATCCACCTGGCCATCGCCACCTGGGCCTGGCCGAACCTGTTCGGCGACAACCGGATGAAGGGCGTGCGCCTGGGCTGGGCGAAGTGGAAGCGCCCGCACCCGGAAACCGCGCCGACCGCCTCCAAGGCCGCGGGGCTCTACATGATCGGCACGCTGTCCAAGCACCATGCGGAAGCCGAGGGCTTCGACGACGCGCTGATGCTCGACTGGAAGGGCGATATCAGCGAGGCGACGGGCGCCAATGTCTTCATGGTGATCGATGGCGACCTGCATACGCCGACGCCGATCAACTTCCTGGACGGCATCACCCGGCGCACCGTGATGGCGCTGGCGCGCAAGAACCAGATCAAGGTGGTGGAGCGCACCATCCCGCAATCCGACCTGGCCAAGGCGACGGAAGTGTTCCTGGCCGGCACGGCGGCGGAAGTGACGCCGGTGCGGCAGGTGGGCGACCAGACCTTCACCCCCGCCGCCATCACCGAGAAGCTGCTGCGCGACTATGAGGCGCTGGTGCGGATGCCGCCCGAACAGGTCGCGGCGGCGCTCGGCGGCTGATCACGGCCACGTCGCCCGGGGGACCTATCCCCCTGGGCGGCGGGGCAGCAGAGCCAGGGCGGCGACGACCGGCAGCAGCCACAGGATCCGCGCCTCGTAGCGCGGATTGGGCTTGGACAGCGCGCCGGCGGCCACCGCATTGGCGGTGACGCCCACCAGCACGCCGACCACCAGCCCGAGCCGGCGCAGATCGCCCGCTTGCGCCGCCCGCCGCCACGCCAGCAGCGCCAGCGCGGCGCCCACCAGCAGCACCGGCGCATGCGGCCAGAGAAACGGCGCCACCGCCGCCGGCAGCGCCCCGCGCGGTTGCAGCGCGGCGTCCCAGGCGGCCAGCTCGCGCGGCGGGAAACCATCCGCGATGCGCGGCCGCACGGCGGCCGCCAGATGATCCGGCACCAGCGTATCGCCGGCATGGGCGATCACCAGCTGCGTCCAGCTGTTCCGGATCGCCAACGCCGCGACCTCCAGCGGATGGGTGCGCAGCGTCTCGCGCACGATCACGCCGGCCTCGGCCGACAGCAGCGCGCCGCCGAGGAAGCGATCCGTGCCGTCCGGCGCGCGGTTCACCGGGCTCGCGGGATCCCAGAGGAACTCGTCGCTTTCCATCGGCAGGCGATCGGTGAAGGCGCAGAGATACCAGCCGGATTCGGGGCAGCGCGCTCGGATCACCGCTGCAGCCGGCCCATCCGCCTGTAGCCGGGCCAGCGCGAAGCTCGCGCCATGCGGCGACAGCGCCGCGCGCCCATGCCCCCAGAGATTGGTCGCCAGCAGGATCAGCACCGCGCCCGCCAGCGGCGCGGCCGCGCGCAGCACCGGCCCGACGCGCCGCGCCATCAGCAGCACCAGCGCGATAATCGCCGCCGCCAGCGGCAGATGCGACAGATGCGCCGCGATCCCGACCGCGCCGAGCAGGCCGAGCGCGACTGCCTCCGCGCGGGACAGGCGATCTCGGGAAAAGCCCAGCAGCAGCAGGACGATCAGCACGACGGGGGCGAAGACGTCGGGCATCAGCAGCGCGATGGTGAAGGGCGCCGTGGTCAGCGCCGCCGCGCCCAGGCAGACCAGCAGGTGCAGCCCTGGCCTCGCGGCGCCCCGCAGCGCGCGCTGCGTCAGCCATAGCAGCCAGGACAGCAGCAGCCCCTGCGCCAGCAGCGGCCCCCAGAGCGTCACCCGCCAGTGGAAGGCGTGCAGCAGCGGCCCATAGACATGCGGCTTGTCCCAGATGACCAGGGGCCCGCCAGGGGGTGGGGCCGTCTGGTGCAGGAAGGCGCCGGTATCGCTGAAGACCAGTGGATAGCCATTCAGGAAGGCCGGCCAGACCAGCAGCAACGCGCCGGCCAGCAGCGCGCCAGCCTTTAGCGCGGCTGGGCGCATCACTGCGCCCAGCGCGCGGCGGCGATATCGTCCTCGGCCTTGGCCTCGACCCAGCGCGCCTCGCCGCCGGCGAATTCCTCGCGCTTCCAGAAGGGGGCCTTGGTCTTCAGCCAATCGATCAGGAAGGCGCAGGATTCGAGCGCGGCCACGCGATGCGCGCTCGCGGTTAGGACCAGCACGATGGGATCGCCGGGCACCAGTCGCCCGTAGCGGTGGATGACGGTGCAGGCCGTCAGCGGCCAGCGCGCGCAGGCCTCACGCGCGATCTTCTCCAGCGCGCGTTCGGTCATGCCGGGATAGTGCTCCAGCACCATCGCGCCGAGCCCGCCATCGCCGCGACAGATGCCGAGGAAGCTCGCCAGCCCCCCGACATCCTCCCGCCCGGCATGCAGCGCGGCGGTCTCCGCGCCCAGGTCGAAGGGCGCTTCCTGCACCAGGATGCGCGGGACGACGTCCATGGTCAGCCGCCGGTCACGGGGGGGAAGAAGGCGACCTCGTCGCCCGGCGCGACCGGGGCATCCGGGGTGGCGAAATCCTGGTTCACCGCCGCGCGCAGCTGGCGCGGATCGGCGAAGGCGGCGGCGTGGCCGGGGCTGCGGGCGGCAAGCCACGCGATCAGGCCCGCCACGTCGCGCACCTCCGGCGGGGGTGCCACGTCTTCCTCGGCGGTCCCGACCTTCTGCCGGACCCAGGCGAAATAGAGAACCTTCAAGGCAGCCTCGATCAGCGCGGGACGATGCGGGTGCGCGCCTGCCCGTCGGGCCCGATCCAGGTCTCGACATTGCCGTCGCGGATCACCGCGCCGCCGCCGCCACCGGGCTGGGTGAAGCCCTGGATACTGCCGGCCTGGCCGGTGGAGACGGCCGGGCGGCCGGAGGGATCGGTCAGCGCGCGCCCTTCGGTGCGCGGGGGCGGGGGTGCGCTGCGGCCGGATGGCGCTTGGGCCGCGGCGGGCGGCGGGGCCTGCCGCACGGCGGGCGGTGGGGGCGGGGGGCTGGAACTGCCCCGCGTGGCGCGTTCCGGCTGCGGCGAGATCGGCGAACGAGCCGGGGGCGCGCCCTCGATCAGGGAGGGGCGATATTCCGGGATGTTCCGCATCGCCTCCTCCGGGCTGCCGAGCAGCGTCGGTCGGGGGCCTTCCTGGGCCGGCCAGACATTCCCGGCCTCGGGGCCGAGCGGGGCGAATTCGGGGTTGGCGCCACGAATGCGCTGCGCGGTCAGACTGTTCACATCCGCCGCGTTGCCGCCACTCGATAGCGGCGACCAGGCGGCGCCCGTGCCGGCCCCGCCTTGGGGCGCCGTGCAGGCGCCGAGCAGAAGTGCCAGGCCCAGGGCCGGCAGCGCGCCTCGCGCGGCAGATCGAATGGCGACTGGCCGGATGGCGGCAGACCGGATGGCGGCGGGCGGGAGGCTCCGGATCGCGAAAGGCATGGTTGGTCCCGATCGAGGGTTCTCGGTGAAGATGCGCCGCGCGAGGGGCAGTCTCAAGGCCCCAGTCTCAAGGCTGGGGGGCTCAAGACCGGGCGAAAGAGTGGGGGCTCATGGGCGGACGGTCTCCGGCGGCTGCGGCTCGGCCTTTCGCGCGCCGGTGCCGCCGGCGACATGGCTGAGCCCGGCCCGGAGATAGTCCCACCCCGTGATGATGGTCAGCACCGCCGCGGTCCCGAGCATCAACTCCCCGATCAGGGAGACGGGCAGGAAGGTGAGGCCAATGACCGAGGCGCCGGTGTCGCCGGCCAGCAGCGTCCCAAGCGCCCCCATCTGGAAGCCGGTCTTCCACTTGGCGAGCTTCGTCACCGGCAGCCCGACCGCGAGCCCGGCGAGGTATTCCCGCAGGCCGGAAACCAGGATTTCCCGCAGCAGGATCACGATGGCGGGCAGAAGGCCGAATTCCGAAAGCCGCCCCATCCCGGCCAGCAGCATCAGCGCCGCGCCGACCAGCAGCTTGTCCGCGATCGGGTCCAGCATGCGTCCGAAGGCGCTGATCTGCTGGCGTTCGCGGGCCAGCTTGCCGTCGAAATAATCGGTGATCGCCGCGGCCGAGAACACCGCGCAGGCGGCGAGATCGGCCCAGGGCGCACCGATGAGCGCCAGCGCCACCAGCAGCGGAATCGCCGCGATGCGCGAGAGCGTCAGCAGGTTGGGCAGGTCCGTCGGCATGGTACCCCCTGTGTAGCAGAAGGGGGGCGTCTGGGCGAGGCGTCGCGGCCTTCAGGCAGGGTATCTGGAGCCGCGCCGGTAGCCCTCTCCTCCCGCAATGCCGCGCTACGGTTTTGTGGGGCGCGGCCTACCCCTCCGCCGGGTGGAAATGCTGGTAGATCTTCCGCGCCACCGCCGGGCCCACGCCAGGCGTCTTCTCCAGATCCTCGAGCGCCGCGTTCCGCACCCCGCGCGCCGAGCCGAAGTGATTGAGCAGCTTCCGCTTCAGCGCCGCGCCGACCCCGGGTATGTCATCCAGCTCGCTCCGCGTCAGGGCCTTGGACCGGCCGGTGCGGTGGGAAGCGATGGCGAAGCGATGCGCCTCGTCCCGCAGCCGCTGCAGGTAGTAGAGTACGGGATCGCGCGGTGGCAGCTGGAAGGGGTCCTTGCCGGTCTGGTGGAACCATTCCCGCCCCGCATCGCGGTCCGGCCCCTTGGCGATGCCGACCAGCGGGATGTCGTGCAGCCCCATCTCGTTCAGGATATCCCGCGCGGCGGAAAGTTGGCCGGCGCCGCCATCGATCAGGACCAGATCCGGCCAGGTCTCCTGTTCCCGCTCCGGGTCTTCCTTCAGCGCGCGACCGAAGCGGCGTTCGAAGACTTCCCGCATCATCGCGAAGTCATCGCCGCCACGCGGCGTGGAGCCATCTGCGGGCTTTGCCTCCCGGATCCCGTATTTGCGGTAGTGCTGCTTCAGGAAGCCGCCGGGCCCGGCGACGACCATCACCCCATAGGCGTTGGTGCCCATGATGTGGCTGTTGTCATAGACCTCGATCCGCTCCGGCGTGTCGGGCAGGTCGAACAGCTTCGCGACGCCGGCGAGCAATTCGCCCTGCGCCGCGCCTTCGGCCATGCGGCGCTCGATCGCTTCCCGCGCATTGGTGGCGGCGTGGTCCACGGCGGCGCGCTTGTCGCCGCGCTGGGGGCGGTGGATCTCCACCTTCCGTCCCGCCTTGATGGCCAGCGCATCGGCCAGCAGCGCGGCATCGCTGGGCTCGTGGCTGACCAAGACGAGCGGCGGCGGGGGCAGGTCGTCATAGAGCTGGGCCAGGAAGGCGCCGAGCACCTCCTCGGGCGGCTGTTCGGCCTTGGCGTGGGACAGGAAATACGGCCGGTTGCCGTTGTTGCGACCGCCGCGGAAGAAGAAGACCTGCACGCAGGACTGCCCGGCCATCTGGTGCAGCGCCACGATATCCGCGTCGCCGAGCCCATCGATGTTGATCCGGTCGCGCCCCTGCACATGGGTCAGGCCGCGGATGCGGTCGCGGAGCGACGCCGCGCGTTCGAATTCCAGCCTTTCGGCGGCCTGCTCCATCTCCGCCGCCAGGCGCTTCTGGATCGAGGGGACGCCGCCCGAGAGGTATTCCTTCGCCTCCCGTACCAGTTCCGCATAGCCCGCTTCGTCGATGCGCTGCACGCAGGGGGCGGCGCAGCGCTTGATCTGGAACAGCAGGCAGGGCCGCGTGCGGCTGTCGAACACCGTGTCGCGGCAGGACCGTAGCAGGAAGACGCGCTGCAGCGCGGTCAGTGTCTGGTTCACCGCCCAGGCGGAGGCGAAGGGCCCCCAATAGCTCGCGCCCTTCCGGCGTTCCCCGCGATGTTTGGCGATCTGAGGGTAGGGATGGTCCTCGGTCAGGACCAGCCAGGGATAGGATTTGTCGTCGCGCAGGACGATGTTGAAGCGCGGCCGCAGGCGCTTGATCAGATTGGCCTCGAGCAGCAGCGCCTCGGCCTCGGAGGCGGTGGTCACGACTTCCAGGCTGCGGGTCTCGAAGACCATCCGCCGCAGGCGTTCGGGCAGGCGGGCCAGCTGGGTATAGGTCGCCACCCGCCGGCGAAGGCTGCGCGCCTTGCCGACATACAGCGCATCGCCCTTCGCATCGAGCATCCGGTAGACGCCGGGGACCAGTGGCAGGGTGGCGAGCGCGGCCTCGATGACCTGCACGCCCTGCATGAGGGGGACGGGCGCCTCGGCTTCGGGTGGGCTGTCCTGTGTCATGGCGCCGTGGCCCTGGTAGGGATAGGTGGCGAGGCTTTCCGAAGGTGGGGCGACGTTGTCCACCGAAACTGTGGACAAGTCTGTGGAGAGCCTGTCCCGGACTCGCCCTGGATGGCCGTCATCCGCCAGTCACACGGCATTGCACGGTTTTTGGGCGATTTTTTCATGTCATTGATATTAAACAATTTTAGTCCGATAACTGTCTCGGAACTATCGTCAAGTGCATCTTTTCTGTTGACTCGGCCGAAGCGCGCCCGGCCGCGTGGGTGCGGTGGAAAAACCATCGCCAAGACACCCGCCAAGGCCTTCAGGGCCTTCGTCTTTCGACCACAACCCCCACGCCTGCGACATCCGGAAACGCATCCGGTTTTTCCACCGTCACGCGCGCCCGTTCGACCCTCGGATCCTGCAACGCGGCGGAAGCCATGCGTTCGGCGAGGGTCTCGACCAGCAGCACATGCCCTTCCGCCACCACAAGCCGCGCCAATTCGACCAGACGCTGGTAATCGATGACGCGCCCGAAGGCGTCCGGCCCGACACCCGCCGGCGCGGCATCGTCCTCCACCAGCAATTCCACATCCAGCCGGATGCGCTGGGGCGCCGCTTTTTCATGCGGGTGGATGCCGAGCCTTGCCATCAGTTCCAGCCCGCGCACGAAGACCACGCGGCGTCGGCGTTCGGCATCGGGGGCGTAGCCCATCATTCGACGGCATCCATCGGATCGCGCACCGGCGCCCATTGCAGGTGCTGCCCGCCATCCAGCGCGATCATCTGCCCGGTCATGGACGGGAAGGCGAGGATCGAGATCAGCGCCGCCGCCACCTCCTCCGGCGAGGTGCCGCGCTTCAGGGGCACGGACTCGCATTGCCGGTCGAACTGCTCCCGGCTCTGGCGGGGGGAGGGCAGGGCGGGCCCCGGCCCGATGCCGTTCACCCGGATGCGCGGCGCCAGCGCCAGCGCCAGGGTCTGGGTCAGCGCCCAGAGCCCGGCCTTGGAGACGGTGTAGGACACGAAATGCGGCGTCAGCGACCAGACCCGTTGGTCCAGCAGGTTGACCACGCAGCCCTCCGCCCGGGGGGGCAGGGCCTTGGCCATCGCCTGGGTCAGCACGAAGGGGGCGCGGAGATTGGGCTCGATATGCTGGTCCCAGCTGTCGCGCGTCGCGTCCTGCCATTCGTCGCGCTCGAAGGTGGAAGCGTTGTTGACCAGCACGCCGATGGGCCCGAGCGCCTCCATCGTAGCGGGCACGAGGCCGGCCACTTCCTCCTCCCGCGCCAGGGCGGCGCGGAGCGTGATGGCCCGGCGGCCGAGGGCGCGGATATCGGCGGCGGTGGCCTCCGCCTCCGCCTGGCTTTCGGCATAGTGGATCGCGACATCGAAGCCGGCCTCGGCCAGCGCGAGCGCCATGGCGCGGCCAAGCCGCTTCGCGCCGCCGGTGACCAGCGCAACGCGGGGAATGGTGGGGGAGATCTGCATGCGAGGCCGCAGATAGGCCCGAAGGCGAGCGTTGACCACCACCGCGCAGGCCCTTGGCGATCAGCCGCGGGCGTGAAGGTCCCGGACCACCCGCGCCAGCCCGTCCTGCCAGGGCGGCAGGGCGACGCCGAAGGTGGCTTGCAGCTTGCCCAGCACCAGCCGCCCATCGGCCGGACGCACCGCCTTGGTCGGGTAGTCGCCGGTGGCGATGGGGTGCACCACGGGGCTCGGCCCGCCGAAGGGCTTTGCCGCGGCGAAGATCGCCTCGGCGAAGCCGTGCCAGCTGGTATGGCCATCGGCCACCGCGTGGAAGACGCCGCGATATTCGGGGCGCCAGCCGGTCGCCCGGATGCGGGCCAGCACGCCGGCGATGGCATCGGCCAGATCGGGTGCCGCAGTGGGGTGGCCAAGCTGGTCCGCCACCACCCGTAGCTCCGGCCGTTGCGCGCCGACCGCCAGCATGGTGCGGAGGAAGTTCTTGCCCATGGCGGAGAAGACCCAGGCCGTCCGTAGCACGGTGGTCATCGGATTGCCCGACAGCGCCGCCCATTCGCCCGCCAGCTTGGTGCGCCCATAGGCCGAGAGCGGGTTGGGCAGGTCGTCCTCGACATAGAGCGCGCCCTTGCGCCCGTCATGGACATAGTCGGTGCCGATCTGGATCAGCGGGATGCCGGCTTGCGCGCAGAGCCCCGCCAGCAGCGCGGGGCCGAGCGCATTGGCGCGGAAGGCGCCAGCCTCGTCATCTTCCGCCGCATCCACGGCGGTCCAGGCGGCGCAATTCACCACCGCGTCGGGCCGCGCGGCGGCGAAGGCGGCGCGGACGGTATCGGGCCGGTCGAATTCGAATTCCGGCTGGCCGAACAGGACAGCCTCGAAGCCCTTTGCCGGCAGGCTGGCTTCGAGCCCGGTCGCCAACTGACCGCCGCGTCCCGTGACCAGGATGCGACGCATCACCAGCTGCCGCGCGGGAAGATCGGCGCGGCCTCGGCCAGCCGTGGCGCCTTCGCGTCCTTCTCGGACAGGATCGGCCCGCCCGGCGGCAGGGGCCACTCGATGCTGAGCGCCGGGTCGTTCCAGGCGATGCCGCCATCGGAATCCCGATCGTATTCGGCATCAACCTTGTAGAGCACCTCCGTATCCGGCTCGAGCGTGATGAAGCCATGGGCGAAGCCGCGTGGCACCCAGATCTGCCGCCAATTGGCCGCCGAAAGCTCCGCGGTCACATGCCGCCCATAGGTCGGGCTGCCGTCCCGGATATCGACCACGACATCGAGGATCCGCCCCCGCACCACCCGCACCAGCTTGCCCTGGGCATGCGGCGGCCGCTGGAAATGCAGCCCCCGCAGCACGCCCGCGTCGCGGGAGACGGAATGGTTGTCCTGCACGAACTCCACCGAGATCCCGGCGGCGGCCAGGGCGCTGCGCTTCCACACCTCGCTAACGAAGCCGCGGGCATCGCCATGGCGGGCTGGCTCGATCACCAGCACGTCTGGGATGGCCTGCGGCATCACTTTCACGGATCGTATATCCCTTGCGATATCGCAATAAGATAGCGCCCGTATTCGGTCTTGCCCAGCCTCTCCCCGCGCATCCGCAATTCCTCCGCGGTCAGGAAGCCTCGGCGGAAGGCGATCTCCTCCGGCGCCGAGACGAAAAGGCCCTGGCGTTCCTGCACCGTCTGCACGAAGGTCGCGGCCTGCAGCAGGCTGGCGGGGGTGCCGGCATCGAGCCAGGCGCAGCCGCG
>JBIIRI010000262.1:0-2693 GCA_044341625.1 Roseomonas sp.
CCGCGAGGATTTGGCCGCAGCGGCCGATGAGGCCGAGGACGCGGTGCAGGAGGTTCTAGACACCATCGAGGACGCGCTGTCGGAGGCGGGCATCATCGATGGCGGCGGCGATGGGAACGGCGACGGTAACGGCAACGGCGACGGCAACGGCGACGGCAACGGGAACGGCGGCGGCGCTGTGCCCCAGTCCGCCTTCGCGCTGCTGCTGCCGGCGAATAATTCCGGCGCGCTCGGCTTCGCCGCGGTGCGGCTCGATGGGAATACGCTCGATGTCCGTTTCGTCGCGAATAATGTGACGCTGGGCGAGCCGCACCCGCTGCACATTCATGGCTTCACCGATGACGGTACCGAACGCCTGGCGGTGGCCAGTGACGATGCCGATGGCGACGGCTTCGTGGAAACCGCGGAAGGCGCCGCGGCAGCCTTCGGGCCGATCATCGCCTCGCTCACCGCGTCGGGCGATGTCGATCCGGCGCTCGGCGGCTCCGGCGACTTCGACGTTGCGGAGGAGGATGGGCGTATCGTCTTCAGCCGCAGCTACACGCTCGATCCGAATGACGCCGAAGACCAGGATGTCCTGACGGCGCTGCAAGACCAGCTCGAAGGGCGCGTCATCAAGCTGCACGGCCTTGAGGTTGCGGAAGGTGCCGGGGAGGGCACGCCCGGCGAAGTGAACGGAGAAGGCGGCTACGCCGACCTCCTGCCGGTCGCCGCGGGGCAGCTCCTGTCCCTGCCAGATGAGGTCGTGGCGCAATTCGCCGACGACCCCGAGGCGCTGCTGGACGGGATCACCGCCTTTCTCGATGCCATGGCGCCCTTCACCCTGAACACCGATGGCAGCGGCGCGATCGCGCCCGACCCGTTCCTGGCGGATGACGCGAATGGCGATGTCACCAACGGCGACGGCACGAATGGCGATGTCACCAACGGCGACGGCACGAATGGTGACGTCACCAACGGCGACGGCACGAATGGCAACATTGCCAATGGCGATGGTGTGCTACCGGTCGCGGTGAATGGCGACAATGGTACCGACAGCAATGGCAACGGCACGGACGGGCAGGGGGATGGCGCGCGGAGCTTCGCCACGCTGATCCTGCCGGCCAACAACTCCGGCGTCTTCGGCGCCGCCAGCATCACCTTCGACGAAGCGGCCGGCACGGTGGCCATCGACCTAGACCTGGCGGGGCTGGAGCCGGGCGAGGCGCATGCGATGCACATCCACGGCTTCACCGACGACAGCGCCTCGCTGCTGCCGAACATCAGCCTCGATGCCGATCTCGACGGCTTCGTGGAGGCGTCGGAGGGCGCATCCGTCATCGGGCAGGTGCTGTTGGGCCTGACCGGCGATGGCAGCATCACCGATGCGTCGCTGATCGGCGACTGGCCGGAAGCGGATGAGAACGGCTTCCTCAGCCTGGAGCAGACCTACAGCTTCGACCTCGACGATGCCGCCGAGGCCGCGCTGTTCGGCGAATTGCAGGACCGCATGGAAGGCCGGCTGATCCAGGTGCATGGCCTGAGCGTCGATGCGGCGCAGGGCGAGGGCACCAGGGGCGAGGTGGCGGGAGAGGCCGGCTACCAGCCGCTGCTGGCCGTCGCGCATGGCGCGATCCTGTCCACGGATACCGAGGGCGGCGCCTTCGCGGCGGAATTCGGCGCGCTGCTGCAAGCGGCGCTGGATGCCCAGGCGGCGGAAGCCGGGACGGCGCCCGTGACGCCGCCCCTGCAGGATGCGCTGATCGCTTGACGCGGAGCAGCGCCGAGGCCTCGGTCCCCGCAAGATCGTTCAGCGATCTTGCGGGGCGCCTTCACGCCGGGATGCGGACGCCGAGGCGGCCGGCGATCTCCTGCACGAATTGCCAGGCGACGCGGCCGGATCGGCCACCGCGCGTGACGGACCATTCGACGGCGGCACGGCGCAGCTCGTCTTCCCCGATCGGCAGGGCGAAGCTCGCGGCATAGCCTTCGATCATCGCGAAGAAGGTATCCTGGTCGCAATTGTGGAAGCCGATCCAGAGCCCGAAGCGGTCGGAGAGCGAGACCTTCTCCTCCACCGATTCCTGGCCGTGGATCGCGCCGCGGCTTTCATTCTCGATCATGTCCCGCGGCATCAGGTGACGACGGTTCGATGTGGCGTAGAACAGCACATTGGCCGGCCGCCCCTCGATCCCGCCATCGAGGACGGATTTCAGCGCCTTGTAGTCCGCATCCTCCCGCTCGAAGGACAGATCGTCGCAGAACACCAGGCAGCGTCGCGTCTCGCGGCGCAGGATGTTCAGCAGGTCGGGCAGGGTGCGGATGTCCTCGCGGTGGATCTCGATCAGCGCGAGGCTACCGGGGATCTCGGCATTCGCCTCCGCATGGGCGGCCTTCACCAGGGACGACTTGCCCATCCCCCGCGCGCCCCAGAGCATCGCGTTGTTCGCCGGCAGGCCGCGCGCGAAGCGCAGCGTGTTGTCGAGCAGGATCTTCTTCTGCTGTTCCACCCCGCGCAGCAGCCCGACGCCGACGGCCGAGACCTTCGGCACCGGCGCCAGGCGCGGGGCCGGCTGCGGGTGCCAGACGAAGGCATCGGCGGCGGCCAGGTCGGGTGCAGGCGGGCGGGGCGGGGCCTGGCGTTCCAGCGCATCGGCGATGCGGAGAAGCACGGGGAGCAGGGAATGCGCGGGGGACGCGGTCTCGGTCACGGT
>JBIIRI010000146.1:0-9104 GCA_044341625.1 Roseomonas sp.
CAGCGCGTCCGGGTGGATCCAGCGGGCGACGGCCACCACTTCGCCCTCCGGCCAGATCCAGGTGTAGTTGCCGCCGGCTCCTTGGGCGAAGACGGAACTGCGCGGCGCCAGCGGGTGCCGCCCCGCACCGTTCAGCCACCAAAGGAAGCCGTAGGACGCATTGAGCGGGCAGGGGGACAGCGACCAGTCCAGCCATTGCGCCGGCACCAATTGCTTCCCCGCCCATTCGCCGCGCCCCAGCACCAGCCGCCCGACCTTCTCCTGGTCCTCGGCATGGATGCGGAGCCCGGCGCCCCAATGCGTTCCGCCGGGGACAGACGGCAGGCGGCGGCCGTCGATCTCGACCACGGCGTTGTCATAGGCGTACCAGACCCAGTCCCGGCTGCCGCCGATCGGGTCCAGGATGCGTTCCGCGAAGACCTCCGGCAGCGGGCGGCGGAACAAATGCAGCAGGGACAGCGCAAGCCGGTTCACCCGGACGTCGTTGTATTCCCAGTAGCTCCCCGGCGCCTGCAAGGGGCGCGCGACGCCCTTCGGACCCGCGCCTTCCCGCGCCAGGTCCCGGCCGCGGTCGATTAGGTCCGACTTGCCGAACAGCTCCCCTTCCCATTCGGAGGTATTGGTCAGCAAATGCCGCCAGGTGATCGGGGCGTTCTGGTCGCTCTCGAAGCCGCCATCCTGCACGCGGGCGCGGACCGGCTCGTCGATATCGGGCAGCAGCCCGTCGCCCCAGGCGATGCCGGCCAGCAGCGAGAGGTAGGATTTCGCCACGCTGAAGGTCATGTCGGCCTGCCGCGTATCGCCCCAGGAGGCGATGACTTCCCCGCGCCGTGTGACCAGGCCGTTCGGCGCGCCGCGCGGGAAGATCGGGCCGAGGATGGCGTTGAAGGGCGGTGGCTCGAAATGCCCGCTTTCCAGATGCGCGCGCAGGTCGCGCGGGAAGGGGGATTCATGCGCGGCGGCAAAGGCGGCGGCGGCGGCGAGGGCGGGCGTGCTCATGGGCAGCAGACTGCCCCGCTTGCCCGGCTTCGGTAACCCCCTCCACGCTCGGCGCGGACACCCCACATCCAACTGTGAGATACATGGCTAAGAGATGGGGGACGCCACATGGCGATGGAAACGGCCACGATCGGCGGCGGCTGCTTCTGGTGCATCGAAGGCGCGCTGCGCCACCTGGATGGCGTGACACGGGCCGAAAGCGGCTATGCCGGCGGGCATGTGGACAACCCGAGCTATGAGGAGGTCTGCGCCAAGCGGACCGGCCATGCGGAGGTGGTGCAGATCGATTTCGACCCGGCGAAGCTGAGCTATGCCGATCTGCTGCGGATGTTCTTCACCCTGCACGACCCGACCACCCAGGATCGCCAGGGCAATGATGTCGGCCCGCAATACCGCAGCATCATCCTGACCCATTCGCCGGAGCAGGAGGCGACGGCCCGGCAGGTGATCGCGGAGGTTGATGCCGCCGGCATCTGGGGCGCGAAGGCGGTGACGGAGCTGGTGCCGCTGACCCGCTTCTGGCCCGGTGAGGCCGAGCACCAGGACTATTTCGCGCGCAACCCCTGGTCGGGCTATTGCCGGGTGGTGGTGGCGCCGAAGGTCGCGAAATTCCGCAAGACCTTCGCGGATCGGCTGAAGCAGGGGGCGGCGTGATGTTCGGCAACAAGGCCAAGCGGACGGACGAGGATTTCCCGGTCGCGAAGACGGAGGCCGAATGGCGCGAGATCCTCTCGCCCGAGGCCTTCCGCGTGCTGCGCCAGCACGGCACGGAACGCCCCGGCACCAGCAAGCTGAACGCGGAAAAGCGGCAGGGCATCTTCGCCTGCGCCGGCTGCGGCACGCCGCTGTTCGACGCGACGACGAAATACGAAAGCGGCACCGGCTGGCCCAGCTTCTGGGCCCCGATCGACGGCGCGGTGGCAACCACCACCGACCGCAGTTTCTTCATGACCCGGACGGAGGTGCATTGCGCGAATTGCGGCGGGCATCTGGGCCACGCCTTCCCGGATGGGCCGGCGCCGACCGGGCAACGATATTGCATGAACGGCGTCTCTCTCGACTTCAAACCGGCGGAATGACGTGCCCGCGCATCGGGTGACGGAGGATTCGCCTGCCGCCCATGACACCGCCCTGGACAAGCGCCGGGGCGGCTGCTCAATCGCCACAACCGCCCCTTCCAGAGGACGTCCCGTGCGCCTGCGCCACCTGCCGTTCGCCTTGCCTGTCCTGGCGCTGCTGCTGGCCCCGCTGCTCGCCCCTGCCGCGCGCGCGGACCTGCTGTTTGTCCTGAATTCGGGCGAGGCCTCGATCAGCATCCTGGACCCCGCCACGCGCCAGGAAGTGCGCCGCATTCCCGTCCTGCGGGAACCGCACCATCTGGTGCTGACGCCGGATGGGCGGGAATTGGTGCTGGGGGATTCGGCGGGGAATGAGCTGATCTTCCTCGACCCCTCGACCGGGGATGTGCGGCGGCGCGAACGCATCTCCAACCCCTATCACCTGGAATACAGCCCCGATGGCCGCTGGCTGGTGATCGCGAGCCTCCGGCGCGACCAGGTGGATATCTACGACGCCGCGACGCTGGCGCTGGTGCATCGTTTCCGGCCCGGCGACATGCCGAGCCATATCGCCTTCTCGCCGGACAGCCGCCGCGTCTTCGTCACCATGCAGGGCGACCGCGCGGTGGTGGCCTTCGACATGGAAACCCGCACCCAGCTCTGGTCGGCCGAGGTCGGGCCGGAGCCGGCGGGGATCATCTGGCATCGCGGCAAGCTGATCATCGGCGTGATGGGGGGCGATTACTTCTCCGTCCTCGACCCCGAGACGCGGGAGGTGACGCGCGGCTTCACCCTCGGCCGCGGGGCGCACACCATTTTCCCGTCCCCCGATGGGCGGTCGCTGTTCGCGACATCCCGCGTGGACAGCCGGCTGGCGGAGATCGACCCCGACACGCTCGCGGTGCGGCGGGTGTGGAACATTCCCGGCGGGCCGGACTGCATCACCTTCGACCCCGAGGGGCGCGTGTGGATGACGCTGCGCTGGTCCGGCCGCATCGCGGTGGTGGACCCGCGCGATCCGGCCGCGCAGCCGCAATGGCAGACCGGCCGCGTCGGGCGCAGCCCGCATGGCATCTTCTTCAAGCCGCGCCGGGACGGCGTGGCGGGCGATTTCACCTGGAGCATGGCCGGCGCGACATCGGGCACGCGGCCCTTCGCGGCGCCGATGGCGGTCGCGCCTTCCGTCGCCCGCGCGGCGGGGGCATCGCCGTCAGGACCAGCCGTGCCGGCGACGCCGGCGGCGCTGCGCTGAGGCGATGCGACGGCGCGGATTGCTCGGCGCGGGGCTGGCGGCGGGCCTCGCCCCCTTGGCCGCGCCGGCGCTTGCGCAGGCGCCTGCGCGCTGCGCCGGGCCGCTCTATTTGACCATCGACACCGGCTGGAGCCGGGAAGCGGAGCAGATCGCCGCGATCCTCGCGCGGCATCGCATCCGCGCGACGCTGTTCATCGCCGATGAGCCCACCTTCCGCGGTGACACGACGCTGTCCGACGCCTGGGCGCCTTTCTGGCGCGCGCGGGCGGTGGAAGGGCATGTCTTCGCCAGCCACACCTGGCGGCATTGGTATTTCCGGGGCGACCCGGCGCCGGGCCAGGTCAGCTATGTCCGCCGCGGCGGCGGGGCGCAGGAGGTGCTGGACCAGCAAGCGCTCTGCGCCGAACTCGACCGGCCCGTCGCCGCGCTGCGGCGGATGGTGCCGGATGCGGTGGTGCTGCCGCTCTGGCGCGCGCCGGGGGGGATCACCACGCCGGGGGCGGTGCGGATGGCAAGCGCCTGCGGGCTGCGCCACCAGGGCTGGACGCGCAACGGCTTCCTGGGCGACGAGCTGGAGGCCGCGCAGCACCCGAACGCCGCGCTGCTGCGCCGGAACCTGGCCAATATCCGCGCGGGCGAGGTGCTGGTGATGCATTGGGGCGTCCGCAGCCGCCGCGAGCCCTTCGCGGGTATCTTCGAGGAGCTGGTCTCCGGCCTTCTCGCCCGTGGCTTCTGTTTCGAAACCCTGCCGGTCACCGGGGTGCCGGCATGATAGGATCCGGCGATGCAGGCGGCCGGCAAAGCCGGCCGAGCGCGCGACTGCGCGCCGCCGCTTATGCGGCGGAGCCAAGCCGGCGGAGGCCGGCGCCGGCGATTGAGGGCGGCGATGCGCGAGCATCGCCGCAGGGGAAAGGTTGATGTTCGATTGGCTGATGAACCTCTGGGTCGATACCTCCGGCGCGATCTATGAAGGCGCGGTGCAGCCGGCGCTCTATGCGCTGGGGCTGATGCTCTGGGCCGACCGGGTGCAGGAATGGCTGGACTTCGCGCTGCTCGGCATCGTGCAGATCGCGCTGGTCTATGCGGTCTGCCGGCCGCTGGAAGCCATCAAGCCGGTGGAGGACGTGACCGACCAGAAGGCGATCTGGACGGATGTGATCTACACGCTGCTCGCGCGCCTCGGCCTGCTGCCGCTGATCGCCTTCGTGGCGCTGTCCTGGGCGGAACGCACGCTGCAGGGATTGCTGGCCGATACCGGCTTCGTCGCGCCGACGCTGGAGACGATGTTCCCGGGGCTGCGCGACTGGCCGCTGTTTGCGCTGCTGCTCTATGTCGTGATCCTGGATTTCGGCGAGTATTGGCGCCATCGCTTCCAGCACACATTCCGCTGGTGGTACGCGCTGCATTCGGTGCATCACGCGCAGCGCCAGATGACCTTCTGGACCGATGACCGCAACCACCTGCTGGACGACGCGATCGCGGCGGTGTGGTTCGGCGTCGTCGCGCTGCTGATCGGCGTGCCGCCGGTGCAGTTCGTGCTGATCGTCATGCTGCGCCAACTGGCCGAGAGCCTGAGCCATGCGAATGTCCGGCTCGATTTCGGCCGCGTCGGCGAAAGGCTGATGGTCTCGCCGCGCTTCCACCGCATCCATCACGGGGAGCTTTCGGCCGGGGAGAACGGGCGCAACTACGCGGTGCTGCTGCCGGTCTGGGACTGGATGTTCGGCACCGCCGATTTCGACCGCCGGAGCTACCCGCGCACCGGCGACCCGAATGCGCCCGAGAGCCTGGCGACGGGCGGCTGGGTCCGTCAGCAGGTGGACGGGTTCCGGGAGCTGGGCAAAGCGCTGCGGGGCCGCTGACGCCGCGCCCCGCGCCGGGTTCCGCGCAACGATCTTTTCCCCTGGCGCGCCGAAGCCTAGTCTCCTGTCCAATACTCCAAGGGAGACGAGGAACGATGCGACGCAGGTTGATGCTCGGCGCGGCTGCCGGGCTGGTCGGGACCGCCGTCGGCGCCCGGGCGCAGCAGCCCCATCACGGCCTCCCCATCCCGTCCGACCGCATGGCACCGCTGCGCGGCGCGGGCCCGGTGGTGCTGACCCCCGCCCAGCTCGCCCAGCGCGTGGTGGACAGCCCCGCCCCCGCCGGCGCGCCCGGCCGCTGGGTGTCCCGCGCGCCGCTGCCCATCCCCCGCACCGAGATGGCCTGGGCCGCCGAGGCGCAAGGCAAGCTCTGGGTCATCGGCGGCTATGCCGAGCAGATGGTCAACAACAGCTTCGTCCATGTCTACGACCCCGCCACCGACACATGGGCCGAGAAGGCGCGGCTGCCGCGCGGGGCGAACCATGTCGGCGTCGCGACCCTGGGCGACCGCATCTATGCCTTCGGCGGCTTCAACAACCAGAACCGCGGCGCCGATACCCTGGCCTTCGCCTATGACATCGCGGCCGATCGCTGGTCGCCCGTGGCGCCGATGCCCCGCCCGCGCGGCGCGGGCGCGCTGGCGGTGGTGGATGGCAAGATTCACCATATCGGCGGCGCGTCGGAGCCCGAGACGGAACGCGCCTCGGTCGGCTGGCACGAGGTCTATGACCCGCAGACGGATCGGTGGGAGCGGCGCAAGGCGCTGCCCGGCGCGCGGGACCATGCGGGTGTGGTGGTGTGGAACGGCAACATCCACATCGTCGGCGGCCGCTTCAACACCTTCGAGTACAATACCTCCCTCCACCACATGTACATCCCCGCCCAGGACCAATGGGTGGCGCGCGCACCGCTGCCGACGGCACGCTCCGGCCATGGCCTCGTGGTCTATCGCAACCGCTTCTTCGCGATGGGCGGCGAAAGCGGGGAATTCGTGAATCGCGTGCTGACCGGCCAGGTGCATGGGCAGATGGAAAGCTACGACCCCGCCGCCGACACCTGGCAGCACCACGCGCCGATGCCCACGCCTCGGCACGGGATGGGCGCGGTGACGATCGGCGACTTCATCTATGTCGCCGGCGGCGGCCCGGTGGTGGGCGGCGCCATCAAGTCGTCGGTGCATGAGGCCTTCACCCTGGGGTGATGCGCTGATGCAGCCTCGCCGCCTGATCCTCGCCGCGCCGGCGCTGCTGCTGGCGCGGCGCGCCGGTGCCGCGACCGCGCAAGGGGCGGAGGCGGCGGCGCTGATCGCCGCGTTGCGGGCGGGCGGTGTGGTGGCGGTGATGCGCCACGGCATCACCGACCGCGCCCAGGTGGATACCGGCGACCTCGGCAACCGCGCCGGCCAGCGCAACCTGAGCGCGGAGGGACGCGCGCAATCGCTTCGCACGGGCCGGGCGGTCGCGGCGCTTGGCATCCCGCTCGGGCAGGTGCTGACCAGCCCGGTGTTTCGGGCGCGCGACACGGCCGAACTCGCCTTCGGCGCGCTTGCGGTGATCGAGCCGAACCTGACGGCCGATGACTACACGCCGGATGCGGTGTTGCTGCGCGAACGGATCGCCTGGCTCGGCGCGCGGAGCGTCCGTCCTTCGGCGCCGGGGGCGACTGATGTGCTGGTGGGGCACATCGTGCCGCTTGGCATGATGCTGGGCCGGGGGCTGGCGCAGGCGGAGTTCCCCGAAGGCAGCTTCGCTGTCTTCGCACCGAACCGAGGGCTGCGCGGCATCCTGGCTGCCGAGACGCTCTGGGCGGCCGGTAACGTGTGATGCCGGCGCCGCTTTGAGCGACTCAGGCGACCGGCGCAGCCGGTCGAGCGGCCGAATGGCCGCCGCCGCGGATGCGGCCGCGTCACGCCGCAGGCGTGCCTTCGGCACGACGCGACTGAGGGCACCAAAAAAGGGACTTCGTCCCTCAGAAGCCCAGCAGCGTGCGCGCGGCGAAGCCCGCGCCGGCGGTGACGAACAGCGTCCGCACGACATCGAGCTTCAGCACATAGATGCAAACCCCCGCCAGCGCCGTCAGCGCCACCGCATCGGGCACCATCGTCAGCGGGTCCGGCACGCTGATCCGCATCGGGCCGATCTCCGCCGTCTCGACCCGGGTGAAGGCGACGCGGAGCGCGAACCACAGCGCGAGGTTCGCGATCACGCCCACCACCGCCGCCGTCACCCCCGCCAGCGCGCCCTTCAGCCGCGGCGCGTTGTGCAGCCGCTCGACATGCGGGGCGCCGAGGAAGATCCAGGCGAAGCAGGGCGCGAAGGTGACGAAGACCGCGAGCATCCCGCCCGCCAGCCCCCCCGCCACGCCGCCATCCCGGAAGCCGGCCAGGAAGCCCACGAATTGCAGCACCAGGATCAGCGGGCCGGGCGTCGTCTCCGCGAGGCCGAGCCCCGCCAGCATCTCCGCCGCGCTCAGCCAGCCATAACCCTCCACCGCTTCCTGCGCGACATAGGCAAGCACGGCATAGGCGCCGCCGAAGGTCACGACCGCCATCTTGGAGAAGAACCAGGCGATGTCGCCGAAGGTGCCGGTGCCGTAGAGCAGCGCGACGGGCCAAGCCCAGATCGCCAGCGCCACCAGCCCCGCGCGCCGCGCGGTGGCGGCCATGCGGCGCGGGCGGTCCGGGTCGGCCGCCAGCACCGCATCCAGCAGCGCCGGCGCCGTGCCCTCCGCCGCCTTGTGGCCGGCTGTCGCGAAGGCCTGCGGCAGCAGGTAGCCGATCAGCGCCGCGCCCAGCACCACCACGGGGAAGGGCACGGCGAAGGCGAACAGCGCGAGGAAGGCCAGCGCCGCGACCAGCCAGGGCACGGCGCCCTTCAGCGCGCGCGCCGCGACCTTCGCCAGCGCCTGGATGACCAGCGCCAGCACGGCGCATTTCAGACCGAAGAACAGCGCCGCGATGATCGGCACATCGCCGAGCGTCGCGTAGAGCAGGGCCAGCAGCATCATCACCGCCACACCCGGCGCGATGAACAGCAGCCCCGCCGCCAGCCCGCCCTTCACCCCATGCATCAGCCAGCCGAGATAGGTCGCCAGCTGCTGCGCCTCCGGCCCCGGCAGCAGCATGCAGAAATTCAGCGCGTGCAGGAAACGGGCATCCGAGATCCAGCGGCGGTCCTCGACCACCTCGCGATGCATCAGCGCGATCTGCGCGGCCGGCCCGCCGAAGGACAGCAGCCCGATGCGGGCCCAGACCCGCACCGCTTCGCGGAAGGTGGGAAAGCCTTCGGTCCTTGAGCTGCCCTCTGGCCTGTCCATGTTCGCTGCGCCCCGGCGGCGGGACGCATGCGCGGCCGCCCAAGGGCGGTTTGGAAGCGGCGGGGGGCGGCGTCAAGCGGCCCCCGCCGGGCGCTCATCCGGCCTTGCGGCGGGCGGCGCGGCGGTTCTCATTCGCCGTCTCCCGTTCCTCCTCGCTCATCCGGGCTTCCATGATCCAGGCCCGGTTCACCTCCGCCTCCGCGACGGTCGAGAGGTCCTCGTCCATCTTCTTCTCCTCCTCCAGCGTCTGGTGGAGCAGGTTGGCCAGCTGGTCCTGCCCGGCGGCGCGGGCGAGTGCGGCCAGGGTTCCGTAGGACGCGATCTCGTAATGCTCCATCCGCTGCGCGGCGGCGATGATGACGACATCCATCATCGGCCCGCGCTCGGCCTCTCCCATCTCGTGATTCGCTTCCTCGATCAGGCCGCGCATCGCCTCGCACACCTTGCGGCCGGGCTTGCCGCCGAGCTGTTCGAGCGCCTGGTCCAGCCGTTCCATATGGCCCTCGGTCTGGTCGATATGCGCCTGCAGGCCCTGCCGCAGCCGGTCGTTGGCGGCGTGCTTCATCATCTTCTGCATGGCGCGCAAGGCCTGCTTTTCCGCGCTGTAGGCGTCGCGG
>JBIIRI010000032.1:0-26097 GCA_044341625.1 Roseomonas sp.
CCAGGCGCCCTCCCGGTGCCTGATCGGCGCCACGATCCCTCCACCATCGCGTGGCAGGGTGGTGCCATGGTTCGGCGTTCCCTTGCCTTCGCGCTTCTCCTGCTGCTCGGCGGCTGCGCCGAGCGCGGTGTGCGCCCCGGCACGACCGAGGCGCAGGCGGATGCGACGCTCGAGGCCTGCCAGGACAAGGCGGCGGTGGCGGTGCAGCCCCTGATGGTCTGGCAGATCGTCGATCCCGGCGGCTATGTCCGGGAACGGCGCTGCTGGATCAGCCATTCCGGCCGGGAGGTCTGCAGCTTCACGGACCGCTGGCGCCCACCGCGCTATGGCTGGGTGGACGCCAATACCGGTGCGCGGGAGGCCTGGCGGCGGGGATGCATGCGGTCCCAGGGCTTCACCTTCGACGGCTACCGCCCGCTGCGCCTGTTCGGCGACGGTGACGGTGGCGCGGCGCAGCCTGTGGACGCCCCGCCTCCATAGGGCTAGGACATGGCCCGGCCGCGTCGTGCGGGGGTGCCTTCCCCGCCTTGCCGGCAGGGAACGCCGAACACCATGAACCTCATTGCCGACCGCCTCGACCGGATCTCCCCGTCGCTCACCATCGCCATGACGGCGAAGGCCCGCGCCCTGAAGGCCGAGGGCCGCGACATCATCTCGCTTGCGGCCGGTGAGCCGGATTTCGACACGCCCCGCAATGTGAAGGACGCGGCGATCGCGGCCATCGAGCGCGGTGAGACGAAGTACACCGACGTCGCCGGCACCATGGCGCTGCGTAAGGCGGTCTGCGAGAAATTCAAGCGCGACAACAATGTGGACTACAAGCCCGAGGAAATCCTGGTCGCCACCGGCGGCAAGCAGGTGATCTTCGATGCGCTGGTCGCCACCATCAACCCCGGCGATGAGGCGATCATCCCCGCCCCGTGCTGGGTGTCCTACCCGGACATCGTGGCGCTGGCGGAAGGCACGCCCGTGATCGTGCCCTGCGGCCCGAACCAGGGCTTCCGGATGACGCCGGAGCAGCTGGAAGCGGCCATCACGCCGAAGACGAAGTGGCTGATCCTCAACAACCCCTGCAACCCGACCGGGGCCGGCTATTCCGCGGCGGAGCTCAAGGCGCTGGCCGAGGTGCTGATGCGCCACCCCAATGTCTGGATCTTCTCCGACGACATCTACGAGAAGCTGACCTACGGCATGACCTTCGCGACCCTGGTCGAGGTGGAGCCGCGCCTGAAGGATCGCACCGTGACCATGAACGGCTGCTCCAAGGCCTATGCGATGACCGGCTGGCGCATCGGCTTCGCAGGCGCGCCGCTGAAGCTGATCAAGGCGATGGACAAGCTGCAGAGCCAGTCCACCTCCAACACCTCCTCCATCTCCCAGGCCGCGGCGATCGAGGCGCTGACGGGGCCGCAGGAGAGCGTGGAGGCGATGCGCGTGGTCTATGAGCGCCGTCGCGACCTGGTGGTGTCCATGCTCAACCAGGCGGCGGGCGTGCGCTGCCCGACGCCGGAAGGCGCCTTCTACGTCTTCCCCGACATCCGCGGCTGCCTGGGCAAGACCAGCGCCGGCGGCAAGAAGATCGAGACGGATGAGGATTTCTGCATCGGCCTGCTCGAGGAGACGGGCGTGGCGGCGGTGCATGGCGCGGCCTTCATGTTCCCGGGCCATTTCCGCATCAGCTACGCGACGGATGACGCGACGCTGAAGGAAGCCTGCACCCGCATCCAGAAGTTCTGTGCCGGGCTGAAGTGACGCCATGCGATGACCGGAAGGCCGTCGGCCTGAAGGTCTGAATCGTATGGCCAACCAAGCCTTCAGCCTCCGTCCTGCGACAGAGGCTGATTTTGAACCGGTGCTCGCGCTCTCCATCCGGGCGATGCGCGAGCATCTGGAACGCATCGGTCGCTTCGACCCGGAGCGGCGCCGCAGCCGGATGCGCCTGCCCTTCGATGCCGGCATCCTGCGGATCATCGAACAGGACGGCGTGCTAGCGGGCTGCGTCGGCGTGCTGCCGCGCGACGCCTGGGTCGAGATCCACAGCCTGTTCCTCGACACCCATGCGCAGGGCAGCGGACTGGGCGAGGCCATCTTCCGCGTCATCCTGGCGGAGCATCCCGGCCGGGCCTTCCGGCTCGAGGTGGTGAAGGAAAGCCCGGCGCGCCGCTTCTGGGAGCGGCTCGGCTTCGTTCAGTACGGAGAGGACGACACCGACTGGCTGATGGAACGCGCGCCGGATTGAGCCGCGCGCGGCCGGGGGATAGGTTGCGCCCCCTGTCCCGGAGGTCCCGCCCGCCATGCCCGCGCTCGCCAGCCGCCTGAAGGAAATCGCGCCCGCCGCCTCCGTTGTCATGACGCAGAAGGCGCGCGAGCTTGCGGCCCAGGGCATCAAGGTCATCAGCCTGGCCGTCGGCGAGCCCGATTTCGCGACCCCGCGCCACGCGATCGAAGCCGCCTACAAGGCGGCGCTGGCGGGCGACACGAAATACCCGGCGCAGGATGGCGCCAGGGCGCTGAAGGAAGCCATCCAGCGCAAGTTCAAGCGGGAGAACGGGCTCGACTACGCGCTCGACGAAATCATGGTGGCCAATGGCGGCAAGCAGGTGATCATGAACGCCATGCTCGCCAGCTGCGACCCGGGCGACGAGGTGATCATCCCCGCGCCCTACTGGATCTCCTACGCGGATATGGCGAAGCTCGCGGGCGGCGTGTCGGTCCCGGTCGCCTGCCCGCAGAACAACGGTTTTCGGCTGCGCCCCGAGGATCTGGAAGCCGCGATCACGCCGAAGACGAAGTGGCTGCTGCTGAACTTCCCGAGCAACCCCACCGGTGCCGCCTGTTCGCGGGCGGAGATGCAGGCGCTGGCGGATGTGCTGCTGCGGCACCCGCATGTCTGGGTGCTGACCGACGACATGTATGAGCACCTCGTCTACGACGATTTCGAGTTCTGCACGATCGCGGAGGTGGAGCCGCGCCTGAAGGACCGCGTGCTGACGGTGAATGGCGTGTCCAAGACCTATGCGATGACCGGCTGGCGCATCGGCTTCTGCGGCGGGCCGCGCGACCTGATCAAGGCGATGGTCAACATGCAGGGCCAGCTGACGGCAGGTGTCAGCACCGTCGGCCAGGCCGCCGCGGCCGCCGTGCTGGATGGGCCGCAGGACCTCGTGAAGGAGCGCGCCGCGATCTACAAGGCGCGCCGCGACATGGTGGTGGAGATGCTGAACGCCGCCCCTGGCGTGGTGTGCCACAAGCCCGAAGGCGCCTTTTATGTCTTCCCGAACATCGCCGGCTGCCTTGGCAAGGTCAGCGCCGGCGGGCGGCGCATCGCGACGGACGCCGATTTCGCCCTCGCGCTGATCGAGGAGAAGCACGTCGCCGTCGTGCATGGCGCTGCCTATGGCATGAGCCCCTATCTCCGTATCTCCTATGCGACCGAGACGGAGAGCCTGCGCGAGGCCTGTGCGCGCATCCAGGAGTTCTGCCGCGGCCTGTCATGAGCGCGGCGCCTCTCCGTCCCGGCCGCGACGATGATGCGGATGGCTTCATCCGCCTGATCGGCGATTGCTGGTCCGAATATCCCGGCTGCATCATGGACGTGGATGGCGAGGTACCGGAGCTGCGCGCGCTGGCGACCTATTTCGCCGAGGCCGGCGGCGCGCTCTGGGTGGCGGAGCGGGACGGGCGTGTCATCGGCATGGCGGCGACGCGGCCGATGGGGCAGGACGCGGCCTACGAGATCTGCAAGGTCTATGTGGCGAAGGAGGCGCGCGGCAGCGGCCTGGCGCATGACCTTCTCGGGGCCGCGGAAGCGCATGCGCGCGCGGCTGGCGCGCAGCGCCTGGTGCTGTGGACCGATACCCGCTTCGAGACGGCGCATCGCTTCTATGAAAAGCGCGGCTTCGTGCGTCAGGGCTCTATCCGCATCCTCGACGACCTCTCGAACAGCCTGGAATTCCGCTACGTCAAGCCGATCGCCGGGCTGGTGGTGGAGGCGCTGGATGCCGCCGCGTCCGCCAGCGCGGAACGGCGCCTCTCGGCGCTGCTGGCCACCTGCGTCGCGGATGGCGCGAGCCTCACCTGGTTCCCGCCCCTCGCGCCCGTGGTCGCGCAGGGCTACTGGCGCGGCGTCTCCTCCCAGGTCGCGCTCGGCAAGGCGGTGCTGCTCGTCGCGTGGCTGGAGGGCGAGGTGGTCGGCAGCGTGCAGCTTGCGTTCGACATGCCGGAGAACCAGCCGCACCGGGCGGAGGTGCAGAAGCTGATGGTGGAGCCCGCCGCGCGGCGCCGTGGTGTCGGGCGTGCATTGATGCGGCGCGCCGAGCAGGCCGCGCGCGGCATCGGGCGTGGCCTTCTGGTTCTCGACACCCGCGCCGGCACCCCCGCCGAGGCGTTGTACCGCGCGATGGGCTGGACGGAGCTCGGCACGATCCCGGGTGGCGAGCTCGGCCCTGACCGCCAGCCGGCGGATGTCGTGCATTTCTGGAAGCGCGTTGCTGCGTGATCGCGGTCAGAACGCGTTCTTGTCGCGGAAGCCGCGCAGCAGGGTGGCGACGAGGATCCTGAGATCGAGCAGCGGCGACCAATTCTCGATATAGTCGAGGTCGTGGCGCACGCGGGCGGCGATCTGTTCCACCGTGTCGGTCGGCCCGCGCCAGCCATTGACCTGCGCCCAGCCGGTGATGCCGGGCTTCATGCGGTGCCGCGCGAGGTAATCCTCCACCACCTCGGCATAGGGGCGGCCGGCGGCGCAGGCCAGCGGCGAGTGCGGCCGCGGACCGACCAGCCACATGTCGCCGCGCAGCACATTGATCAGCTGCGGCAACTCATCGAGGCTGGTGCGACGCAGGAAGCTGCCGAAGGCGAAGGTGCGCGGGTCGTTCCGCACCGCAAGCAACAGGCCCGATGGCTCCGCCGCGCGGTCCGGCATCCGCATGGTCCGGAACTTCAGGATTTCGAACACGCGGCCGCCATAGCCTTCGCGCGTCTGGCGGAACAGTACCGGGCCTGGGCTCGAGAGCTTGATCCCCGCCGCGATGGCGAGCATCGGCAGCGCCGCGACCAGCAGCGCGAGCAGCGCCAGCGCACGGTCCGTCATGTCCTTGGCCACCCAGGTCCAGCCATCCAGCGGCTTTTCGCAGACCTGGACGAGCTCCAGCCCCTCGATCTCCGCTTCGTCGCGCGGCTGGCGCGTGGCTGCGCGCGGCATCAGCGGGTCGATGGCCAGCAGCACGCGCACCGGCAAGCGGCCGAGCCGTGCGATCGCTTCCCGCACCAGCCGGGCTTCGGCCAGCGGCAGGGCGACAATCACGGCATCCACCCGTTCGCGGTGCAGGATGCGCAGAAGGCGCGGCTCGATCGTCGTGAGGTCGCCCGGATCCCGCACCGGTATGGCGCCGATCACCCGCGCTCCGCGCGGATCGCGCGCCGCGGCTTCGGCGCAGCGCGCGGCCTCGGCCTCGCTGCCGATCACGACGAAGGCGGAACCGATCACGCTGCCCTGCGCGAAACTTCGGGCCAGATGTGCCGCCATCCAGCGCGTGGCGCCAAGGCCGGCGAGACCCGCAACGAACCAGCCCAGCAGGACCGGCAGCACGATCTGCGCCTCGCCCGGCACCAGCCCGAGGAACAGGCCACAGGCGATGGTCCATGGCAGCGCCGCGCGCAGCAGCGACAGGCCGGGGCGCAGCAGCACCCGCGCCTCGTAGCTCGCGGCCAGTTGCAACAGGCAGGCGGCGATGACGACGCCGCTGACCAGTGTCAGCAGCGGCGGCTGCCATGCGATGGCCCAGCGCGCCGCCGTGCCCGCCATGGCGAAGACGAGCAGTCCGGTGCCGAGCAGCGCCGCCACATCGGCCAGCCGCACCGCTGCCCGAAAACCCCAGCGCGACAGGCGCGGCGAAAGCCAGTGCGGGCGCTGGCGCCCCGTCGTGTGCGGCACGCGGTGGGCTGCGCTGGAACCGCCTGAGACCGGCGTCACTATGGGGCTAGCCCGCCGGCGCGGCGGGCGGCGCGCCCACCACGCGTACGGATGCTCCGGCATCCATCGCAAGGGAAGGCTGGTACGAAGCGCGAGGCGATGCTGGCAATCTTCCTCTCCTTCCGCGTGGCGGGCGCTGGTGCGGCGTTGATCGGCGCTGCGGAACAGCAGGCGCGCTTCGATCTGGTGTTGGATCAGGGAAGATCTGCGCCGCCGCTGGTCATGCGCCGATGGAAAACCCAAGACAGAATGCAATGCCGATGAATGCCGAGGCTGAAAGTCGGGACTTCGATCCAGGCAGTGTCTTGGGCCGAGACGTATGCGGCAAGCGCGCGATCCCGGGAACCGCCCCGGATCGCGGGTAGTTGCGCCGAATGATCCGGCTGCGGCGCGCTGCCCGTGGCGATCTTCGCCCCTGGGATGGAAGGACCTACAGGAAGGTCGCCAATCGCCCCAGAACCTCCTCGGGCGCTTCCTCGGCCAGGTAATGCCCGGAGGCGACCGCGCCGCCCTCGACCGGCCCGGCCGCGTAATCGCGCCAGATCGCCAGTGCGTCGTACCAGGTGGCGATCTTCCCCTTCGCCCCCCACAGCGCGAGCAGCGGGCAGCGCAGCTTGTCGCCCGCCGCACGGCTCGCGCGGTCATGGGCCAGGTCGATGGTGGCGGCGGCGCGGTAATCCTCGCAGATGCCCTCGACCGTGCCGGCTTCGTGCAGCGCGGCCAGATAGTCGGCGCGCGCGTCCGGGTGGAAGAAGCCCTTGCCCTTCGGCTCGCGCGAGGTGTGCATGTCGAACCAATCCTCGACATCGCGCAGGATCATCCGTTCGGGCTTGGGATGCGGCTGGGCCAGGAAGAACCAGTGATAGTAGCCCATGGCGAAATCCATACCGCCGGATTCGAAATGGTGCAGCGTGGGCACGATGTCGAGCAGGCAGAGCTTTTGCACCGCATCCGGCCAGTCCAGCGCCATGCGGTGCGCCACACGCGCGCCCCGGTCGTGCCCCACGACGGAAAACCGCTCATGCCCAAGGCCCCGCATGAGCGCGATGAGATCGGCCGCCATGGCCCGCTTGGAATAGGCCGCATGGTCGGCCGAGACGGGGGGCTTGGTGGTGAAGCCATAGCCCACCAGGTCGGGGCAGATCACCTCGAAGCGCTGGGCCAGCACCGGTGCCACGCGGTGCCACATGGCATGGGTCTGCGGATTGCCATGCAGCAGCAGCAGCGGCGGTCCCTTGCCGGCACGCCGCAGGCGGAAGGTGACATCCCGCGCCTGCCGGTGTTCCAGCGTGAAGCCTTCGAAGAACATCGCCCGTCCTATTCGTACAGGAAGGAATAGACCGCGAGGCCGAGGCCCGCGACGCCGAACAGCATGGACAGGCCCGGCCAGGTCGGGCGGGGTCCGCGATGGCCGAAATACCAGTTCAACGCGATCGACCCGATCAGCGCCGCGCCAGCATCGGCCCATTTGCCGCCTGCGAAGCCGCGCACGATCAGCACGCCCCAGGTGATCAGCGCAGCGAAGGACAGGCCCCGCCAGAAGAGGTCGGCGATGGGGTTGTCCGGCCGCATGCTGGGATGGGCGGAGCGGGTGTGGATATAGGCCGCGACCGAGAGGAGCAGCGCGGCGAGCAGGGCGGCGGACATGGCCTTGGCATAGGGCGCAAGGGGCGTGTCGCGCAAGCGACCGGGCGGGGGCGCCCGCCCGCGGCATCACCCGAGCCCGGCCATCTCCCGCCATTCGGCCTCGGTCAGCGTCCTGACGCCGATCTCGGCGGCCTTCGCCGCCTTGCTGCCGGCATCGGCGCCGACGATCAGGAAGTCGGTCTTCTTCGAGACGCTTTTCGTCACCTTGGCGCCGAGGCGTTCGGCCTGCGCTTCCGCCTCGTCGCGCGACATCTGCGTCAGCGTGCCGGTGAAGACCACGATCTTGCCGGCGAAGGCGCTGTCGGCGGCGGCGGCCACCACCGCATCTTCCGGCGTCACCTCTCGCGCCAGATCGTCCAGCGCGTCGCGGTTGTGCGGTTCCGCGAAGAATTCCGCGAGTTCGGTCGCGATGGCCGGCCCGATGCCCTGGATCGAGCCCAGCTCCTCCCGCGCCTCGCTGCCGATGGTCGTCGCCGCCAGCATCTTCGCGCGCCATTCGGCGAAGGAATGGTAATGGCGCGCGAGCAGCTTCGCATTCGCCTCCCCGATCCGGCGGATGCCGAGGGCGAAGATGAAGCGTTCCAGCGGCACGCGACGCCGCGCCTCGATCGCGGTCAGCAGCTTGCCGAGCTTGCGCTCCCCCCAGCCATCCCAGCCGCGGATCGTCCCCGCGTGCCCGCCCAGGCGGAACATGTCGGCGGGGCTTTTCACCAGCCCCGCATCGAACAGCGCCTGGATGTTCTCCTCGCCCAGCCCTTCGATATCCATCGCGTTGCGGCGGGTGAAGTGGATCAGCCGTTCCACGGTCTGCGCGGGGCAGACCAGCCCGCCGGTGCAGCGGCGCACCACCTCCCCCGTCGGGCGCACCGCGTGGCTGCCGCAGGCGGGGCAGGTCTCCGGAAACACGAAGGGCTGCGCTTCCGGCGGGCGCTTTTCCTTCACGCTGCCGAGGATCTGCGGAATCACGTCGCCGGCCCGCTGGAGGATCACCGTGTCGCCGATCCGCACATCCTTGCGCGCGATCTCGTCCTCATTGTGCAGCGAGGCATGCGTGACCATCACGCCGCCGACGCCGACCGGCTCCATCACCGCGCGCGGCGTCAGCGCGCCGGTGCGGCCCACCTGGATCTCGATGCCGCGCAGCACGGTGGTGGCCTGCTCGGCCGGGAACTTCCACGCGATGGCCCAGCGCGGCGCGCGGCCGACGAAGCCCAGGCGTCGCTGCCAGTCCAGCCGGTTCAGCTTGTAGACGACGCCATCGATATCGTAGCTGAGCGACGCCCGCTGTTCGGCCATCCGCCGCTGGTACGCCTGTGCCGCCGCGTCGTCGGGCAGGAATTCGGAGACCGGGTTGACCCGGAATCCCCAGCCGCGCAGGCGCTGCAGCCAGGCCGCATGCGTCTCGGCCGGCGCTTCGCTCGCCTCGCCCATCGCATAGGCGAACAGCTTCAGCGGGCGCTGCGCGGTAACCGCCGGGTCGAGCTGGCGGAGCGAGCCGGCGGCGAAATTGCGCGGATTGACCGGGACGGTGATGGCCGGCCCCACCTTTTCCCCGCGCGCGCGCCTTGCTTCCCGCTCGGCGGCGGCCTCGACCTGCGTGGCCCGAAACGCCAGGAAATCCGCCTTCTCGCAGAACACCTCGCCCCGGATCTCGATGCGGGCGGGGAAGGGGGCGGGAAGGCTGCGCGGCAGGTCGGCGAGGGTCAGGAGATTGGCGGTGATGTCCTCCCCCTCCGTCCCGTCCCCGCGCGTCGCGCCGCGCACGAAGCGGCCGCCTTCATAGGTGAGGTTGACGGACAGCCCGTCGATCTTCGGCTCGCCCACGAATTCCAGCGTCTGGTCGGCCGCAAGGCCCAGGAAGCGCCGGATCCGCGCGCCGAATTCGGTGAAATCCGTCTCGTTGAAGGCGTTGTCGAGCGACAGCATCGGCACGCCGTGCCGCAGCTTGGCGAAGCCCTCCGCCGCCTCGGCGCCCACACGGCGGCTCGGGCTGTCGGCGCGGATCAGCTCGGGGAAGCGGGCCTCGATCGCGCGGTTGCGGCTCACCAGCGCGTCATAGGCGGCATCGCTGATCTCCGGCGCGTCCTTCGCGTGATACGCCGCGTCGTGATGCGCGATCTCGCTGGCCAGCGCGGCGAGCTCGGCCTGCGCTTCCTCCTCCGTCAGCTGGTCCACCCGGCGGGCGCGGAGCGCGGCGTCGGTCACGGAAGGCTTCCGGCCAGCAGGCTGTCGGCGGCGGCGCGGGCGGCTTCGGTCACGGTCTCGCCGGCCAGCATCCGCGCGATCTCCTCCCGCCGCGCCGGCGCGTCGAGCGGCATCACGCGCGTCTCCGCGCGCCCGCCCTTCACCTGCTTCGCGACCGACAGGTGCCGCGCGCCGCGCGCGGCGACCTGCGGCGAATGCGTCACGACCAGCACCTGCAGCCGTTCGGCGACGCGCGCCAGCCTCTCGCCCACCGCGGCCGCCGTCGCGCCGCCGATGCCGCTGTCCACCTCGTCGAAGACCAGCGTCGGCACCGGGGATCCGCGCGCCAGCACCACCTTGAGCGCCAACATCAGGCGTGACAACTCGCCGCCGGATGCCACCTTGTCCAGCGCGCCCGGCGCCTGGCCGGGGTTGGTCGAGACGAGGAAGGTCACGCGATCCATGCCATCCGGGCCCCAGCCGCCCTCGGGCCGCGGCGCGACCTCCGCCACCAGCCGCGCGCGGTCGAGCTTCAGCGGCGGCAATTCGCGCGCCAGGTCTTTCTCCAGCCGCGCGGCCGCGTTGCGCCGCGCCTCGGTCAGTTCCGTCGCCACGGCGAGGTAGGCCGCGCGCGTCGCCGTGGCGGCCCGTTCCGCCGCCACCACCCGGTCCGTCCCGGCATCCAGCGCGGCCAGCCGGGCCTTCAGCGCCGCCAGCAGGCCTGGCAGTTCCACCACGGGCACCAGATGCTTCCGTGCGGCGGCGCGCAGCGCGAAGAGCCGTTCTTCCACCTGTTCCAGCCGGCGCGGATCGGGCGCCGCGTCATGCGCCAGCCGCTGTAACGCCGTCTCGGCATCCCCAAGCGCATCCAGGGCGCGGCCGAGCGCCTCCAGCGCCGGCTCCGCTTCCGTGTTCGGCGCCGGCAGGCGTTCCAGCGCGCGCGTCGCGCTGCGCAGCGCGGTGGCGGGGGTGGCGGCGCGCCGGTCGCGCGGGGTCAAGGCGGCCATCGCTTCCGCGATCGCCTCACCGCGCCTCTCGCCCTGCTGCAATTTCTGGCGCTCCGCCGCCAGCTCCTCCTCCTCGCCCTCTGCCGGGGCGAGGTCTTCCAGCTCGGCGACGGCGTGGCGGAGGAACTCCTCGTCGCGCTGGGCGGACGCGATCTCCTCCCGCGCGGCGGCGAGGCTGCGTTCCGCCTCGCGCCAGGCGCGGTGGGCGTCCGCGACAGCAGCGCGCCGTTTCTCCAGGGCGCCGGCGGCATCCAGCAGCGCGGCATGGGCAGCGGGATCGGCGAGGCCGACCTGCTCATGCTGCCCCTGCACTTCCACCAGCAACGCGCCGAGCCGGCGCAGCAGCGTGAGGCCGACCGGCTGGTCGTTGGCGAAGGCGCGCGATCGGCCATCGGCGGTCACCACGCGGCGCAGGACCAGCTCGTCCTCCGCCTCGATTCCTTGTTCGACCAGGATGGCGCGGGCCGGATGTTCCGCCGCCACGCTGAAGGCCGCGGCGACCGAGGCCTGCGCCTGGCCCGCCCGCACCAGCCCGCTTTCCGCGCGCATGCCAAGCGCAAGGCCGAGGCTGTCGAGCAGGATGGACTTGCCGGCGCCGGTTTCGCCGGTCAGCACCGTGAGGCCGGGCCCGAAGGCCAGGTCCAGGCGCTCGATCAGCACCACGTCGCGGATGGCCAGCGAAGTCAGCACGGGGCGTCGCGCCGGCGCCCGGTCAGAACAGCCCGCCGAAGGTCCGGCGGAACCAACTCGGCCGGTCGAGCGAGTCACGCTCCGCCCCTTCCACCAGCAGCACGTAGCTGTCCTGGTACCAGGGGCTGCCCGGATAATTGTGACCGAGGACGGAGGCGGTGCGCCGCGCTTCCTCCACCATACCGAGCGTCAGGTACAACTCGGTCAGGCGATGGAGGGCCTCCGGCACGTGGTTGGTGGTCTGGAATTCATCCACCACGCGGCGGAACCGGCCGATGGCGGCCAGATGCAGGCGGCGGGTCTGGTAGAAGCGGCCGACCGCCATCTCGCGCCCCGCCAGGTGGTCGCGACCCAGATCCATCTTCAGGCGCGCGTCGCGGGCATAGGGCGTGTTGGGGAAGCGGTTCACCACATCCTGCAGCGCGACCATCGCCTGTTCGGTGGTGCGCTGGTCCCGCTCCACATCGTTGATCTGCTCATAGAGGCAGAGGGCGCGGAGGTAGTAGGCATAGGCGATGTCGCGATGCGCGGGATGCAGCTGGATGAAGCGGTCGAGCGCGCCCAGCGCTTCCGTGTAGCGGTTCCGCATATACTCGCCATAGGCGCCCATCAGCTTGGCGTTGGTGGCGAAGGCGGAATAGGGATGTTCGCGGTCCACCGTGTCGAACAAGGCGACCGCGCGGGCATATTCGCCGCGGTTCAGGGCCTCGATGCCGCTGGCGAACAGGGCTTCCGGCGAGGTGTCCTGCGTCGCAGCGCTGCGGGGGGAGAGGGACTCCTGCCTGCCGTCCCACGCCGTGCCGCAGGCGGCCAGAGGCAGCAGTATCAGCAGCGGAAGGGCCAGCCGGCCGAAGATCTGGAGCGGTCGCATGTCGCCAACCCTATACCACGGCCGAGCCTATCACGGGCAAGGCGGGGTAGAGCAGATCGCGGAGGCTCGCGAAAGCCCGGCCGCGTCCATGCTGGCCCCCACCCGCAGGGGGCCGGGCCGGGATCAGCGCAGGGTCAGGCGAAGGCCGGGGCCGCGGCGGCCGGCAGGCGCGTGGCGGCACCATCGGCCGCCATCTCGCCATCCGTCAGGCGCCAGGCGGATTTGTCCGCGAAGAGGGCCCGCAGCACCTTGTTGTTCAGCGAATGGCCGGAGCGGTACCCGACGAAGCGCGCCGAGAGCACGGCGCCGCAGAGCGCGAGATCGCCCACCGCGTCGAGCAGCTTGTGGCGCACGAATTCATCCGGCTGGCGCAGCCCGCCCGGGTTCAGCACCAGCGGCCCGTCCACCACGACGGCATTGGCCAGGCTGCCGCCCTGGGCGAGCCCTGCTGCGCGAAGCCGCGCGATGTCCTCGGCGAGGGTGAAGGTGCGCGCCTCCGCCAGCTGGGTGCGGAAGGCGGATTGGCTGACGCGCAACGATAGCTGCTGGCGGCCGATGGCGGAGGAGGGGAAATCGATCGTGACCGTCGCCGTCAGGCCAAGCTCGCGCGACGGGTGGAGTTCGGCGAAGGCCTCACCCTCCTCGACGCGGATGCGCTTCAGCACTTCGAGGTTGGGGGCGGTGCCGGGCAGGGCCACGGTGCCGGCGCAGTCGATCAGGAATAAGAAGGGCGCGGCCGAACCGTCCAGGATCGGCACTTCCGCCGCGTCGATCTCGACCACGGCGTCGGTGATGCCGGTGCCCGCCAGCGCCGCCATCACATGCTCCACGGTGCCGACGCGCGCCTGCGGGGCGTCCTGGGCAACCAGGGCGGTGCAAAGACGGGTGTCGAGCACGCGGTCGAAGCGGGCGGGGATGTCGATTCCGAGATCGGCGCGGTGGAACACGATGCCGGTACCGGCCGCGGCCGGGCGCAGCGTCAGCGACACGCGTCGCCCGCTGTGAAGCCCCACGCCCACGCAGCCGATCGCTGTCTTCAGCGTCCGCCTGCCGGGCCTGTCCGTCGCGAGAAAACCGTCCAAGTCGCACTCCGCTCGTCGGCACCGGCCGCGGGACCAGATGGGCCCGCCCTGCCAGGGCACCTCGCCGCGAGCCTCACCCCGTTTGCCGAGGTACTGCCCGCTGCCGCGGTGCAGAGCGCCTGCCGAAATCGTGGCGCCCCAGTCCAGTGATGCCATTGCCTGGGCCGGGGCGCCATTCAAGCGTTATTTCGCGATATTTCGCTGCAACCCATTGAAAAAAATAGCTTGGTGCAGCGCGAAATCGCCCGTTTTTCGCCTCAATTACTTTGCCGGCGCAGGAAGGTGGGAATGTCGAGCCCCATCTCCTCCTGCGGGGCAGCACGGTTCTGCGGGCGGGGTGCGGGCTGCGCCATCGGCTCTGCGCGATAGGTCTGCGCCGCCACGGGCGCCGCCGGCTGCGGGGCCACCGGCTCCGCGACCGGATCGCGCCGGATCAGGCCGGTGGCGCGCTGGAAGATGCTGCCGAAGCGGCTGGTCATCGGGGCCGGGGCCGGAGCGGCCGGGCGGGCGGCGGCCGGCGCGCGCAGGGCGGGCTCGGGCTGCGCGACCATGACAGGTTCCGGCGCAGGCTCGGCCTCGACGGGCACCGCATAGGCCTGCGCGGGGCGGGTTGCGGCGGGCGTCGGCATCGGGGCGGGGGCGACGGCCTGCCCGGCCGCGACGCGCGGCGTGAAGCCGCCCGAGGCGCGCGCCGGTGCGGCCTGCGGGATCTGCGTGGTGGCCACGGCGGAGACGGGCGCGCCGCCGCCGATCGCGACCAGCTTCACCGGCAGTTCCTGCTGGCGCGCATCGATGCCGGTGGCGACCACGGAGACGCGGATGCGGCCGTTCATCGATTCATCGGCGGAGGAGCCGAAGATGATGTTCGCATCCTCATCCACCTCGCGGCGGATGCGGTTCGCCGCCTCGTCCACCTCGAACAGCGTCATGTCGAGGCCGCCGGTGATGTTGATCAGCACGCCGCGCGCGCCGCGCATCGAGGTGTCTTCCAGCAGCGGGTTGCTGATGGCGGCTTCCGCGGCCTTCACGGCGCGGTCCTCGCCCTCGGCCTCGCCCGTGCCCATCATCGCCTTGCCCATCTCCGCCATCACGGTGCGGATATCGGCGAAGTCGAGGTTCACGAGCCCCGGCGCCAGCATCAGGTCCGTCACGCCGCGCACGCCCATGTAGAGCACGTTATCGGCCATCTTGAACGCCTCGGCGAAAGTCGTGCGTTCATTCGCCAGGCGGAAGAGGTTCTGGTTCGGGATCACGATCAGCGTGTCCACGAATTGCTGCAGTTCCTCGATGCCCGCTTCGGCGGACTTGCGGCGCTTCGGGCCTTCGAAGTCGAAGGGCTTGGTCACGACGCCGACGGTCAGGATGCCCCGCTCCCGCGCCATGCGCGCGATGACCGGCGCGGCACCCGTGCCCGTGCCGCCGCCCATGCCGGCGGTGACGAAGACCATGTGGCTGCCTTCCAGGTGGCGGGCCAGGTCCTCGGTCGCTTCCTCGGCGGCGGCACGGCCGATCTCGGCCTTCGCGCCCGCGCCCAGGCCCTGCGTCAGGTGGGGGCCAAGCTGCACGCGGCGGTCGGCCTTGGAATGGACCAGCGACTGCGCGTCGGTGTTCGCCACCAGGAACTCCACGCCTTCGAGGCCCATGGAGACCATGTTGTTGACGGCGTTGGTGCCGCCGCCACCCACGCCCACCACCGTGATGCGCGGGGTGAAGTCGGTGTGCTGATGGGCCGGGATGGTCAGGTTGAGCGTCATTCTGGGGGCCTTTCCTGGAGTCTCAGCCGTGCGGGGCGGCGTGTATGGTTGCGATGGGGGCCAGGGCGGTCATCAGATCCGCTCCCTGACCCATTCGAAAAGTCGTCGGATCGAGCCGCTCGGGCGTTCCGGCCCCGGCGCGACATCGATGATCGGGCGGCCTTCACCGGCGGCCCAGGCGAGCAGCCCGGTCGCCACCGCGAAGGCGGGCACGCCCGCGGTCTCGGGCAGGCCGCGGATGCTGCGCGGCTTGCCCGACCGCACCTGGCGGTCCAGCACGCGCGCGGCGAGTTCCCGCGCGCCGATCAGCAGGCTGCCGCCGCCGGTGAGCACAACGCGGTTGCCGGCTTCCTGCGCGATGCCGGCCTGTTCCAGCCTTTCGCGCACGAATTCGAAGGTCTCTTCCAGCCGCGGGCGGATGATGTTCACGATCATCGCGCGCGGGACGCGCGCGATGTGATCCTCATCCTCGCCGACCAGCGGCACGGGCAGCATCTCGCGCTCGTCATCGGCCGAGGACAGCGCGCCGCCATGCAGCGTCTTCAGCCGCTCGGCGTGGTTGATCGGCGTGGACAGCACGCGGGCCAGGTCGTTCGTCACCTGCCAGCCGCCGATCGGGATCTGGCTGGTGTGGATCAGCTGGCCTTCCGCGAAGACCGCGATCGAGGTCGTGCCGCCGCCCATGTCGATCACGGTCGCGCCGATGCGCTTCTCGTCCTCCACCAGCGTCGACAGCGCGGCGGCGAAGGGGGCGGAGACCAGCTCCTCCACATCCAGGTCGCAGCGCGCGAGGCAGGTGCCGAGGTTCCGCAGCGCGGCCTGGGATGCATCGACCAGATGGATCCGCGCGCCCAGCGTCTCGCAGACCATGCCGCGCGGATCCTCGACGCCGGGCGTCGCATCCACGGTGAAGGAGACGGGCGCGCCATGCACCGTCTCCCGCCCATCCTCGTGGCCGCGGCGGCGGCCTTCGGCCAGGATCGCGCGGAGATCCGCATCCGTCACGGCGCGGTCGCCGATCGGCCATTGCAGCTGCAGCAGGCGCGATTCCGGCTGGCCGCAGGACAGGTTCACGATCACGCCGGACAGCTTGGTGTCCGACATCTCCTCCGCCTGGCCGACGGCGGCGCGGATGGCGCGTTCCGCTTCCTCCAGGTCGATGATCGACCCGCCCTTCATCCCCCGCCCGCGCTGCCAGCCGAAGCCGAGCACGCGCGGCAGGCCATCGCCTTCGATACGGGCGATCAGGCAGACGGTCTTGGTCGTGCCGATGTCGAGCACGCCGAAGGCGCCCGATCGCGCACCGCGACGGCGCGGCTGCGGCGCGCCTTCCACCGGGACTGGCAGGCGGGACAGGGCGTTCATCCGCGATTGCCTCCCGGGCGGCGCTGCTGGGGCGCGGGTTCCGGCGCGGGGGGCTGGCGCAGCACCATGCGATCCGGCAGGCGCATGTCGATGGCGACGAGCGGGCGATCGAGCAGCGCGTGGCGCTCATGCATCTCAGCGAGCCGATTGAGCGCGGGCGCTTCCTGACCTTCCGGCAGCAGTACATCGACGCCGTTGTGCAGGCGGAGATTCCACCGTCGCTCGCCCACCCGCACCATCGCCAGCGTGCGTTCCAGGACCGGCCGGTGGGCCAGCAGCAGGTCGTACAGCGCGGCGCCATGCACCTCGGCCCCGGCGCCGACCACCAGCGGCAGCGGGCCGAAGGCATCGAGCGTGTCGCTCGTCACCACGCGCCCATCGCGGTCGATGATCGAGAAGCGGCCCTGGTGCTGCCAGATCGCGAAGGGCGTGCGTTCCGTCAGGCGGACCAGGATGGTGCCGGGCAGGCGGCGCTCGACATGCGCGCTCTCGACCCAGGCGATGCTTTCCAGCCGCGCCCGCGCATCGGCTGGCGAGAAGCCGAGGATCGGGTCGCCCCGGCGCAGCCCCACCGCCGCGCTGACCAGTTCGAGCGGCGTGTTGGTGCGGCCTTCCAGGATGACTTCCCGCACTTCCAGCCCGGCCGCTTCCCCGGCGGCCGCCGTGTTTTCGACAAAGCTCTGCACGCGGCCGGCGGGATCCGCGAGGTAGAGGCCGAGGCCCACTACGCCGAGCGCACCCGCGCCGACCAGCATCAGCGCCGCCGGCTTCGCGAGGCCACGACGCCGCCGCAGCCACAGCCGCAGGCGGCCCGGCCGGTCCTGTTCGCGCCGGGCCACCCGGCCGCCGGTACTGCGCGTCCCGGCCGTCAGGCCGCGAAGGCCGCCGCGGTTTTGCGTGCTAGCCATGCCGTGCCTCCCGCACCATCCAGGCGCAGAGCTCGGGGAAGCCGATGCCGACATGCGCGGCCTGCTCCGGCACGAGCGAGGTGCGCGTCATGCCCGGCTGCGTGTTGACCTCGAGGATGTAGAGCTGGCCGGGCTCGCCGGCGGTGTCGTCGTAGCGGAAATCCGCGCGCGACACGCCGCGGCAGCCGAGCGCCTGGTGGGCGCGCAGCGCGGCCTCCATCGCCTGCTCGCGGATCGCGGGATGCACCGGCGCGGGCAGGGTGTGGCGGCTGCCGCCATCGGCGTATTTCGCGTCGTAATCGTAGAAGACGTGGCCGGTGTCGATCTCGGTCACGTCCAGCGGGCGGTCGCCCATCACCGCGACCGTCAGCTCGCGGCCGGGGATATAGGCCTCCGCCATGATGCGGCGGTCGAACTTCCAGTTCCGCGCGACATCGGCGCGGCGGTTGTCGCCATCACGGAGAATTTCGACACCAACGGAGGAGCCTTCATTGACCGGCTTCACCACGAAGGGACGCGGCAGCGGATCGGCCGCTTCCAACTCCTCCGGCGACACGATGCGAGAGGGCGCGACGGGCAGCCCGGCCGCCGCGAAGGCGGCCTTGGCGGCGGCCTTGTCCATGGCGAGTGCTGAGGCGCGCAGCCCCGAATGGGTATAGGGCAGGCCGAGCCAGTCCAGCACGCCCTGGATGCAGCCATCCTCGCCGAAGCGGCCATGCAGCGCGTTGAAGACGGCATCGGGCCGCGCCGCCTGGAGCGCCGCGATCACCGCGCCGAGATCGGCGCCGACATCGATCGCGGTCACCTCGAACCCCGCCTGCCGCAGCGCGACGACAACCTGCGCCCCGGTTGCGAGGCTGACCTCGCGTTCCGAGGACACGCCGCCCTGGAGGACCGCGACGCGGGTCATGGGGCAGGCTCCCCGACGCGCTTGATCTCCCAGTCCAGCTCGATGCCCGACTGCGCCTTGACGCGCGCGCGCACCTCCTCGCCGAGGCCTTCGATATCGGCGGCGGTGGCGCCGCCGGTGTTCAGCAGGAAATTCGTGTGCTTTTCGCTGACCTGGGCGGCGCCGCGCATCAGGCCCCTACAGCCGGCCGCATCCACCAGCGCCCAGGCCTTCGCGCCGGGCGGGTTCTTGAAGGTGGAGCCGCCGGTGCGGGCGCGGACGGGCTGCGTCGCTTCTCGGGCTGTGCGGATCTCCGCCATGCGCGCGGCGATCGCGGCCGGATCGCCCGGGCGTGCGTGGAAGCGCGCACGCACGACGACCCCGCGCGGCGGCAAGGCAGCCTTGCGATAGGCGAAGGCGAAGTCGGCTGCCGACAGGCGCAGCAGGCCGGTGGGCGTCGCGACTTCCGCCCAGTCCAGCGTATCCTTCACCTCGGTGCCATAGGCACCGGCATTCATCGCCACCGCGCCACCCACCGTGCCGGGGATGCCGGAGAGGAATTCGAGCCCCGCGAGCCCCGCCGCCGCCGCATGTTCCGCGACCGTCGCATCCGGCGCCGCGCCACCCGCGACCACGCCCTCGCCGTCGATCTCAATCGCGCCGAAAGCGCGGCCTGCCAGCCGCAGCACCACGCCGCGCACGCCGCCATCGCGGATGATCAGGTTCGACGCCGCGCCGATGATGGTCAGCGGGATCGTCTCGGGCAGGTCGCGCAGCAGCAGCAGAAGGTCGTCGAGGTCGGCCGGGCGCACCAGCCATTCCGCCGGCCCGCCGACGCGGAACCAGGTGAAGGGCGCGAGCGGCGCCGCCGGCTGGACGCGCCCGCGCAGCGGCGGAAGCACAGCGTGGCGCTGCATGCCCGGCCTCACTTGCTGCTGACCACGGCGCGCGGGCGCAAGCGCGCCTGCAGCGTCGTCAGCTGTTCGGGCAGCGCATGCGCCCAGCCGGTGATGTTGCCGGCGCCGAGGCAGATCACGTAGTCGTTCGGGCGCGCGATCGCATTCACCATCTCGGCGAGGCTCTCCGGCCCCGGCAGCGGCACCACGGAGCGATGTCCGCGCGCGCGCAGCCCTTCGACCAGCGCGTCGCGGTCGATGCCCGGAATCGGCTGTTCGCCCGCCGCATAGACATCGGCCACGATCACCGTGCCCGCATCGTTCATGCAGGTGCAGAATTCCTCGAACAGCGAGGCGAGGCGGCTGTAGCGGTGCGGCTGCACCACCGCGATCACGTCGCGCGCGCCGGCCTGGCGGGCGGCCTTCAGCACGGCGGCGATCTCCACCGGGTGGTGGCCGTAATCGTCGATCACGGTGATCCCGCCGGCTTCCCCGGTGCGGGTGAAGCGGCGCTTCACGCCCTTGAAGCCGGCCAGCGCCGTGCGGATGATGTGTTCGTCCACATCCATCTCGACCGCGATGGCGACGGCCGCCAGCGCGTTCTGGACGTTGTGGTGGCCGAGCATGGGCAGGCGCATCGGCTTGAGGTTGCGGCTGCGACCCGTCGCGCGGTCGCGGACCGCCACTTCGAAGGTCGCGCCCATGCGATCCGTGATGACCTTCTCGGCGCGCACATCGGCCTGCGGCGAGAAGCCATAGGTGATGATGCGGCGGTCCGACAGGCGGGGGATCATCGCCTGCACATCCGGATGGTCGGCGCAGAGCACGGCGAAGCCGTAGAAGGGGATGTTGCCGACGAATTGCGCGTAGCCCTCGCGCATCGCATCGCCCGTGCCCCAATGGTCCAGGTGTTCGGGGTCCATGTTGGTGACGACGGCAACGACCGCGGGCAGCTTCAGGAAGGACCCGTCGCTCTCATCCGCCTCCACCACCATCCATTCGCCGGCGCCGAGGCGGGTGTTGGTCCCATAGGCGTTGATGATGCCGCCATTGATCACGGTGGGGTCGAGCTTCGCGGCTTCCAGCACGGCGGCGACCAGGCTGGTCGTCGTGGTCTTGCCATGGGTGCCGCCGATCGCCACCGACCATTTCAGCCGCATCAGCTCGGCCAGCATCTCTGCGCGGCGGACCACCGGCACCAGCCGCGCGCGGGCCGCCTGGACCTCTGGGTTGTCCTTCTGCACCGCGGTCGAGACGACGACGACCTGCGCGGCGCCCAGATTCTTCGCGTCGTGGCCGACCATCACGGGGATGCCGGCCTCGCGCAGGCGGGTGACGTTGTAGCCTTCCGCGATGTCGCTGCCCTGCACCTGGTAGCCCAGATTGTGCAGCACCTCCGCGATGCCGGACATGCCGATGCCGCCGATGCCGACGAAGTGGATGGGACCGATGGACAGGGGCAGGGCGCGCATTCAGCGGGACTCCACGGGCGCTGCCGCGCGGATCAGGGATTGGATCAGGTCGGCCAGACGGCGCGCCGCATCAGGGCGCGCTTCCTTCGCCGCCGCGGCGGCCGCCCGCAGCAGGACCGGCGGGTTCCCCAGCACGGCGAAGAGGTGGCGGGCCAGGGCATCCGGCGTGAAGGCGGGCTGCGGCATCAGCCACGCCGCGCCGACCGAGGCGAGGGAGCGCGCATTGGCGGTCTGGTGGTCGTCGATCGCATGCGGCAGCGGCACCAGGATCGAAGGGCGCCCCGCGCAAGCCAGCTCCGCGACGGTCGAGGCGCCGGCCCGCGCGATGACGATATGCGCCATCGAAAGCCGCACCGCGATGTCGCCGAAGAAGGGGGAAAGATCGGCCGGCACGCCCGCTTCGCGATAGGCGGTCTCGACGCGCGGCAGATCCTCGGCGCGCGTCTGCTGCGTCACCACCAGCCTTGCGCGCAGCGCTTCCGGCAAGGCCGCGACCGCGCCGGGCACGACATCGGCGAAGATGCGCGCGCCGAGCGACCCACCAAGGACCAGCAGCCGGATCACGCCATCCTCGGCCGGCGGCGCATAGAACTGGCCGGACAGCGCCGCAAGCGCCGGGCGCACCGGATTACCCACCACCTCGCCCCGCGCCTTGGCCGGCATGCGCGCGGTGTCGGCGGCTGAGAGCGCGAGCAGGTCGGCCCGCGGCGCCATCAGCCGGTTGGCGCGGCCGAGCACCGCGTTCTGTTCGTGCAGCGCTGTCACGGGGCGCCGGGCGCGGGCCAGGGTGCGCGCGGCGATGATCGGCGGCACCGACGGATAGCCGCCGAAGCCCACCACCGCCGCCGCATCCAGCCGCCCGAGGATCCGCCGCGCCTCCAGCGTGCCGGCGGCCAGCGCGAAGGCGCCGGTGGCTGCGGCCTTCGCGCCGCGCCCGACCAGCCCCGAGCCCTTCAGCACGAAGCGTTCCGCATGGCCGAAGGCCGGGCTGTCATAGGCGGCGCTGCGCGCATCGGTCATCAGCGCGATCCGCTCCCCACGCGCCAGCAGCTCCGCCGCCAGCGCCTCGGCCGGGAACAGGTGGCCGCCGGTGCCGCCGGCTGCGATCACGACGGGGCGCGATGCGGGGCCGCGCATCATCTCGCCCCCGATTGCCGGAGCGTGCGCAGCATGCGCAGGCGTGAATCGGCGGCGTATATCATCGCGCCTCCGATCGCCGGAGCGTGCACAGCATGCGGAGGCGTGAATCGGCGGCGCCAGTCATCGATCGTCCTCGGCCCGCGACAGCCGCCGGCGCGTCAGCGCCAGCAACATCCCCATCCCCAGGGCGATCGCGAGCACGGAAGACCCACCATAGCTCACGAAGGGCAGCGTCATCCCCTTGGTCGGGATCAGATGCAGGGTGGAGGCCATGTTCACGAAGGCCTGCAGCCCGAACTGCGTCAGCAGCCCGGCCGAGGCCAGCACGATGAACAGGTCCGTCTCGCCGATCAGCCGGATCAGGCCGCGCACCACCACGAATGCGAAGATCGCCAGGATCAGAAGGCAGACCACCAGGCCGAATTCCTCGCCCGCGACGGCGAAGACGAAATCCGCATGCGCGTCCGGGAGCACGTTCTTCACCCGCCCTTCCCCCGGTCCCCGGCCCAGCAGCCCGCCGTGGCCGAACGCTTCCAGCGCGACGGTCACCTGGAAGTTGTCGCCCGAAGCGGGGTCGAGGAAGCGGTGCACGCGGGACTGCACATGCGGGAACAGGGTGTAGGCCAGGGCCGCCCCGGCCACGCCGATCGCGCCGATCGTGCCCACGACGAACACATTCAGCCCCGCGACGAAGAACTGCGCAAAGAACACCGCGGCGATCACCAGCAGCATGCCGATATCGGGCTGGCCCTTCATCAGCGCCGCGATGACGAAGAACAGCACGATGGCGAGCGCCGTTGCGCCATGCCGGCGGTTCACCTTGCCTTCCGCGATCAGCCAGGCCGTCACCACCGCGAAGCAGGGCTTCAGGAATTCCGAGGGCTGCAACGATCCGAGCCCCGGCACGCTCAGCCAGCGCCGCGCGCCCTTGATCTCGACGCCCATGACGAGCGTCGCGGCCACCATCGCCATCGCCCCCGCGAGGCCGAGCCACGCCAGCAGCCGCACCTGCCGGATCGACAGCATCGAGACCGAGATCATCAGCCCCGTGGCCATTGCCAGGTAGACCACCTGCCGCAGGAAGAACATGTTGCGAGAGGAGGCACCGATGCGCTCCGCCACGGCGGGCGACGCGGCCAGCACCATCACATAGCCGAAGCCCACCAGGACCAGCAGGGCCGCCATGGTCCAGCGGTCGATCGTCCACCACCAGCGGCCCAGCGTGGATGTATCGGCGCGCGAGATCGCCATCAGCCGGCCCGCCTGCCGCCGTCGGCAACCAGGCCTCGCACCAGGGCGCGGAAGTGCTTGCCTCGGGCATCGAAGCCGCTGAACTGGTCGAAGCTGGCGCAGGCCGGCGAGAGCAGCACCACCGGCACCGAAGCCGCCCGCGCGAAGGCGGCGGCGGCTGGCACGGCCTGATCCAGCGTCCCCGCGATCTCGTGCGGGATGCCATGGGAGGCCAGGGTCTGGGCCAGCAGCGGCGCGTCGCGGCCGATCAGCAGGGCGCGGGCGATGCGGGGGAACAGAGCCTCCAGGCTCTCGATCCCGCCATCCTTCGCCAGACCGCCGGCGATCCACACCACACGGTCGTAGGAGCCGAGCGCGCGGGCCGCGCTGTCCGCGTTGGTGGCCTTGCTGTCGTTCACAAAGGTCACGCCGCCTAGCTCGCCGACCCGTTCCTGCCGATGGGGCAGGCCGGGAAAGCTGGCGAGGCCGGCCGCGACCTGCTGGCGGGTCAGCCCGGCATCGAGGGCGACTGCCGCGGCGGCAGCGGCGTTCTGGGCATTGTGCGACCCGGGCAGCGCCGGCGCCGCGCGCAAATCGGCGATCGGGCCCGCATCGTCGCGCAGCGTGCCCGCTTCGGCCCAGATGCCGCCCGCGGCCGCATGCAGGCCCGAAATCGGCACCAGCCGGGACCGCACCGCGCCCGCCATCCGCATCGACAACCCGTCATCCCAACCGAGCACGCCAAGGTCCCCCGACTGCTGGCGCGCGAAAATGCGCGCCTTTGCAGAGGCGTAGCCGTCCATGTTCCCATGGCGGTCGAGGTGATCTTGCGACAAGTTCAGCATCACCGCGCAGTTGAAGCGGATCGTCGCGATTCGCTCCAACATGTAGGACGACATTTCGAGGGTATAGCTGCCCTGGTCCCCCAAGATATTGAGTCCGAGGGCCGCCGGGCCGAGGTTCCCCCCGACCTCCGAAAGCTGGCCTGCCTGCGTCAGCAGGTGGTGGATGAGTGCGGTGGTTGTCGATTTCCCATTGGTGCCGGTGATGCCGATGAAGCGCGCCGCGCTGCCCGCTTTCCGCACCGCGCGAAACAGGAACTCGACATCCGCGAGGATCGGTACCCCCGCTTCGCTCGCCCGCACCGCGACCGGATGCGGCGTGGGCAGGATGTGCGGGATGCCCGGCGACAGGAGCAAGGCGTCGAAGCGGAACGGCCCCGCCTGCGGGTCGCGCAGCGTCAGGCCGGCACGCTCGGCGGCCTCGCGGGAAGCCGGGCCGTCGTCCCAGGCGGTGACCTCGGCGCCCCATTCGGCCAGCCGCTTGGCCGCCGGCAGCCCGGCACGGCCGAGTCCGACGACCGCGATACGCTGGCCGGCGAAGGGGGCGAAGCCCGTCATCTGATCTTCAGCGTGCTGAGGCCGATCAGCCCCAGCACCATGGCGATGATCCAGAAGCGGATGACGATGGTCGGCTCCGCCCAGCCCTTCTTCTCGAAATGGTGGTGCAGCGGCGCCATCAGGAACACCCGGCGGCCGGTACGCTTGAACCAGAAGACCTGGATGATGACCGAAAGCGTCTCCACCACGAACAGCCCGCCCACGATCGCCAGCACGATCTCATGCTTGGTCGCGACCGCGACCGCGCCCAGCGCACCACCGATCGAAAGGCTGCCCGTGTCGCCCATGAAGACCTTCGCGGGCGGGGCGTTGAACCAGAGAAAGCCGAGCCCCGCGCCGATCAGCGCCGACAGGAACACCGCCAGCTCGCCCGTGCCGGGCACGAAGTGCAGCTGCAGGTAGTCCGCGAAGACGCGGTTGCCGACCAGATAGGCGATCAGGGCGAAGACGCCGGCGGCGATCATCACGGGCACGATGGCGAGGCCATCCAGCCCGTCCGTCAGGTTCACCGCGTTGGAGGCGCCCATCATCACCAGCGTCGCCAGCACCGGGAACAGGATGCCGAGCGGCACCAGCACTTCCTTGAAGACCGGCAGGGCAAGGGTGGTGGACAGCGCCGGCGGCAGCAGCAGCATCATCCAGATCGCCGCCGCCGCGCCGATCAGGGCCTGGGCGATCAGCTTGTGCCGGCCCGACACGCCCTTGGTGTTCCGCTTCGTCACCTTCAGCCAGTCATCGGCGAAGCCGAGCGCGCCGAAGCCCAGCGTCACCAGCAGCACCGCCCAGACATAGCCGTTCCGCAGATCCGCCCAGATCAGCGTGGAGACCACCAGGGCGATCAGGATCAGCAGCCCCCCCATGGTGGGCGTGCCCTTCTTGGTCAGCAGGTGGCTCTGCGGCCCATCCTCGCGGATCGGCTGGCCACCATTCTGCGTCGCGCGCAGCCAGCGGATCAGCGACGGGCCGAGCAGCATCGACAGGAACAGCGCCGTCATGCAGGCCGCGCCCGCCCGGAAGGTCAGGTAGCGGAAGAGGTTGAACAGCTGGAAATCGTCGGCCAGCGGGGAGAGCAGGTTGAAGATCACGAAGCCACCCCCGCGCCCGTCGGGCCGGTCTTGTCGTTGAGGGATTTCAGCGCCGCGATCACGGTCGCCATCCGGCTGCCGAGCGAGCCCTTGACCAGCACGGCATCGCCCGGCCGCACCGCCTGCGCCAGCAGGGGCGCCAGGGCCCCGCTATCCGCCAGGTGCGCGCCCTGCTTCGCCGCCGGCAGCGCATCGTAAAGGTGCCGCATCATGGGGCCGCAGCAGAACACCAGGTCGGCAGCCGCCGCGACATCGGGCCCCAGCTCCGCATGCATGGCCGGCGCTTCCACGCCCAATTCGCGCATGTCGCCCAGCGCGACGATCCGCCGCGCGGCCGGCTGCGCGGCGAGAACCCCGAGCCCCGCCCGGATCGAGGCGGGGGATGCGTTGTAGCTGTCGTCGATCAGCAGGGCCTCGCCGCCCGGCAGGGCCAGGGTCACGCGCTGGCCGCGCCCCGCCGGGGCGCCGAAGGCCGCCAGCGCCTCGGCGGCCGCGACCACGTC
>JBIIRI010000263.1:0-2647 GCA_044341625.1 Roseomonas sp.
CACCCGGACCCAGAAGCGGTCCTCCAGTATGTCGGCGTCATTGGCGACGATCAGGTTGGCCGGGCCTTCCGTGCGGGCGCGGTGGGCTGGCAGGCCAGCGTCGCGTTCGGCGCCCTCGGGCGGGGGTGGCGCGGCTTCGAAGGCGGAAGTCAGCACGCCGCGCACCCGCGCGACGACCACGCGCGCCTGCCCCTCGGGCGCGAAATCGGCCAGCAGCCGCGCCGGGTTGGGCTGGTCGCGCACGCGCGCGGCATCGACCATCTGGCTGCGCTCGCTGCTGGTCACCAGCGGGATGAACTCAATGGCCGCGCCCGCGCGCCGGCGCAACTCGCCGGCGGATGCGATGGTGACCTGGGCGAGATCGGCGGTCGCGACCTCCTGCCGGTTCAGACCGGCGGGCGGCACATTGGTCCAGGCGAGGTAGTCCACCGCCTGGATCCGGTCGCGCGGATCGGCCCGCACGCGCCAGGCGCCGCGCTGGTCGAGGATCACCTTGTCCGACGGCGCTTCGATCCCCCAGGCGTTCAGCAGGCGGTCGAGGTTGCTGGAGGTGTCGCGCGCCGGTGGCTGACCGGGGGACGGGCGGGTCGCCTGGCTTTCGCTGTGCGGATCGACCATCGCGATCAGCCGCCCGCCGCGCATCACGAACTGGTCGATGGCGTAGAGCGTCGCATCCGGCAGGTTCTGGGCATGCGCGACCAGCAGCACCTGGATGTCGGCCGCGATGACCTGGGCATCCAGCGGCACGTCGCGCACCGTGTAGAACTGGCGGAGCTGCGTCGAGACAACATAGGGCTGCCCCATATCCGGCCGCCGCATCATCATCGCCCTGGGATCGCCATTGAAGGGCAGGGACGACATCACGCCCAGCACCGGGCGCGTCGGGTTCGACAGCTCCCAGATCATCCGGGTCAGGTCGTATTCCAGGAAGCGTTCGCGGTCGGGCTGGAGGAAGGGGATCGTCCGTTCGTCATCCAGCAGGTTGCTGCCGACCAGCCCGAACCACACCTGTTCGCCCGATTGGTCCACCGGCACGCCTTGCAGGCCGAGCGCCTGGGCGCGGTCCTCGGTCTCGCTGAAGGGTTCGGGGTCGAGGATCTCAAGCCGCAGGCGGCCACGGCTGGCGGCGACATATTCGTCGAGCATCGCCCGCACGCGGTCGGCATAGGCGCCATAGGCGGGGATCGAGGCACCCAGGCGGCGCGAATAGAACAACCGCAGCGTGACCGGGTCCTGCAAGCCTTGCAGGACCTGCTTGGTGCCATCCGACAGCGTGTAGAGGCTGTTCTGCGTCAGATCGATCCGCGCGCTGCGCAGCACCCTGTCGGCCAGCAGATTGGCGCCGATGGCGAGGATCGCGGCCAGCAGCAGCGCGACGCCGGCGGACAGGCCGCGCTTGCCGCGCTGGATCGGGGAAGGGGAGGTGGTCATGGGATCAATCCGCCTTCCGCTGGTCCACCGCGATGGTGTTCGCGAACAGGAAGAAGGCGATGAAGGACGCGAAGAACACCATGTCGCGCGCCGCGATCACCCCGCGCGAGAAACCCGCCAGCCGATCCGTCACGCTGATGCCGCGCGCGATATCGGCGAGCACAGGGATGTTCTTGGACAGGAACTCCGTCACCACCGGGCTGCCCGCCGCCGTCAGGAAGAAGCAGGCCGCGACGGCCAGCACGAAGGCGATGACCTGGTTCTTCGTCAGCGCCGAGATCGCCGACCCGACCGCCAGGAACGCGCCCGCGACCATCGCGCAGCCCAGATATCCCGTGGCGATCACCCCATTATCCGGATCGCCCAGCACATTGACCGTGACGATCAGCGGGAAGGTCAGCGCTAGCGCGATCACGCAGAAGGCCCAGGCGGCGAGGAACTTGCCCACCACCGCCTGCCATTGCGCGATCGGCAGCGTCAGCAGCAATTCGATGGTGCCGAGCCGCCGTTCCTCGGCCCAGAGCCGCATGGTCAGCGCGGGCACCAGGAACAGGAACAGCCAGGGCACGAAGCTGAAGAAGGGCTGCAGATCCGCCTGCCCGCGAGCGAAGAAATTGCCCAGGCTGAAGGTCAGCGCCCCGGCGAGCACCAGGAAGATAACGATGAAGACATAGGCGACGGGGGTTGCGAAATACGCCGCCAGTTCGCGCCGGAAGACCGTTAGCACGCCGCCCATCACGCAACCTCCCGCGTCAGGGTCAGGTCGCGGAAGACGGCATCCATGCTCGGGCCGCGCGCGGCCAACTCGGCCGGCGTCGCATCCGCCACCACGCGGCCGCGTGCGATCACCACGGCGCGGGTGCAGACGGCCGAAACCTCCTCCAGGATATGGGTCGAGATAACGATGGCCTTTTCGGGGGCCATGGCGCGGATCAGGTTCCGCACCTCATGCTTCTGGTTGGGGTCGAGCCCGTCCGTCGGCTCGTCCAGCACCAGCACCGGCGGGTCGTGCAGCAGCGCGGCGGCCAGGCCCACGCGGCGCTTGAAGCCTTTCGAGAGTGTCTCGACCGGCTGCAGCCGCACGCCTTCAAGCTGCGTGAGCCCCATCGCATGCGCCACGCGGTCGGCCAGCGCCGAGCCGCGGAAGCCGCGCGCCCGGCCGCAGAAGCCGAGGAAGCCCGATACGGTCATCTCGGGATAGGTCGGCGCGCCTTCG
>JBIIRI010000033.1:0-25870 GCA_044341625.1 Roseomonas sp.
CACGATCGCCACGTCCCAGCGTGCATCCTGCACCACGACATCGACCGGATCGCGGCTCATGCCCACATGCAGCCAGCCGACGATCTGCCCAGCGCCGTCGCGCAGCGACAGGGCCGTGTCGTAGGCGGCCGGCGTGGCGCGCACGGCGGCCTCGGCACCGAGGAGCGGCGCCTCGGCCGGTGGCGCGAAGCGCGCCGCACCCGGCCCGACGCCATGCAGCATCGTTCCCTCGGTGCCTGTCATGACGAGATAGGCGATGCCCTGGCGGCGCTCGAGCAGTTCCGCGAAATACTCGGCGACGCCTCCGAGTTCGGCGAAGGGTACGCCGAGCGACAAGGCCCGCTCGATCGGGGCGGCTACGCTCCGCCCGATCGCGGCCGCCTCGCGCCCGATCTCCGGCTTGACCTGGCGTTCGAAAGCCTCCAGCGCGGCGTGGGATGTCACGCCGATGCTGACGGCCAGTAGCAGCAGTGCCGCCGCGATCAGGCGTCGTGTCAGCGTCGCGGGTCTCTCGGGCCCTGGGGAAGGCGCGCTCATGCCGCCCGCGCTTCGTCGCGCAGCGCCGCTGCTGCTTCGATGTTGTGTTCGGCCGTCTCGAGCGCCTGCTCGGCCCTCGCTACCGCGCCTCGGACGCTCACCGCGGCGGCGGGTTCGGGCCCGGTCGCCTCTAGCCCCAGCATGGCCCGCTCGACGGCTGCGAACCCGCTGCGGGTGGCACGCGTCAGCACGAAGCACAGCAGGATGGCCAGCGGGATGCCAATCGCCAGGACCAGCACCGTTGGCCTAATGATCTCGAGTGCAATGGCGTTGAGACGCGCCTGCGCGGCAGCGGGGTCATAGGCCAGCAGCAAGGTGCCCTCGGTCTGCTGGAAGCCGTTGACGATCGGGGCGGCGATCCACAGCAGGCCACTGGCCATGGTCTGGCCGCTCCGGCCCGCATCGCCGTGCCGCAGCATCGCTGGCTGTGACTGGCCGATGGCCGAGCGGTCGGTGTCGAACAGGACCACGCCCCCCGTGTCCACCACGCTGATACGGCGGATCGTGCGGTCCGATGCCCAGCTTGCGTCCAGAAGGCCCTGGGCGCCGGGCACACCGATAAGGCGCATGCCGAGGTTGATGCTGCGCTCGAGGGTGTCAGCCATGTCGTGCGCCGTGACCATCAGGACACGGGCCTGCTGCGCGACGATGATCTTTTCGAATTTGAAGTAGTTCAGGCTGGTCGCCACTGCGCAGGCCATCACCAGCAGGGCGGCGAGGGTGATGGCAAGCCGGGAAGCGAAGGAAGCCCTCGACATCAGACAGCCTGCGTCGCGCGGTCGGGGATGGGGCCGAGCGCCTCGGACAGCAGCGCGCTATAGTCGTCCGGACAGAACAGGCGCATGCCGCCCTCCGGAAAGGATGCGAGTTCGCGATCCGACGGCAGGGACCAGTAGCGCCCTTCCTGCGGCTGCGGGCGAGTGACGATCGGCTCGCCGCGCATCATCTGGGCTGCGGATTGGGCCGCAAGCCGCGCACCGCCGCGGTAGAGTGCGCCGATATGCCACATCAACGACCGCCGTTCTTGGCGCGGGACGCGGTGCTCGGCGACGACCGGGCCCGTGTCGATCCCCGCATCCACGCGGTGCACAGTGCTCACCAACTCCGGCTCACGCGCGAGGGCCTGCCAGAACGGCGCATAGAGCCCACGGTAGGCTGGCAGCGGGCCAGGATGGACGTTCAGGATCCCACCCGGAACAGCCTCGATGATGCGGCGCGGAAAGATCAGGCTGAAGCGCATGGAAACGATGAGGTCGGGCCGCCAGCCGAGCAGTTGCGCGCCCCCGCCATCCGCCCGCAGGCTGTCGAGCGCTTTCCAAGGTTGGGCAAGTGGGTCATCGGTCTGGCCGGCCATGGCTTCGCGCGGGGAGAGAACCTCGAATGGCAGGTCGCGCTCGAGAATTTTGAAGAGCCCGAGCCAAGGGTTCGTCTCTTCGGCAGGCCGCGTCTTCACGCTGCAGAAAATGGCGATCTGGGTCGCCGGCATACCCAAAGCCTGCAGGAAGGCACGCGCGGCGATCGCCCCATACAAGTCGCGCTTCAGGCAAAGAGCTATCCGCAAAACGTCGGCTCCGCTGTCGTCCGGGCCGCTCGGCCCGGCCGGCACGGCGATACGACTTATGTTACTCATAGGCGCAGTAAGGCAATGGATCCATATGCTTTACGTTGTCATCAGTCGCAGTTTGTCGCCCAAATGGTCGGATTCGATCATTTCGTACGACATTGAAGACGATGTCGTGCGCCGCTGCGGCCATTGGGGGTGCATCCCCGCGCGTGGTCTGGTCCCACGAACTTTCGGCGGCCGGGCGCCGGTCTCAGCAATGATTGCGCAGCTTCGCCTGGTTGGATTGTCCGCCAGGCAATGGGGACTGCTTGCGGGAACGGCGCCAAGGGCTGTTCCTGGCCATGAAGGCTCGAAGCCCTGCATGGCTTGGTGTGTCTGCGGCGGATTGCACCAAGCCGATCTTGTCGCCGCGCGCCTCAGATCAGGACGGCGATGTGGTGGCAACGTCGGTTGCGCGCCCCTGATTTGAACCCGTCTCGGCCAAGCGGTCCCTGATCTGTGAGCGGCAGGGACATCGGTCACTGAAGTTCGAAACAAGCGAGTTCATGCTCCCCGTGCCCCACCCGCCAGGGGCCTCGCCTCCTGGACCTCGATCAGTTGAACGCCGAACGGGGTGGGGGCCATGGCCCCCACCCCGTTCGGTGTCGAAAACAAATGGGTTCGAAGGGGCCACCGCCCCTTGGCAGGCGCGCGGCACTGCCGCGCGGTCCGGGAGGGGCAGCGCCCCCCCCGGCCCATACCCTCAGGCGCTCTGGCCGCTGGCCAGGCCGCCCTTGGCGAGCAGGGAGGCCACGACCTCCCAATCCACCAGCTTGTCCAGGAAGTTCTGCAGGTAGTTCGGGCGGACGTTGCGGAAATCCAGGTAGTAGGCGTGCTCCCACACGTCGCAGCCGAGGATCGGCGTGCCTTCGCCGGTCGAGACCGGGTTCGCGCCGTTCGGGGTCTTGGTCACGGCCAGCTTGCCGTCCGCCTTCACGATCAGCCAGCACCAGCCAGAGCCGAACTGCGTCACGCCGGCCTGCTTGAAGGCTTCCTTGAACTGGGCGAGGCCGCCGAAATCGGCGTTGATCTTGGCTTCCAGCGCGCCCGGCAGCTTGTCCCCGCCGCCCTTGGGCGACATCACCTGCCAGAACAGCAGGTGGTTCCAGTGCTGGCCCGCCTGGTTCAGCACCGGCAGCCCATCCGCGCCCGCCTTGCCGGCTTCGGCCACGATCTGCTCCAGCGACTTGCCGGCCAGGCCCTTGGCCTCGATCAGGCCGTTCAGCGCGGTGACATAGGCGTTGTGGTGCTTGCCGTGATGGAGCTCGAGCGTCTCCTGGCACATGCCCTGGGCCGCGAGGGCGGAGGTCGAATAGGGCAGGGCGGGCAGGCTGAAGGGCATGGGTCTCTCCCGATGGCGCAGGGCATCCCCATGCGCCGCGCGCCGGGGGCCGATGCCGTCTGACCTAGGCGTGGTGCCCTGGGGCGTCAACCGCGCTTGCGCAGCCCGCGCAGGGGCGTCATCAGCGGGCGCGATGGAAGACGCCCCGCCCCCAGCCGCGAACCCAGTCACGGACCTTGCCGACTTCGCACGCGCCCATGACCCGGATCGATTCCTCTGCGCGCTGTTCGCGCCGGCCGCGCGGCGCGGGGCAATCTTCGCGCTGATCGCCTTCAACCACGAACTGGCCCGCGCGCGCGAAGCCACGACGAATCCGGTCGCCGCGCTGATCCGCCTGCAATGGTGGCGCGAGGCGGTGGAGGAAGCGGCCGCCGGCAAGCCCGCCCGCCGGCATGAGGTCGCAGCTCCCCTCGCTGCCGCGATCCAGGCCGGCTTGCTCGACCCTGCCCACCTTATGGCCATGGCCGATGCGCGAGAGGCGGAGGCGGAGGAGGACGGCCTCGCGACGGAGGCCGCCTTCGTCGCCTGTCTGCGCGGCACGGCGGGCGGCTGGTCCGCTGCGGCGGGGCGCGCGCTGGGCGCCGATGCCGAAGGGGCCGAGGTGCTGCGCGCACTCGGCGCGGCTTACGGGCTGGCGGGCGTGTTGCGGAGCGTGGCGGCCCATGCGGCGCAGGGGCGCTGCCTGCTGCCGCGCGACAGGCTGCAGGCGGTGGGGCTGGTCGCGGAAGCGGTGGTCGCCGAACCGGCGGCGCCGGCGCTCCGCGCGCTGGTGGCGGAGATGGCGGCGGAAGGCCTCGCGGCGCTGGATGGCGCGCGGCGCGACATCCCGCCCGGCGCCATCGCGGCGGCGCTGCCGGCGGTGCTGGCGGCGCGCGACCTGAAGCGGCTGGCGGCGGGCCGCCCGGTCGCGGCGCCACGCGGCTTCGGCGACCGGGCCGCGGTGATCTGGGCCGGGCTGCGCGGGCGGGCCTGATCGCCCGCGCCTGCACGGCCGCAACCCCTCTTTCCGTTGCCCTGTAGCAATGGGATGAAGGGCGAATGGATAGTATCGCCACCCTCGAGCACCACGCGCTGGCCCGGCGGCCCGAAGCGCTGGCCACGTTGCTGCGGATCTACCGCGCCCTGGCGACCGGGACCGATCTGCAGAAACTCGCCCCCGGCGAGCCACCAGCGCCAGAGGAGGTGCTGGCCACCCGCATCGCGGCGGCCAGCGCGACGATCCTGGCCGATCCCGCCATCGTGCCGGATGACGGGGCGCTGGCGCAGCTCGCCGTGCTCGGCCGCGCGGTGGACAACCTTCATGCGCTGAGCGGCTTCGGCAGCGCCGACCATATCCTGCGCCTGCTCGGTGCCACCGATACGGAAAGCCTCGCCGCGCTGGCGAAGCGCGATCCGGCGGCCTTCCGCAAGGCGGCGCTGCTGCTACCCATCGACAGCCGCCTGCCGATCGATGTGGAGGCGCTGTTCGCGGGGCCGCCGGGCCTCGTGCTGCTCGCGGTGCTGAACCTGCTCTGCGCAAAGCCCATCGCGACGGAGGCGGGTGATGCGCGGCGCCATCGCTTGCTGGCGCTGGCCGAACGCCTGCCGGCGGCGGCGCTGCCGGGATCGGTCGATCATTTGGTGGTGCTCGGCAATGCCTGGATGCTCTGTTCCTATGCCGAAGCGCGGGACAAGCACGCCATCAAGCGCGTGCTGAACCACGTGCTGCGGGATTGGGTGCTGCGGCACGGGCTGCGCGACGCCGCGCTGCCCGCCGAACGGCGCCTTGTGGCGCGCCCGACCATCCTGTTCGCGGCCGAGATCATGCACGCTAACCACGTGCAGTACCGCTATTTCGGCCAATACCTGCGCCAGCTCGCCACCCGCTTCCGCCTGGTGCTGCTGACCGAGGAGCATCAGGCCGATTCCCAAGCCCGCGCGCTATTCGAGGAAACGATCACCTTCAAGCGTGGATCATCCCCGGACTACCTGAAGGATGTGGCGACACGGATCACGGCGCTTGCCCCCGACATCATCTTCTGGCCGTCGGTCGGGATGCGGCATTGGGGGCCGCCGCTGGCCAATCTGCGCCTGGCGCCGATCCAGCTGACCGCACTTGGGCACTCGGCCTCCACCTTCTGCGACACGATCGACTACTACCTGACCGAGGAAGGCTATGTCGGCGATCCGTCGCTGTTCGGGGAACGGGTGGTGCTGCTGCCCGATGCTTCCCTGCGCTTCGAGGCGTCACCGCATTACCGCCCCGTCGCGCCACAGCTGCGCGACAGGCCCAATCCGCTGCGCGTCGCGCTGCCGTCGAACCTGCTGAAGCTCAATCCGCGCTTCATCGCCATCCTACGCCGCATCGCCCGGGAAGCCGGGCGGCCGGTGCAGTTCCACATCTTTCCCAATGTCGGCGGGCTGGAACTGGCCGCGACGCGGCGCGCGCTGGCGGCCAGCCTGCCGGGGGCGGCGGTCTATCCGGTGCTCGGCTATGGCGACTACCTGGCGCGGCTGAACCAATGCGACCTGAACCTTAGCCCCTTTCCCTTCGGCGGCCTGCACAGCGTGATCGACAGCCTGCGCCAGGGCCTGCCGGTGGTGGCGCTGGAGGGCGATGAGCCGCATGCGCGCACCGATTCGATGCTGCTGCGTCGGCTCGGCATGCCCGAATGGCTGATCGCACTGGACGAGGACGCCTATGTCGCCGCCGCGCTGCGCGTGATCCGCGACGATGCGCTGCGGCTCGATCTCAGCCGCCAGGCGCTGGCGCTTGGCATCGACCGCGTGATGTTCGGCGATGCGACGACACCGCTCGGCACCGATGTGGCGGAGGCCGTGTGGTGGATCTATCGCCACCACGAGGCCGCGATGGCCTCGGGCCGAAAGACCTTCAGCGTGGCCGACCGTGCGGGGTTCGGGTCCGGATAGGGCGCGGCCCCGCCGGGCGCGGCGCATGAGGTCTCGGCGCATGCATGCGCGGCGGCCCGGCATCGGCGCGCAGCGGCGCGACAGCGATATCCTCGTCATCCGCATCCGGCCGGCTTGCCGCATCGGCGAAGCGCGCGGCGGCCCAGGGCGCGATCTCGACCCGCGTCTCCCGCTCCATCACGTCGATCCGGCCGATTTCCTGCCGCGTCACATGGCCGCGCCGGCAGAGGAAGGGCAGCAGCCAGCGGGGATCGGCGTTGCGGTTGCGCCCGACGCTGAGGCGGAACCACACGCCTTCGCCACCTGCACCGCCTTGCGGCGCGATGCGCTCACGCGGCACGCGGGGGCCAGTCTCCGGCGGTTCCAGTTCTTCCGGTGCCGGCAGCTTGGCGCCGAGCGCGCGGACCAGCGCGGCGGCCACCGCCTCCGCGCCGTGCTTCTCCAGCAGCGCCTTGCCGAGCGCGAGCGCTTCCGGCTCCGCCCCGGCCGTCTCGGCGGCGGTCGCGGCCTCGGCCACCAGGCGTTCGCCGTCGCGGGTGCGGATCGCGTCCGCGGAGGGGGGGGGCGCCCATTCGGCCTTGATGCGCGCGGTGGCCATCAGCCGTTCCGCGAGGCGCCGGCGCGTCGCGGGTACCAGCAGCACGGCGATGCCCTTCCGCCCCGCCCGCCCGGTGCGGCCCGAACGGTGCAGCAGCACATCCCGGTCACGCGGCAATTCGGCATGCACGACCAGCCCGAGATCGGGCAGGTCGATGCCGCGCGCGGCGACATCGGTCGCGACGCAGATCTGCGCGCGGCGGTCGCGCAGCGCCTGCAGCGCGCGGTTCCGCTCGGCCTGCGTCAATTCGCCGGATAGCGCCACGGCGCTGAAGCCGCGCTCCGTCAGGTTGCCGTGCAGGCGCGTGACGGCGGCGCGGGTGGCGCAGAAGACGATCGCGCGTTCATCGTGCCAGCGCAGCACATTGACCAGCGCGTGCTCCACCTCTCGCGGCGCGGTCAGCACGGCGTGATACGCGATGTCGCGATGCACGCCGCCTTCGCCGGTCGCGGCGATGCGGAGCGCGTCGCGCTGGTAGCGCTTGGCGAGTGCGGCGATCTCCGGCGGGATGGTGGCGGAGAACAGAAGCGTGCGACGGGCGTCCGGCGTGACGTCCAGGATGGCTTCCAGCTCGTCGCGGAAGCCCATGTCCAGCATCTCATCCGCCTCGTCGAGCACGGCGACGGCGAGCGCCGAGAGCACCAGGCTGCCGCGCTCGATATGGTCGCGCAGCCGCCCCGGCGTGCCGACCACGATATGCGCACCCATGTCGAGCGCGCGGCGTTCCGCGCGCATGTCGGTGCCGCCGACACAGGCCACCACCCGCGCCCCCGCCCCGGCATAGAGCCAGGCGAGTTCGGACTGGACCTGAAGCGCGAGTTCGCGCGTCGGCGCGATGACGAGGGCGAGCGGCGTGCGCGGCGGGCCGAGCCGCGCGGCATCCCCCAGCAGGTCGGGCACCACGGCCAGCCCGAAGGCGACCGTCTTGCCCGAGCCGGTCTGCGCCGAGACCAGCAGGTCGCGCCCGGCCGTCTCCGCCGCCAGCACGGCGTCCTGGACGGGGGTCGGCTCGGCATAGCCCTTGGCCGCAAGGGCCGAGGCGATCGGGGCAGGCAGGGTGGGGAAGGGCAACGCGGGCGGCTTTCAGAGCAGGGGGCGGTCGGCGGCGCCCCCCCTCCCGGGGGGAGGAGGACGCGCCGTCAGGCCTTGCGCGCCTTCCGGCGCCCGCGCAAGCGTTAGTTCACGCGCCCCAGCATCCCGCGGGCGATGATGTGGGCCTGGATTTCCGCCGCGCCCTCGAAGATCGAGAGTACCCGGGCGTCGCACAGCACGCGGCTGATCGGGTATTCCAGCGCATAGCCGTTGCCGCCATGCACCTGCAGCCCCGCATCCGCATTTGCGAAGGCAACGCGCGCGGCCAGCAGCTTCGCCATCCCCGCCTCCACGTCGCAGCGCCGGCCCGCATCCTTCTCCCGCGCCGCGAAATAGGTCAGCTGGCGGGCGAACATCGTCTCCACCGCCATCATCGCCAGCTTCGTCGCGACGCGGGGGAAGGCGATGATCGCCTTGCCGAACTGGATGCGCGTCTTGGCGTAGTCCAGCGCCAGCGTCAGCGCGTTCTGCGCGACGCCCAGCGCCCGCGCGGCGGTCTGGATGCGCGCGCTTTCGAAGGTTTCCATCAACTGCCGGAAGCCCTGGCCCTCGACGCCGCCGAGCAGATTCGCCACCGGCACCTCGAAGCCTTCGAAGGCGATCTCGTATTCCCGCATGCCGCGATAGCCCAGCACATGGATCTCGGAACCCGACATGCCCGGCGCGGGGAAGGGGTTGTCATCCGTGCCGCGCGGCTTTTCCGCGATCAGCATGGACAGGCCCTTATGGCCCGGCGCGTCCGGATCGGTGCGGACCAGCAGCGTCATGATGTCGCTGCGCGAGCCATGGGTGATCCAGGTCTTCGCGCCGTAGACCTTGAACACATCCCCCTCCCGCACCGCGCGGGTGCGGAGGTTCGCCAGGTCGCTGCCCGTGTTCGGTTCGGTGAAGACGGCGGTGGGCAGGATCGTGCCGGCTGCGATGCCGGAGAGGAAGCGCGCCTTCTGAGCGTCGGTCCCGTTCAGCGCGATCAGCTCCCCTGCGATCTCGCTGCGCGTGCCGAGGCTGCCGACGCCGACATAGCCTTCCGACAGCATCTCACTGGCCAGGCACATGGCGACCTTGCCGAGGCCGAGGCCGCCATCGGCCTCCGGAATCGTCACGCCGAAGGTGCCGAGCTCGGCCAGCTTCTCGATCAGCTCAAGCGGGATCAGCGCATTCTCGTCGTGCCAGCCTTGGGCATGCGGCGTCACCTCGGCGGCGGTGAAGCGCGCGAAGGTCTCGCGCAGCATCTCCATCTCCGGATCGTCGAGGCCGATGGCGCCGAATTCGCCAACCGCGAGCGATGCCACGACCGTCGAGCGGGCGGCTTCCAGGGCGGCGGGGGCCGAGAGCGGCGCCAGCGCCGCGCGCAACGCGGCCTCCGCTTCCGGCGCCACGCCCCAATCGGCGGGGCGCGCGATCTCCATTTGGCTCATCGGAATGCCGCCCGCGAGCTGCGCGCCGTATTCCGCGAAGCCGAGGCCGAGGATCGCGCGTTCCGTCGCGCCGAAGCGCCCGGCGGCCTCCAGCCGCTCCGCCCAGCGCAGCGCCTGGCGCAGCGCTTCGACATAGGTCGCCGCCCATGCCAGGCCATGCGCCGCCATCTGCGCCGCTTCCAGCGCGCCCGCATCCAGCCGCCCGCCCGGCGCCACCTGCCGCAGCACGGCGGCGCGGCCGCCCGCGAGCAGTGTTTCCGCCGCGGCCAATACCCCGCGGCAGTCCTTCGTCACATCGCTCATGCCGAACTCGTCATTCCGAACCATCATTCCCCTGGGCGCGCCAAGGCGCCCGCCTCGCGATATGCCGCGATCCGGGCGGGCGACAACCCCAGCACCTGCGCAAGCACCGCATCGGTGTCGGCACCCAGGCGCGGGGCAGGGCGTGGCGGCGCGGCCGGCTGGAGGGGAGAGGACGGCACGAGCAGCCGCCCCACACCGTCCTGCTCGATCTCGTGGAACATCGGATTGGCCGGGGAGCAGCGCGGATCGTCCCGCACCATCTGGCCGAAATCCTGGTAGGGGCCCCAAAGCACGCCCGACCCGTCCAGCGCCTGCCGCACCTCATCCAGCGTGCGCGCGGCGAACCAGGGCGCGAGCACGGCCCCGATCGCTTCCCGCGCGGCGTAGCGGCCGCCTTCGTCGTCCAAATCCACATCCATCGCCTGGCCGATCAGCGCCAGCTTCTCCGCCAGCCGCGTCGCCTTGCCGATCGCGCGCCATTGCCGGTTGGAGATGGCAGCCAGCATCACCCGCCGCCCATCCTTCGTGCCGAAGTCGCGCCCGAAGGCGCCATAGAGCCAGTTGCCGAGCGGCGGGCGCACCGACCCGTTCACCTGCACATCCGCGACATAGCCAAGGGTTGCGACCGTGGCGTAGGCGACATCCGACAGCGCCAGCGTCACTTCCCCGCCCTGGCCGGTGCGGCTGCGGCGGCGCTCGGCGGCGAGAAGCCCGGTCGAGAGATAGAGCCCCGCTGCGACATCCCAGGCGGGCAGGACATGGTTCACCGGCCGCTCATCCTCCCCGGTCGCGGTGGGGAAGCCGACGGCGGCGTTGACGGTGTAGTCGATGGCGTTGCCGCCATCATGCGTGCCGGTCAGGCGCAGCATGATCAGGTCCGGCCGCCGCGCCGACAGCGTGGCATAGGACATCCAGCCCTCCGCGGCGGGCAGGTTGGTCAGCAGGATCCCGGCCTCCGCGATCAGGCCAGTCGCGATCTCCCGCCCCTCCGGCGTGTTGAGGCCGAGGCAGATGCTGCGCTTCCCCTTGTTCAGCCCGGTCCAGTAGAGGCTGGTGCCGGAGGGGGCGAGCGGCCAGCGGCCGACATCGATATTGCCGCCCAGCGGGTCGATGCGGATCACCTCCGCGCCCAGCTGCGCCAGCGTCATGCCGCCGATGGGCGCGGCGACGAAGGCCGAGACCTCGACGATTCGGAGGCCTTCCAGCGGGCCGCTCATGCCTGGCCTCCCATGCTGAAGGGGCGGGGTGTCAGGCTGGGGAGGACGGCGAGATTCGGCATCGGCAGGTTCCGGAGACTCTGTGCTGGACCAAAGATGCGCCCAGACTACCGGAGCCGGGGCCACAGGTGGAGCCAGCCACCGCCATCGCGCTCTTCCAGGCGGGCCGGTTGGCGGTATTCTACGCCAAATGATGAGGCGCAACGCGCCCTGGGGAAGGTCCGCGCGATGCATGGACGCAATGCGACGCTTGCCGATGCGCTCGACGAAGCCCGGCAGGGCTATGCGCGCCGCCGCCCGCTGAGCCTCGCGCGGCATCTCGAGGCGGCGGAGGTGATGCCGGGGGGCAATACGCGCAGCGTGCTGTACCTCTCGCCCTTCCCCTTCACCGCGCTGCGCGGGGAGAGCTGCCGGATCGAGGACGCGGACGGGCTTGCTTACGTCAACCTCGCCGGCGAATACACCGCCGGGCTGTTCGGCCATTCCCATCCCGCGATCCGCGCGGCGGTGCTGCGGGCGCTGGATGGCGGGGTGAACCTGACCGCGCATAACGCCTTCGAAGCCCGCTTCGCCCGGCTGGTCTGCGACCGCTTCCCGTCCATCGAACAGGTGCGCTTCACCAATTCGGGCACGGAAGCCAACCTGATGGCGATCGCGACCGCGACCATCGCGACGGGGCGGCGCACCATCCTCGGCTTCGAGGGCGGCTATCATGGCAGCCTGTTCGGCTTTTCCGCCGCCGCCGCGCCGGTCAACGTCCCGCACCGGACCATCGCCGCGCCGTATAACGACATCGATGCCGCGCGTGCCCTGGCGCGGGCGCATGCGGGCGACCTCGCGGCCATCATCCTGGAGCCGATGCTGGGCGGCGGCGGCTGCATCCCCGCGACCTCTGGATTCCTCCAAGGGCTGCGCGCGCTGGCCGAGGAAACCGGCGCACTGCTGATCTTCGACGAGGTGATGACAAGCCGCCTCGCCCCCGGCGGGCTGCAGGAGGCGACGGGGGTGATCCCGGACCTCACCACCCTCGGCAAATATGTCGGCGGGGGGATGAGCTTCGGCGCCTTTGGCGGCCGCGCGGCGCTGATGGAGGTCTTCGACCCCCGGCGGGGGAACGCGGTGCCGCATGCGGGCACCTTCAACAACAATGTGCTGACCATGTCGGCCGGCATCGCCGCTTTGGATGAGGTCTATACCCCCGCCGTCGCGCGGGCGCTGAATGAGCGCGGCGATGCGCTGCGGCGGTCACTGAACGGGATCGCGGCGCAGCGTGCCTTGCCGCTGCACTGGACAGGGCGCGGCAGCATGCTGTGCTTCCACGTCGCCGGCGCCCCGCCGCGCAACGCCGCCGAAGCTGCGGCGGGCGACCAGGGGGTGAAGGAGCTGCTGTTCCTCGACCTGCTGGAGCGCGGCTTCTACATCGCGCGGCGCGGGATGATCGCGCTGTCCCTTGCGGTCGGGGAGGCGGAGCTGGCCGCCTTCGAAGATGCGGTCGCGGAGGTGTTGGACCTCCGCGCGCCGCTTTTCGCGAATTGATACGACCGAAGACTCGTGGATTTATGCGACCGGCGTAGCCGGTCGAGCGGCCGAATGGCCGTCGCCGCATGTGCGGCGAAAGCCAAGCGGTCCGGCTGGCGGCGCTGCTGCCAGGCGCCCGGCGTCTGAGGGCGCCAAACCGTATCAGCGCTGGGTGGCCATCCAGGCGATCAGGTCCTTCCGCTGCTGCTCGTTCCGCAGACCGGCGAAGGCCATCGAGCCGCCCGGCACCAGGTCCTTCGGATTCGTCAGGTAGCGATCCAGATTCTCCGGCGTCCAGGTCAGGCCGCCCTCGGCGGCTGTGCGCATGGGTGCTGAGTAGCGGAAGCCCTCGACGGCGCCGGCGCGGCGGCCGACGACGGCATGCAGGTTCGGCCCGACGCCGTTGCGCCCGCCGGCATCGATGGTGTGGCAGGCGCGGCACTGGTTGTAGACCGTCCGCCCCGCTTCGGCGTTCTGCGCCTGTGCGGCGGGGGCGAGAGCAAGGCCCATAACGGCAAGGGCGGGCAGAAGAAGACGCATCGACATGGTGTCCTTATTCCGGTGACGGGATCCCAGGCATCACCCAATAGAGAGGAGCGGCCGCGCAAAGTGCAAGAGGGGGTCGCCCATGCCGGCCGCGCCGCTTCGTTACCGCGACGTCAGGCGGGTTCCGCCGCGAGCTAGCATGTTACGCGGGCTCCGCCGCGAGGTAGGACCTTACGCGGGCTCCGCCGCGCGGGCCTCCATCATGCGCCGGAAGGCCGGGCGGGCCTGGCAGGCCTCGATCCAGGCCTGCACGCGCGGCGCGGCGGCGAACAATTCCTGCGCGGGCTGGGCGTAGCGGATCACCTCCGCCGTGTTGAGGTCCGCGACCGTGAAGCGGCCGCCGACCAGGAAGCCGCTTTCCGCCAGCGCGGCATCCAGCACGGCGAAGGGTGCGCGCAGCGCCGCCACCGCCGCATCCGCCTTGGCCGCATCCCGTTCCTCCGGCGGCTTGGCGAAGCGGTGGTAGAGCACGTCGATCGTGTGCGGCTCCGCCTCCGTCATCGCCCAGAGCGCCCAGGCGGTCATCTGCCCGTCCTCCGCCAGGGTGGCGGGGGCCAGCGGGCCGCCATGCTTCTTTGCCATGTACAGGTTGATGGCGAGGGATTCGTTCAGCACCAGCCCGTCATCCTCCATCACGGGGATGCGGCCATTGGGGTTCAGCCGCAGGAAGGCGGGCGACCGCGTGTTGGGCGGCGCATCGGGGGCTGAGGGATCGGTCAGCCGATAGGCTTGGACCACCGGTTCATGCCGGAAAATCAGCCCCAATTCATGCGCCAGCCATATGTTGCGCGAGGCGCGAGAGCGCAGGACGCCATGGATCGTGATCATGCGAAGCCTTTCCCGTGTCTCAACCGCCTTGCGCCCGCCTTAGCGCGGCGGTGGCCATGGCGTCGAGCGCGTTGAGGAAGCGGGATTTGTCGGCCTGGGCCATCGGCGGCGGCCCGCCGCCCATCCCCATCTCCCGCAGGTGCCGCGCGACCTCTCGCCCGGCGAGCGCGGAGCCGATGTTGTTCTCCGTCCAGGGATGGCCCTTGAAGGAGATGCAGAAGGCGCCCTTGGCGATGCAGCGCGCGGCCAGCGGGATGTCGTTGGTCATGCAGATATCGGTGGGCCGCGCTTCCTCCGCGATCCAGTCATCCGCCTTGTCGGCGCCTTCGGTGACGATGACGATCCGCGTGTTGCCGCCGGGCGGGCGGATGGGGCGCGAACCATTGGAGACGAAGATCGTCTCGAACCCCAGGCGGCCGGCGACGCGCAGCACCTCGTCCCGCACCGGGCAGGCATCGGCATCCACCAGGAAGCGCGGCGCGGTCATCGCGCGGCCGGCGGCAGTTCCACCGCATAGCTGTCGAGTGCGGGGACGCTGCGGATCAGTCGGCGTTCGGCCAGGAAGCGCGCCATGCGGTCGTAGCGGTTGCGGTCCAGCGCGCCGGGCGACAGGCTGAAGCGGTTGATGGTGCTGGCCCAGGCGCGGCGGTTCAGCTCATTGTCCAATTCCCGCCGGGGCCCGGCGATGAACATGCGCCAGCTTTCCTCGGCGTTGTTGACCAGGAAGTGGGTCGCGGCTTCCGTCGCGTCGATGAAGCGGCGCAGAATGGGGTCGCGGGCGCGATCGCGATGGGCGATGTAGATCAGCTCGTCATAGGGCGGCAGCCCATGCTGTTCGGGGTAGAAGGCGCGGCCGGGGCGGCCCTCGATATCCAGCTGATGCAGTTCGAAATTGCGGTAGCCGCCGACGATGGCATCGACCTGGCCCGACATCAGCGCCGAGGACAGCGCGAAATTCACATTGATGAGGCGCACATCCGACAGCCGCAGCCCCGCGCTTTCCAGCATGGCGCCCATCACCACTTCCTCGAACCCCGCGACCGAGAAGCCGACGCGCTTGCCGCGCAGATCGGAGATCTGGCGGATCGGCCCGTCGCGCAGCACCGTCAGCGTGGCCAGCGGGGTCGCGACCAGCGTGCCCACGCGCACCAGCGGCAGCCCCTGGTCCACCGCCAGATGCAGGTTCTTCTGGTAGAACACGCCGATATCGCCCCGCCGCGCCGCGACCAGCCGCGGCGGGTCATTGGGGTCGGCGGGTGCGACAATGCGGACGTCGAGCCCTGCGCGGACGAAATCGCCGCGTTCCTGCGCCACGAAGATCGGCGCGTGGTCCGGATTGATGAACCAGTCGAGCAGCAGCGTCACCTGGTCGCGCGCGGCCTGTGCGCGTGCGACGGCGGGGATGGCGAGAAGCGGCAGGGCGAGCGCCGCGCGACGGCTGATCATGGTGTCTTGTCCGAAAGCAGGCTGTCGGGTTGCCAGGGAATGGCCCGGCGCAGCAGCCGGTCCACAGTGAACCACAGCGCCAGCGCCATCAGCGCCAGCACGAAAAGCGCGGCGAACATCACATCCGCCTGGCTGCGCCCATTGGCGTGCAGCATGAGGTAGCCGAGCCCCGCGCTCGCCCCCACCCATTCGCCGACCACCGCCCCGATCGGCGCCACCGCCGCCGCGACCCGCAGGCCGGAGGCCAGCGCTGGCAGCGCCGAAGGCAGGCGGATGCGCCACAGCATCGCGCCCTTTGTCGCACCCATCGTCGCGGCAAGGTCGAGCAGTCCGGGATCGGTGCGGCGCAGCCCGTCATAGAAAGCGGTGGCGACGGGGAAGAAGATGATCATGGTGGCCATCACCACCTTGCTCGCCATGCCGAAGCCGAACCACAGCGTCAGCAGCGGCGCGATGGCGAAGACCGGCACGGCCTGAGAGATCAGCAGCAGCGGCAGCAGCCAGCGCCGCCCGCCCCGCCAGGCCGAGAGCGTCAGGGCCATCGCACAGCCCAGCGTCGCGCCCAGCGCGAGGCCCGCCAGCATCTCCGCCCCGGTCACCAGGGCGTGTCCCGCGATGCTCTCCCACCGCGCCGCCAGCGCCTGTGCGACGCGCCAGGGGGATGGCAGCAGGAAGGGCGGCACATCCGTGATCCAGACGAAGCTCTGCCAGAGCGCCAAAAGCCCGGCGGCAGCGACGATCCCGCGCAGCACGACAAGCCCTCTCCCCCCGACGGGGGGAGAGGGTTGGGTGAGGGGGGGCTGTGCCCGATCAAGCACCCCCATCACGCCACCTCCGCGAGGCGTTCCAGCAACGCCGCCTGCGCGTCCAGCAGCGCGCCGTCGCGCGCCGGGCGCGGTGGGGCGCCGTCGGGCACCGCGACCTCGGCCGGCGCGGCGGGGCGGCCCTGCAACACCAGGATCCGGTCCGACAGGCGCAGCGCCTCCAGCGGGTCATGGGTCACCAGCAGCACGGTGCGCCCCGCCAGCAGCCGCGCGGCCAGATCCTGCAGGCGATGGCGCGTCGGCGCGTCCACGGCGCTGAAGGGCTCATCCATCAGCACGACGGGCCGGTCCTCCATCAGCGTGCGGGCGAGGGCGACGCGCTGGCGCATCCCGCCCGAGAGCGCCGTGGGCATCTTGGCCCCATCCGCCGGCGACAGCCCGACCGCCGAAAGCAGCGCGCGCGCGCGGTCCGCATCCGGCCGCTCGCCGCGCAGATGCTGGCCGAGCAGCACATTCCCGAGCGCGTCGCGCCAGGGCACCAGCAGATCCTGCTGCGCCATCCAGGCGATCCGCCCCGCCAGCGGCAGCCCATCCTCCGCCGTGACCGCGCCGGGCGCCGCCAGCAGCCCGGCCGCCAGCCGCAGCAGCGTCGATTTCCCGGACCCCGACGGCCCGAGCAGCGCCGTCACGCGCCCGCCCATGACATCGAGCGTCATCGGCGCCAGCACGGCGGCCCCGCCCAACGCGAGGCCGTCCGGCAATGCGATTCGAAAACCCGGCGCGGGCAAACGAGGCACGGACACCGTTCCCTTCGCCGGCATGACCCGGATCAGGTTCGTGGGGTCGCGGTTTCCCGCCTCTCAGCCCCCGATGGGCTCCCCCCGATGTGTGACGGTTCCATGCCCCGCCCGGGGCAGGGTTGCAAGTGCGGCCGGGCGTGGCATCTCGGCCCCGTGACCCGACCCGTGCTGATTGGCTCCGAGATATACCGGGGCTCGACCTATGGCCCGAAGCACCCGCTGGCGATCCCGCGCGTCTCGACCACGCTCGACCTGATCCGGGCGATGGGGTGGGTGGCGCCGGGGCAGTATCGCGACAGCCCGGTGGCGACGCCCGCGGAACTCACGCGCTTCCACACGCCAGACTACATCGAAGCCCTGATGCGCGCCGAGGCCGAACAGGCCGTGAGCGCGGAGGTCCGCGCGCGGCACCATATCGGCGCCCATGGCAACCCGATCTACCGCGAGGTGTTCCGGCGCCCCGCGACCGGCGCGGGCGGGACCATGTTGGCCGCGCGGCTGACGGCGGAAGGCGGCGTGGTGCATGTGCCGGGCGGGGGCACGCATCACGGCCTGGCGGATCGCGCGGCGGGCTTCTGCTACCTGAACGACCCGGTGCTCGGGCTGCTGGGGTGGCTGGACCAGGGGCTGACGAACATCCTCTACCTCGACATCGACGCGCATCACGGTGACGGGGTGGAATTCGCCTTCCACGACGATCCGCGCGTTTTCACGCTTTCGGTGCATGAAGCCGGCCGTTGGCCGCATACCGGCCGAGCGGAAGATCGCGCCGGCGGGCATGCGCGCAACATCCCCGTGCCCGAAGATTTTCGTGACGCGGAGATGGACTGGCTGCTGCGCCACGCCATCCTGCCCATCATCCGCCACCTGCGGCCGCAGGCCATCATGCTGCAATGCGGGGCGGATGCGGTGGCGGAGGATCCGCTGTCGCGCCTGGCGCTGACCAATGCCGCGCATCGGGCGGTGGTCGCGGCCGTCATGCCACTCGCGCCGAGGCTGATCGTGCTGGGGGGAGGGGGCTACAATCCCTGGTCCGTCGCGCGCTGCTGGGCCGGGGTCTGGGCCACGCTGAACCACCTGCCCATCCCCCCGCGCATCCCGAAGGCGGCGGAGGCCGTGCTGCGCGGCCTGTCCTGGTCGCGCGCCGCCGGCCGCGCCCCGCCGGAGGCCTGGTTCACCACCATCGCCGATGACGCCCCGCCTCCATCCCCCGTGCGGGCCGAGATCCGGGAGCTTGCGGCCCTCACGCTGCGCGATCTTCCGGACCCGCCCCGCGCCGTGGCATCCTCTGCCCCATGAAGACCCGCCGGACCCTGCTCGCCTCCCTCTCGGCCCTGGCTGCGTCCCTGGGCGTGGCTGGCCGCGCCGCTGCGCAGCCCGGCGTGGACCGCCCCCAGCCGCGCCTGCCGACGGAGCCGATGACGATCCTCGGCCGCGAGGGCCACCGCCATGATTTCACGGTGGAGATGGCGATCACGCCGGACCAGCAGACCATCGGCCTGATGTTCCGCCCCGCCATCGGGGCGGATGAGGGGATGATCTTCGACTGGGGCCGCCCGCGTGAGAGCAGCATGTGGATGCGGAACACGCTGATCCCGCTCGACATGGTGTTCATCGCCGCCGATGGCCGCATCATCCGCATCGCGGAGCGCACGGTACCGCTGAGCCTGACGCCCATCGGCAGCGGCGGGCCGGTGCGGGCGACGTTGGAATTGCAGGGCGGCATCACGGAACGGCTCGATATCCGGGTCGGGGACCGCGTGCTGCACCGGATGTTCGGCTCGGCGCCCTGAGGCGGGGCCGCCGAAGCTTGCCCTGGGGGCCGCGCTTCCCTAGGTTCCCGCCGACCTCGGGGCGTGGCGCAGCCTGGTAGCGCGCCTGTTTTGGGTACAGGAGGTCGTGGGTTCGAGTCCCGCCGCCCCGATTTTTGTTGGCCGTCAGGCACGCCTGCGGCGTGACGCGGCCGCCTCCGGCTGCTTTGCTCCGCTTCCGGGTGCTTTGTCGCTTGGAGCCCCTAACCAAACGGAATCCAGGCCTGGGCGGCGCCGCGGCTTTGCCGCGGCAACGCGGTGCAGCCGTCGAGACGCAGCACCAAATCCGGGGTCCCCGCAAAGCCGCGAAGCGGTTTTGTGGGGAGTTCCTAGTAGCTCCCGCCCTCTGACTCCGTCCGCAGCCGTGGCTTCGCGCCGACGCGAATGTGGTCGAAGCCGTGGCGGGCCAGTTCCTCGGTGCGGTAGATGTTTCGCAGATCCACCACCACCGGCGCCGCCATGCGCTGCTTCAGCCGCGGCAGGTCCAGCGCGCGATACGCGTCCCATTCCGTCACCAGCACCAGCGCATCCGCGCCCACCGCCGCGTCATAGGCATCCGTCGCATAGGTGACGCCGGTCAGCACGGCCTTCGCCTGCTCCATCCCCACCGGATCATGCGCGCGGATGGTGGCGCCCGCGCGCTGCAACGCGTCGATGATGGCGATGGATGGCGCGTCGCGCATGTCATCCGTGTTCGGCTTGAAGGTCAGGCCAAGCAGCGCGATGGTCTTGCCCTTCACGGACCCGCCGCAGGCCTTCACCACCTTGCGCGCCATCGCGGTCTTCCGCGCGTCATTCACCGCCACGACGCTTTCGACCACGCGCAGCGACACGCCATGGTCCTGCGCGCTGCGGATGAGCGCCAGCGTGTCCTTCGGGAAGCAGGACCCGCCATAGCCCGGCCCGGCATTGAGGAATTTCGCGCCGATGCGCTTGTCCATCCCTATCCCGCGCGCGACCAGCTGCACATCGGCGCCCACCTGTTCGCACAGATCGGCCATCTCGTTGATGAAGGTGATCTTGGTCGCAAGGAAGGCGTTGGCGGCGTATTTCGTCAGCTCCGCCGTGCGGCGGTCGGTGTAGAGCACGGGCGCGGCGTTCAGCGACAGCGGGCGATACAGCTCCCCCATCACCGCCTTCGCGCGGTCGTCATCCGCGCCGACCACCACACGGTCGGGGCGCTTGAAATCCTCGATCGCCGCGCCTTCGCGCAGGAATTCGGGGTTGGAGACGACGGAGAATTCGGCATCCGGTCGGGTCTCGCGGATGATCTGCTCCACCATGTCGCCGGTGCCGACCGGGACGGTGGATTTGGTGACCACCACCGTATAGCCCCCAAGCGCCTCAGCGATCTCTCGCGCCGCGGCGCTGACATAGCTGAGATCGGCATGGCCATCGCCGCGCCGGGATGGCGTGCCGACGGCGATGAACACCGCCGCCGCGCCCCGCACCGCCGCCGCCAGGTCGGTGGTGAAGGACAGCCGCCCGGCGGCCGCATTGTCGGCGACCAGCCGGTCCAGGCCGGGTTCGTAGATCGGGATCTGGCCGCGCTTCAGCTCCTCGATCCGCTGCGCGTTCACATCGACGCAGACGACGTCATGCCCGAAATCGGCAAAGCACGCCCCGGAGACAAGGCCGACATAGCCCGAGCCGATCATCGCAACGCGCATCGTCCAACCCTTTCCGGCGTCCCCGCTGCTTCGCCCGCCCCGCGCCCGGCATCAAGCCCCGTGACGCAACAGCGGTCAGGCCCAGCGGTCAGGCCCAGCGGTCAAGCCATGGGCAGGGACGGCAGCGCGCCGAGGCCGGGTTCCACCCCTTCCAGCAGCCGCCGCGCCCGTGCCTCGGCGTCTTCTGCCCCAACCGCGACGGCGGCGAACAGCATCACGCCAAGCCGCCGTCGGTCATGCCCCTGGCCGAGATCATGCGGGCTGACGGGCCCGATCCGCCGCAGGCCGAGCGTCGCCGCGCCGCCCCCGGCCATGCGGGCGGCGATGCCGGGAACCTCGGCCAGGACGGGATGCGGATCGGTGAAATCCCAATGCCCGAGGGTCTCGCCATCCAGCAGCAGCGCCACCCGGGCCGGGCGGTCAGCCTCCCCGCCCAGCGTGCGGCAGGCCAGGAACAGCCGCCAGCCGGGGCGGAGCGAGGCGCCGGGCGCCAGCAGCAGCGCGCCATCCTCGCCATGGCTCCAGCAGCCATTGTCTTCTCGGGAAAACCAGCCGCCGACCAGCAGGTCCGCGGGGTCGGGGCTGGCGGGGGGTGCGCCCGGCGTCTGGCCGAAGCGCACCGGGCGGCCTTCCTCCAGCCGCGCCTGCCGCGCGATCCGGAGCCCGCCGATCCGGAAGCCGAGCGGCCTTTCATCCTGCCCCTCGCCGCGCGCGAAGGGGGAGCTCACGGCATCGACGCGCAGCACCAGGTCCAGCGCGCCATCGGACCCCACCGTGCCGGCGGGAACGGGGATATCCACCACCCGCGCCTCACCGGGCCGCATGGCTTGGCGGATCAGGGGGGTGTCGCCGGCCAGGGCCTCGAAGCCGATCAGGGTCGCATCCGGGGCGGGCCGAAACCCCTCGATCTCGGCCTTCAGCAGCAGGGCGCCGCGCGGCGGGGGATCGAGCCGGAGCGGCAGCAGCGCCTCTTGCCCGAAGGTCCAGGTCGCGCCCGGCTCGCGCGCATGCCAATCGGTGCCGAGCGCCGCGCGCAGCGCGCCATCCTCGGCCGGGGACTGGCCGGTGGCGATGCGAAGCGGCGCGTCCTCCGCCAGGCGCAGCCGCGCACGCGGCGGGGTTTCGCCGGCGCTGTGCAGCGTGAAGCCGATCAGCCCGAACCCGGCCGATTCCGCCGCGACGCCCAGGCCGAGCGCGACCGGCGCGCGGGGCTCCCCGGCCATGAATTCCAGCGGCAGCAGCGCCGCCCGCGCGACCAGCGCGGCGGGGATCGTGACGGAGAGGGTGGCTGGCGCGTCGGAGGTAAAGCGCCACGCCGCAACCTCCTCCCCATGCGCCAGCAGGCGCAGATCGAGCGGCACGGCAGCGGTCGCGACCGGGCGCAGGCGGAGCGCGAGGCGAAGATCGCCCGCCGTTGCGCCGGGCAGCAGCATTTCCAGCCGCGGGCGGCGTTCCGCACAGAACATCCCCCAGGCGGCATTGGCGATCCAGCGCCCGGCCAGGAACACCCGCCCCGCATCGGCACCGAGCAGGTCATAGGCGCGGCCCAGCTCCACCGTCTGCGCCACGCGCCCGGTGACGGAGGCATAGCGCGCCGCATCGCGCACCAGGTCGAGCGGCGCGAGGGAGGCCGCGGCGAGGCCGATCCCCACCTGCCGCACGCCGCCGGCCTCGGCCAGCGGCATCAGCGCCGGCGCCAGGAAGGCCACGCGGATGGGGGCGCCGCCCTCGACCAGCCCGGCCGGGATGGCGGCGCGCAGCACATGCAGGTCGCCATCCGCCAATTCCCAGCGCGCGACAGGGCGGTCGTTGACCAGCACATCGGTGACGAAGGGCCGGCCGGCTTCGGGCATGGCGCGCGCCTCCACCACCAGCAGCAGCGCGCCCTGGGGGGGCAGGGGCGGGGCGAAGACCAGCTCGGCGCGGGGCGCGGCGGCCCAAGCCCCCCAATCCTCGAACAGGTGCCAGCCCGGTCCCTGGATGCGCGCGGCCATCACCGGTTCGCTGAAGGGCACGACCGCGCCGAGGCTGTAGGGATGCGCCGCGCGCGGCGGGGCCCGGCCCAGCAGGTCCAGCACCTGTCGCTCCGTCGCGGCCCAGGGCGTCGGGCGGTAGCCTGCGGCGATCCGCGCTTCCGCCGCCGCGCGCGCGGCGCGGCTTTCGGCAAAGAAGCGGATCTTCGCCGCCCAGAGCACGACATCGAGCGGATCGAGCAGCTCCACCAGTCCCGGCGCGATCTCCGGCACTGAGGATGTGTCGGCGGCGATACACAGCTTCCCGTGCCGCAGGCTTTCCGCGACCGGCAGCCCCCAGCCTTCATGGAGCGACGGATAGACGGTGAACAGGCAATGCCGGTAGAGCCAATCGAGCGCGCCATCATCGATCCCGTCCAGGATCAGCACCCGGCCGCCGAGCCGCGCATCGCCGCGCAGCGCGCGCGCCACATCCTGCCCATTCCAGGCGACGCCGCCGACCAGGACCAGAAGCGGGCAGGAATCGCCCATCCGCGCCGCCAGCCGCAGCCACACATCGTAGAGCAGGCGGTGGTTCTTGCGCGCATGGATCGCGCCGACGCAAAGCACGAAGGGCCGCCCGCCCAGCAGCGCCGCGAGCCGGTCCGGCGCCAGCGTATCCGGCAATCCCGCCTGCTGCCCGATCTCGTCGCCTTCGCGGATGACCGAGACAGGCGGCAGGAACAGGCTTTCGGTGCGGGCGGCATAGGCTTCCAGATCCCGCCGCGTGGCCTCGGACACCGCCAGCACATGCGCGGCGCCGTCCAGCAGAAGCGCGAGGTTGCGGAGGAAGACGGGGGCGTAGCCATCCTCGAACCAGAAGGGGAAGCGGGCGGGGATGACGTCGTGGATCAGCGCGACCAGACGCAGCGCGTGGGTCTTTGCGAGGGCGACCACCGCTTCCGCGTAGCGCCGGTTCTGCATCCAGGCGCTTCCTGCCACCAGCAGATGCGCCCCCGCCGGTAGCGACAGCGGCGGCAGCGCGGCGGCGTTATGGGCCGCCAGCGCCTGGCCGAGGCTGCCATCGCGCAAGGCGGCGATGGGAAGCTCCACGAAGCCGCGCGCTTGGTCATGCCAGGCAACGAGGCGCAGCTCCGCCGCTGTCTCCGCCGCCAGCGCGGCGGCGAGCGCGGCCTCGACGCGGGCGATGCCGGTCCAGCGGCCGGTGCGAAGCGCAGTGGTCGTGACGTCGATCACGATGCGCGGCCGTGCGGCCTGTGGTGCGGGCAGGGGACGGGGCAGGGGGCGGGTGGCGGATTCGGCCAGCGCCTCGGCATAGACCGTCTCGGTCGCGGCGCGGTGGCGCGGCCAGCCGAAATCCTCGGCGATCCGCGCCTTGCGCGCGGCGCGCGTCGCGGCGTCCCGCGGATCGTCCCAGGCAGCGAGCACGGCGGCCCGGATCGAAGCCGCGTCGCCCGGATCGCAGTAGCGCGCGAGGTCGCCGAAATACTCGCTTTCCCCGGATTCGTCGGACAGAACCAGCCGCGCGCCCGCCGCCGCGGCTTCCAGCGCCGCCAGCGGCGCGCCTTCCGCCCAGCTCGGCAGCACCACGACCCGCGCGGCGGCGTAAGCCGAGGCGAGCAGCGGTGACTGCGCCGGCAGGCGGCCGAGGATACGGAGATCGGCGGTCGCGTGGCGTTCCAGCACCTGGGCGTAGCCGTCATGCGTCGCCTGGCCGACCAGTACCACCGGCAGGCCGGTGTCGCGCAGCGCATGGACCAGCATCAGTTGGTTCTTGCGCGGCTCCAGCCGCGCGACGCAGAGCACGAAATCCGTCAGTCCGACATGCTGACGGAACAGCGCCGGATCGGCCGCGCCGAAGAAACCCGCATCCACCGGGTTCCGCACGATCCGCGCCCGCGTGGTGTCGGCACCGATCCGCGCGAGCCTGTCGCGTTCCCGCTCCGACAGCAGGATCAGGCGGTCGGCGTGATGCGCCATCTCTCGCACCGCGTCGTGGAAGCCGGGCATCGCCTCGGCCGGGCTGGCCTGCGCGGCGCGGGCGGTGGCGAGATCGGCGCGGAAGGCAGCGAGCGCGGGTTCCATCGCGGCGCCGGGCGCGCCGGCGGCGAAGGCCTGCACCAGCCGCTCCTCCCACAGCGCGGAGTGCGACAGGTCGAGGAAGATGGGCGAGAGCACCACAGCCCGCCCCGCCTGCCGCGCGCGGCGGATCGCATCCAGCGCCGACAGAGGCGACCAGGCGTTGAATATGTGCACCAGGTCGATGCCGTCGAAGCGGCGCGGGTCGGGGTGGCGGCGCAGCTCGGCCTGCACGCCGGCCTCCGACAATTCGCGCACCAGGCGCGGCGCGCGGATGGAAGGACCGCCCTGCGCGCGGTCTTCCTCCCCATGCAGGAAGACCCCGACGCTGCGCGCGCGGGCTGGTGCCCTGGGGCGGGGCGGCGGCGCGGCCAGCGAAAGGCCGCGCGGCGCGGCGAGTGCGCGGAACAGCCGGTCATGCCCCTCCGCCCAGGCATCCCATGTGTGGCCCAGGGTGCTGGCGCGCAGCCGGCGTTTCGCCTCGACCAGCTCCAGCAGCACGCGGCGCAGATCGGCGGCGTCGCCGGCGCGGAAGGCGTAATGGGGAAAATCCGGCACCCAGCCGATCGGGGGCGCGATCACGGGCGTGCCGCAGGCGAGCGCTTCGGCCACGCACATCGGCCCGCCCTCATAGAGCGACGGCACCAGGACGTAGTCCAAGGCGCGGTAGAGATCGGGCATGCGCTCGGGTGGCAGGTCGAGCGCCGGGGCGGGCCAGCCGCCTCCGGTGAAGCACCATTCGATCTCGGGGATGTCCATCACCGAGGCGACCAGGTGCTCGCCCTTGCGGCCCGTGTGGTAGGTGCGGCCGACCACGCCGATGCGGAGCTTGGGTCGGAAAAGCTTATGATCGACGCCGGGGGAGATGGTGGTGACGGACTCGATCCCCGCCTGCCGCAGCACGGATTCGTATAGGCGGGCGTGGCAGACGCAGTGCTCGACCTCCCGCGCCACCGCAAAGAAGCGGTCATGGGTGGGGCCGTCGGGCTCCAGATGGGCGAAATAGGCGACCTCGACCGGCGCGAGCCGGCGAGGACGGCAACCATAGGTCATGTAGTACTGGATCGCCGCGCCGGGGTCCGGGCCGCCTCCGCAGGTGACGTAGGGTAGCCGGGACGCCAGCTCCCCGGCCAGCTTTTCCAGGATCCAGCCGCGGTCGGAGGTGACGATGTTGACCGTGCTCATGCGACGACGCTCATGCGGGGGCCCCGGCGCGCGGGGCGGCGCGCGCGGGCGGGCGGGGCGGAGGCGTCACGGGGCGTCCGGGGTCCTCAATGGCCGTTGCGGCTTGCGGCTTCTGCCGATGCCGGAACATACCGGCCACGACGTTGCGGCGCCAGACGGGCGGGGTTGCGGATGGCCGGGCGGCCCCCCCCAGGGCTATGATGCCGGTATGCCCCGACCCGCCGCGTCTT
>JBIIRI010000147.1:0-8859 GCA_044341625.1 Roseomonas sp.
GCGCTTCCGCCGAGCCGACGAGCAGATGCCGCCCGTCAGGCGTCACGGTGGAGCCGACGGGACCGCTCGTCCCGGTCTCGACGATGCCGGCGATCGCGCCGGTCGTGCCGTCATGCCGCGGATCGCGGAGCGCCGCGAGGTCGAGCAGCGTCACGGTGCCCGGATGGCCGTGCTGATAGGCCCCCGCCGCCGCGATGGAGGCTCGGCCCGAATGGCAGACGACATAGGCATGCGGCCCAGTGGGCGGGACCAGCACGGAAACCGGCTGGCCGGAGGCCGGCGCGCCATCCACATCTGGCGTCGCCCGCGGGCGGGAGAGGACGGCACGATCGGTGCCGTCATTGGCCGGGTCGCGCGCCGCCGCCGCGTCGATCACCGCGACATTGTTGTCCCAACGCCCGCTTGCGACGATCAGCGTGCCGCTCATGCCATGCTCCCCCGTGTCTTGCGCCATACGACCATGCCGACCGGGACGAGCAAGGCCAGCGCCGCGCAGGCCAGCAATGCGGCGGAGAGGGGGCGTGCGACGAAGATGGTCGGATCGCCGAGGCTCAAGGTCAGGGACTGCCGCAGCGACGTCTCGAACAGCGGCGACAGGACAAGGCCGAGGATCATGGGCGGCATCGGCCAGTCATAGCGCTTCATCAGCCAGCCCAGCGCGCCGAAGCCGACCAGGAGCCAGGCGTCCTCGAGGCTGTTGGCCTGCGAATAGACGCCGGCGATGCAGAGCGCGAGGATCGCCGGATACAGCCAGGAATAGGGCACCTTGAGCAGCCGCGCGAACATCCCCGCCAGCGGCAGGTTCATGACCAGCAGCAGCAGATTGCCGATGAGCATGGAGGCGATCAGGGCCCAGACCAGATCGGCGTTGACCGTGAACATCTCCGGCCCCGGCCGGACGCCGAACATGATGAGCGCGCCGAGCATCACCGCGGTGGTGCCGGATCCTGGCACGCCGAGGCTCAGCATCGGCACCATCGCACCGGCGGCCGCGGCGTTGTTGGACGCTTCCGGCCCCGCCACGCCCTCGATCGCGCCCTTGCCGAAGCGGGAAGGATCCTTGGCGACTTTCTTCTCGACGATATAGGCGGCGAAGGAGGCGATGGTCGCGCCGGTTGCGGGCAACACGCCGACGATGAAACCGATGAGGCTGCCGCGCAGGATGGGCATGCGCGACTGCTGCCATTCCGCGCGCGAAGGAAGCACTTTCTTCACTTCGGCGACCGGTCGCGCGACGCCCGCGTTGCAGCCGCCGAGCACCTCACCGAGACCGAACAGCGCGACGGTCAGGACGATGAACTCGATCCCGTCCAGCAGCCAGATCTGACCGAAATCATAGCGCGGCACGCCGACCTGCGGGTCGATCCCCATGGTGCCGAGCGCAAGCCCCGCCACCCCGGCCACCAGGCCCTTGAGCAGCGAGCCCCCCACCGCCGCCAGCGCCATCAGCCCCAGCAGCACGAGAGAGAAGTATTCGGGCGGCCCGAAGGCCACCGCCATCTTCGCCAGCGGCGGCGCCAGCAGGATCAGCCCGATCGTGCCGATGGTCCCCGCGATGAAGCTTCCGACCGCCGCGATGCCAAGTGCTACGCCCGCACGGCCCTGCAGCGCCATCTGGTAGCCATCGATCGCCGTCATGACGGTCGAACTCTCGCCCGGCACGGAGATGAGGACGGAGGTCAGCGTCCCGCCATACTGGCTGCCATAATAGATGCCGGCGAACATGATCACCGCACCGGTCGCATCCATGCCGAAGGTGATCGGCAGAAGAAGCGCGATGGCCGCCGCCGGCCCGATCCCGGGCAGCACCCCGACGATCTGCCCGAGCAGCACGCCGAGGAAGCACATGGCGATGTGGGTGGGCGTCAGGGCGGCCGCGAAGCCGCTCATCAACGACGCAAGCGCATCCATCCCGCGTCAGTCTCCAAAGGGGCCGAGCGGCAGCGGCACGGCAAGCCACACCGCGAAGATCAGATGCAGGGCGCCGGTGACCACCGTCGCGCCGAGCAGCGCGGGCAGGGCCCCCTTGCGTTCGACCAGCGCATAGAGCGCCAGCAGCATTCCGAACATGGTCAGCACGAAGCCCGCCGCTTCCAGGATGGTGACGGCGACCGCCGAGATGACCAGCACCATGAGCGGCTTGCGGAAGCCGCCCTGGTCCTCCGCCGGCGATGCCGGCGCCAGGATGGATTGCAGCGCGGCGAGCGCCGCGAAGCCCATCAGCAGCACGCCGAAGACCAGCGGGAGGAATCCGGGGCCCGGCGTCTCGCGGTCCCATCTCGGCAGGTCGCCGGCCCCCAGCACCCAGACAAGCCCGAGTGCCAGGAAGATCAGCGACAGGCCGAGATCGCCCCAGCTGAGGCGCAGCTTCACGCCGGGCGCCCGAGCAGCCCGCGATAGAGCCGTTCCTGCGCCGAGAGGAAGTTGATGAAGTCGGCGCCGACCATGGTGGCCTCGCTGGCCACATTGTCGCGCAGATACTTCTTCCAGGCCTCGGTGGCGACAACGCGCTGCATGATGCCGGTCCAGTACTCCGCGGCCGCGTCGGGCACCTGGCGCGGCACGGCGACGCCGCGCCACATCTGGAAGTTCTCCGCGTTGATGCCCTGTTCCTTCATCGTCGGCACATTGGGCAGGTCGTTGAAGCGGGTGTCGCGGAACACGCCGATGGCGCGGACCGCGCCGGAGCTCAGATGGCCCGTGAATTCCAGCGGATTGCCGATCGAGGCCTGCACATGCCCGCCCAGCAGAGCGGTCAGCGCCTCGCCGCCCGAATTGAAGTTCACCATGTTCAGCTCGGCGCCGATGGCGCGGCCGAAGACGGTGATCGCCATCTGGTCGGTCGTGCCGCCGGTGGAGAAATTGACGCTGCGCGGCGGCGCGCTGCGCGCGGCGGCGGCGAAGGCGGCGGCGGTCTGGTGCGGGCTGTCGGCGCGCACGAACAGCAGGAAGTCATCGAGCATGACATTCGCGATGGGCCGCACTTCCGACAGCGTGCGGACATTCGGCACCATGATCGGCGTGATCTGCGTCGTGCCGTTGATCAGCACCAATGTGTGGGGATCGGTGCGGCGGCTGGCCGCGACATAGGCGATCCCGACGGCGCCGCCGCCGCCCGGCCGGTTCACCGGGTTGACGGCGACCGGCACCATCCGTTCGTCGGTGATGATCTTCTGGATCACGCGGGCCATCAGGTCCGCGCCACCGCCGACGCCGAAGGGAATGACGAATTCCACATCGCGCGTCGGGCGCCAGGCCTGGGCCATCGCGAGATTCGGAACAGCCAGCGAGCCAAGACCGGCCGCCAGCACATGCCTGCGCGTGACGCTCATTTTCGTATCCCCCCTCAACAATTGTTATCTCGACAGCAGGGATTGAATGGAAAGTGGTGTCAAGGGGCCTTTACCCCTTGGCCGCCGACCAGGGCCTGGGGCGGGAGGGTAAGTTTCTTACGGCGTGGCGGACTGGGGTGCAGCGGACGCCCCTTCAGCGTGCGGGTTACCGGAAGCGGGACGCGGACGGCTGGCTCTACCTGATCGACCCGGCGGTCTGGCGGGAGGAGGTCTGCGCGGGCCTGAATGCGACGGAGGTGGCGCGGCTGCTCGCGGATAAGGAGCATCTGGTGCGGGGCGACGGGGTCAACTTGGCGTTCAGCCACCAGAGCACCGCCTTCGAAGGCAAGCGGCGCTTCTACACGGTGAGGTCGAGCATCCTGGCCAAATAGGGGTCGGACCACTCGGCCGGTCGGGACATTGGCGGTTATCTGCCGATTTCGGTGTCCCGACCACCCGTCGCCAAGCCGGACCAAGTCGGGACAGCGTAAGCTGCCAGCCTTGGCTTGGTCCGACCGCCCCGACCTACCGCACCACACTCGGACCAGCGGAAACCCGCAGCTTTCCTAGCATGTCCCGAGCGGTCCGACCGCCACGACCTGCAAAGGCCCCATCTGCATCAACGCGCGTGGCTCAGTGGCAGCCTCCCCATGCGCCTTCATCCCGGGAATTTGCCGCTACAACGCTACATGTTGGCGGCCTATACGCACGCCCATCGATCCGTACCGCTTGCCTGGAATGTAGCGGTGTAGCGGCTAATCCGGGAGACAAAGGCAGCAGCACGGGACCTCGTTCTCTAAGGGCGTGTCAGCCACGGCGGCGGGCCCGGCGCCATTCCCAGGGTGCTTCGAACTCATCAGCCCAGAGGCCCCGCGCGGCCACCCTGGCGGCATCCTCGACCGGCACATACGCGCGCCCAAAGCGCCTGTCCGCCAGCGCCCAGCCCTCCGCCACCATGGCGTGGCCGACCTCAACAACCCCAGCCCAGCACACCGCGACCACCCGCTGATAGCGATCACGGCTGCGGGCTGTGCAGGTGACATCGACCTTCGCAACCGCAGCCGCGAGCACTTCCGTCGCGTAGCGACCGCATGCCCAGGACACCCCATCAACCGTCGTGCAACGCTGCCGGGTCTCCGGCGCATCGATGCCCTGGAGCCGAATGCGCGTTCCCTCCACCTCGATGGTATCGCCATCGATGACGCGGGCCTCACCGGTCAAAACCAGCGTCTCGCGCGGACCGGCCTCGGCGGGCATAGCCAGCGCCAAGCCAGCCAGCAGCGTCCAGACCGCCGTCATACAGGCGAAGCCGTTCACAGCCGCCGACCGGACTGGATGATAGGGCCGGTGATGTGCGCCTCCTCGGCCTGTCGCCTGTAGGTCTGGCACTCCGAATTGACCGACTTGATGACCAGCCTGGTCGGCCCGGAGTTCGGGATGTCCTCGACGCGCTTGGCGAGGATTCCCATGCCATCCCAAATCACGCAGATCCCTGGCGGGACGGGCACACGCTGGCTGGTATCGACCAGGACGCGGTCACCGGAATGCAGCAGCGGCTCCATGGAATCCCCATCGATGGTGATGACCCGGAGATCACCCGGCCTGGCGCGGAACTCGTATCGGATCAGCTAGCCCCAAGAGAGCCAGATTTCTTTGGCATCTTCGAGGCGCCCAGACCGACGGCCAGCATCAGAACCCACCCAGAAAGGCCTGATCCACGCTGAGAGCTTTGGCGCGAGGCGGCGGCAACGATGGGAACTTCACCGGGGCGCTGGGAGTGCCACCTCTGGATGGTCTCGGTGTCGTAGGTGCGGGGGCCCACACCCTTGCTCGTCTCGTGCTGCGTGCCTCGTGCCGCGCACCAAGCTGTTCGTCCGCTTCTTCGGGACGTTGGGGACGACCGGCGCACCGTGCAGGGCTGACTGGCCACAGCTGCAGCTGATCACACCAGAGGTCGCACGCCAGGCGATGCTGTCGCTTCGTCTCCACCCGCCCCCGACCCCGGCACCAGCCCAATCCCGAATTTATCGTCCGTGATCAAAGGCTTTGCGGCGGTTCTTACCCTGTCGGAACCTCCTGGGCAGAACGTGGCTTGAGGCCGCCTTGTTGCCTTGTCTGGTCAGCGCAGGACGATTTCAACGCGGCGATTCTGCGGCTCGCGCACGCCATCGGCGGTCGGCACCAGCGGGCGGCTTTCGCCGAAGGCCTGGATGATCATGGCCGAGCGGGCCACACCCCGGCGCTCCAGTTCTGCGGCCACCACCTGGGCGCGGCGCTCGGAGAGGCGCTGGTTGTACTGCGGCGTGCCGGAGCGGTCGGCATGGCCAGCCACTTCAATGCGCGCCGATCCGCTGCGCTGTGCGTTCTGTGCGGCCTCGGCAATGATTGCCCGGGCGCGATCCGTCAGGTCGGCGCGGTCGAAGTCGAAGAACACTAGGAAGGTGCGGGCCGGGGCAGGTGTGGCGGCCTGTGCGACGATGGGCGCCGGGGCCGGGGCGGTCGCGTTAAAGGCATACCGAATGCCGATCAGAATGCTGTGATTAAGGTTTTCAGCCTCAGCCGTACCGGTAGACACAAACCCCCGGTATATGTCCCGAGCATTGATCTCAGGCTGAAGAGTGCCCATGAACCGATACTCGGCGGTGAGGGCGAGACCAGGAAGGACGTCGTCCAGCTTAAGCGCGGCACCGATGATTGCCTGGTAGGCGAAGCGCCCCTCATTCCCGTCGATGGCCAGCGAGTCACCATTTCCGTCCCGCAGATGAACGTTGTCGTACCTATGCCACACATAGCCCGCACCCAGGCCGATGTAGGGCATCAAGGGCACGTCGGGGCCGAGGTCGAAATCATACAGGGCGTTGGCCATCATCCCGTAGCTACTGGCTCTCCCGCTGGCCCGGAAGGGCGGCTCGTAGTACCGCGGAAACCCGCTCATGCTGTCGACATCGTTCTGGCGGTAGCTGGCCTCAATCTCGGCGCGGACGCCGTTACCGAAGCCCCAGCCCAGGCTGACCAGACCAACCCAACCCGTACTGAACTCGACGGCTCCCTTACGCTCCGCTTCAGTGGCCTCATAATCGGTGACCATCGGCCCCGACAGATAAAGGTCGCTTTGCCGCAGCCAGTTCAGGCCTGCGCCGGCGCCGAAATAGAGGCCGCTAACCGGCTGGGCCTGGGCCGCGACCGGCAGAGTCAGTATCGCCGTCGAAAATAGCCCGCGCATGAGATTCACGGCATTTCCCCCACGATCGCAATGCTAACCGTGCTATACTATCGCGATAACTGCTGTTGGCGCCAACGTAGAAACTGACCTTCAGCCCCACATCGGCCACGACGCGCTTGGGCTGCTTCACTGCCACGGATCGGCGGCGGGGGAAGGCGATGGTTCGGCAGGCGGGTTTCTTCGATGTGGAAGAACGGCTGCGGGAGTTGTCGGCCAAGGGCGACGACCTCGAACGGATCGCAGCGCTGGTGGATTTCGCGCTGTTGCGGCCGGCGGTTGGATCCGGCTTGCCTCGCCGCCGCCCTCGCTGACGTATTCCCCCATACCCACTGCAACCGTGCAACCGTGCAACTGCTCTCCACGACGGGCCACCGGTTGCGTAGTTGCGCAGTTGCAGCGGGGGGAGGGGGTGCCACACGCCGGAAGCTGCGGAACACCGGAACAGTGCCCCCACCGACGCGCGCCACCATTTCCGCTGTTCCATTGTTGCAAAAGGGTCAGAGGGGCGTGTTGCTCGGCTTTGCCAGCTTGGCGCCCGTGGACAGAGCCGGGCCCAACTCCCAAAAACGCGCCGATTTCGGAAGGGCCATTCCGACCTAAATCGAGGCCGGGGGTCATTTTCCAGCCCCCGCCACCCCTACCCCCCGGCCGCTGGGTCCCATCCCTATCGGGGGCGTGCCCAACCGGCAGCGGTTACCCGCGCTTGCCAGTAGCGCCTCATCGGGATCGACCCGCTGTGGAGTTCGGCGTCCCGTCCCACCACGACTCACGGCGTTCCCCACGAGCCCCATTAATCTGTGGGAACCTGCCCCCAAAATTGAGCCAAGTATTTAAAGTAATTGGGTTGCATGGCGGAGGGAGAGACCTCTTCCGCCAACTCGCTCATGGTATGCGCCACATCGCACCCGAATACTTGCGTATTATTAGGCGAAACTTCGCTTCCGCAGCATTGCGCCCGATGAGTCATTCGATACGCCGCAAAGTTGTCGGGTCTGCCGCTCCGTAAGCCCTTGATAGTATTATTTTCTCACGCCTTCGTGGTGTCGCAGCCTAACTTGCCACAACGAAAGGTCACCAAGATGAACGCACTATGCATGAACCAGCGCGAGCTGTCTGCCCGGTGGAAGCTCAGCCCCCGGACCCTTGAGCGTTGGCGCTGGATCGGGGAAGGCCCCAAGTTCCTCAAGCTGGGAGGCCGCGTCGTATATCGCCTCTCGGACATCGAGGAGTACGAGGCTGCCATCATCCGATCCTGCACGCGGGACGGCAGAGAGGTCCATCACCCGCAGTCCTGACCCTCGTCAGCTAGCGGTCGGTTACCCCTCGACCGTTATTTTTGTCATCATCCCCCCGTTCGCTCCGTCATTCTCCCATTTGCGATTGAAGCCGAATTGCTTCTCGGATAGGCTTGTGACAGTCTAGTTACTGGGTTCGCCCAGTTTCCAGACTGTTCAACCTACCAGGAGTTCGAAGTGGTCGCAGGAAAGGCTGACCTCCGATGGGGCGTCGAGCGCAGGCTCGAGTTCATCGAGTTCCGCCTGTTTTGGGAGGGGCACGTGAATCGAGGCGATCTGATGGGGGCGTTCGGCGTCTCGGTAAACCAAGCGTCCACCGATCTAAGCCGCTACATCGGTATGGCCGCTGAAAACATCGCCTATGACAAGAGGGCCCGCAGCTACATCAGGGGGGCAAATTTCACGCCCCTCTTTCTGAAGCCTAACGCTAGCCGTTACCTTTCTCAGCTGCGCTCTGTGGCTGATGGCATCATTGACCGTGAGGACGCGTGGCTCGGTCAACTACCTGCCTACGATGCAGCTCCGACACCAGTGCGAGGTGTCGATGCGGACACCTTAAGATGCGTAGTAAGCGCGATCCGGCGATCGGAAGCGATTGAAGTAAAGTATCAGTCGCTTTCCCGCCCCGAACCGCGCTGGCGGTGGATTGCGCCCCACGCTATCGGCTTCGATGGGTTCCGATGGCACGCCCGCTCGTTCTGCATCACAGATCAAAACTTCAAGGATTTCTTGCTCTCTCGGATCATCAAAATCCGCAGCAAAAAGCCGAGCGAGATAAGCGCTGAGCGAGACGCGGACTGGAATGAGCAAGTTACACTAGAGATCGGACCGCATCCCGCGCTTTCTGAGACGCAACAAAAGGTCATCGCTCTCGATTATGGAATGCGTGAAGGTAAGGCCGAAATACGCGTAAGGCGCGCTCTACTTTACTACGCCTTGAGGCGCCTCGGATTAGATACCGATCCCAACGCCCGACGGCCAGCAGATCAACAAATTGTTCTTCTGAATC
>JBIIRI010000034.1:0-25658 GCA_044341625.1 Roseomonas sp.
GGCCTGACGCGGCGGATGCCACGCCGGACCGGCCAGGCGCCCGGCAGATGATTGGGTTTGGACCCTACAGCACGACCAGATCGTCGCGGTGGATGATCTCGTCGCGGCCGCGCCAGCCGAGGATCGCTTCCAGCTGCTCGCTGCGATGGCCGGCGATGCGCGCGGCATCCGTGGAATCATAGGCGACCAGGCCGCGCGCCACTTCCTGCCCCGCCGCATTCCTGACGCTGACGGGATCGCCCCGGCGGAACTCGCCTTCCACGCTGCGCAGGCCGGCCGGGAGCAGGGACGACCCGCGCGCCAGCGCCCGCGCCGCGCCGTCATCCACCACCAGCACGCCGAGCGGCGCCAGGCTGCCGGCGATCCAGCGCTTGCGCGCGGAACGGCCCGCCGGTTCGGGCAGGAACCAGGTGCAGCGCGCGCCCTGTTCCATCGCGCGCAGCGGCCGGTCCTGCTGGCCCAGCGCGATGGCCATGGCGCAGCCCGCGCCGGTGGCGATGCGCGCCGCGATCAGCTTGGTCCGCATGCCGCCGGAGGAATAGCCGGGCGGCGGCTCGCCCCCCATCGCCATGATGTCCTCGGTGATCTGGGGCACCACGGGCAGATGCGCGGCGGCAGGGTCCTTGCGCGGATCGGCGGTGTAGAGCCCGTCGATATCCGACAGCAGGACCAGCGCATCGGCCTCCACCATCTCCGCCACGCGGGCGGCCAGGCGGTCATTGTCGCCGAAGCGGATCTCTGTGGTGGCAACGGTGTCGTTCTCATTGATCACCGGGATGCAACCCAGCGACAGCAGCGTGCCGAGCGTCGCGCGCGCATTGAGGTAGCGGCGGCGATCCTCGCTATCCTCCAGCGTCAGCAGCAGCTGCGCGGCGTTCAGCCCGACGCCCGACAGGGCCGTGGCCCAGGCGCCGGCCAGCCGGATCTGCCCGACGGCGGCGGCGGCCTGCTTTTCCTCCAGCCGCAGCTTGCGGCGCGTGAGGCCGAGCGCCCGGCGGGCGAGCGCGATGGCGCCGGAGGAGACCAGGATCACCTCCGTCCCCCGCGCGCGGAGCGCGGCGACATCGGCGGCGACGCCGGCCAGCCAGCCCCCTCGCGGGGCGGCGGTGCGGTCATCCACCACCAGGGCGGAGCCGATCTTCACCACCACGCGGCGCGCGGTGCGAAGGTCGGGCGGGGAAGGTGCGGCCATCTGCATCGTGGCCGCACCTAGCATGGCAGGCGATGAAGGGGGAGGCGGTCGCCTCCCCCTCACCCGATACCGTCAGGCAAAAACCAGGTCGCGCTCCGCCAGCGGCGCGGTGACGCCCTGGAGGTAGATCTGGTCGCCATCGCCGAAGGTCAGTTCCAGCCCTTCATACTCCCAGTAGCTCTTCAGCGTCTGGGTGACCTCATCGGCGGTGATGCCTTCGAGCCGCAGCGTCTCCACGCCCGCCTCGAAATCCACGATCCAGTCGGGCCCGTCGCCGCGCGCGAAGACGAAGCTGTCGCGCCCCGCGCCGCCGGTCAGCCCGTCATGATCGGCGCCGCCGCGGAGCACATCATTGCCCGCGCCGCCCTGAAGGTCGTCGGAGCCGGCATCGCCCAGCAGCGTGTCGCGGCCATCGCCGCCCTTCAGCCAGTCATCGCCGGCGCCGCCATAGAGCCGGTCACGGCCAGCGCCGCCATCGAGCTGGTCGTCGCCCGCGTCACCGCGCAGCTGGTCGCGGCCTTCCCCGCCGAGCAGGACGTCATCCCCCGCCCCGCCCGAGAGGCGGTCGCGCCCAGCGGCGCCATCGAGCCTGTCGGCCAGGTCCGAGCCCACCAGCCGATCCCGCCCGGCGGTGCCGGTCAGGTCGAGCCCGGCGGCCGGCGGCGGCGTGGGCGTGGGCGTGGGTTCCGGGGTCGGAGTCGGTGTCGGCGTTGGGGTGGGTGTCGGGGTCGGTGTTGGGGTGGGGGTTGGGGTCGGAGTGGGCGTGGGTTCCGGCGTCGGCTCGGGCTCCGGGGTCGGCGTGGGTTCTGGCGTCGGCGTCGGGGTGGGCGTGGGTTCCGGCGCGGGCGGGGTGTCGCCGGTGTATTGCGACACCCGCACCCAATCCACGCTGATATCGACGCTGTTCACGCCCGAATTATTGGGCGAGAGGTACCAGCCATCGGACGCCGTGCCGACATGGCCCTGCAGGCCGACCGACATCTCGATATCGGGGATGTTCTCGAAGGTCTCGGCGACCTTCACCCCATCGACATACAGCGTCAGGCGATCCGGCAGCCAATCCAGCGTGTAGGTGTGCCATTCGCTGTGATCGAGTTCGAAGAACTGGCTGTCATAGCCGCGCCCGTTCTCGCTGCCGTCCGGCCCGGGCCAGTGGACGGTGAACATGCCCTCCCCGCTCGCCGGGGTTTCGAGGATGTCGATTTCGGGCGGCCAGCGGTCGTTGGAGGTCGGCCACAGCAGGAAACAGGGGCCGGCGCCGACCACCTCCTCGCTCGTCTTGGCGCGGATCTCGACCCGGCCATAGGTGAAGCCGTGGCCATGACCTTCCGGCGCGCCGTCATAGGGCACGGTGGAGAGACCACCGACGGCCCAGATGCCATTGTCGAGCTTGTCCATCCCGATCGTCAGCTCTCCATTGCCGACGCCGAGCTGGCCGTTGTCCCACCAGAAGGCGTTGTTCCAATACATGGAGCCGCCATAGGTGATCGGCCATTTGGTCCAGTCGAGCTGGGTGCCGTTGAAGCCGTCGAAGAAGACGGTGCTCCAGCCGGTCATGTCGAGGGGCGTCGGGTTGACGTCGTTATAGGTTCCCATGGGCGGTTCTGGCCTCTTGCCTGTCACGGCGCCGTGATGCGCTCGCGAAGCTGTGAGGCCACAACCTGGGATGGAGGGTCCAGGCAAATCGTATGTGGTGGATGATATTATCGTATACGAAGTAAGGATGTGGGGGTGAATTGGGACTGTGGTCTTATCAACCCCGGCGCGGAACGCCGCGAGGCTGCGCAGGCGGCGTCGACAATCTCGCCCGCAAACAGAACAAATCAAGAATACGATGCCTGGGCCAAGGCGGAGCCATGCCGTCCCCATGCGCGCGCGACGCGTCGTCTTCGCCCTCCTCGCCCTGCTGGCCATTGCGGTGCTGCCGCGCCCGGTGTGGGACGCGCTGGTGGAGCTGTTTTCCGAGCCCTGGCCGGATCGCGGCGCGGCGGTGCTTCTGTTCACGAATGAGCGGCCCGAGGAGATCTGGATGGTCTCGCTGCAGGTGGGCGGGAGTGAGCATGTGCATGAATGGCCGCCGGACCGGCGCGGCTGGGTCGTGCGCCGCCCGGCGGGGCCTCCGCGCCCGGCCGAATTCGGCCCGAGTATCGTCTCCGCTATCGCCGGACAGCACACGGCCACCATCGTCTATGAGGTCGGAGGCGATCCGTCGCCGCGGAGCTTCGACATCACCTTCGAACTCACCCCGCTGACCCAATGCGATGTGCGGATCGTGTTCCGGGTTTCGGTCCCCACCGCAACGCCCTGCCAGAACCCTCGCCCGGCAGCTTATGGCGGGACCTGGCGGCATTAGGCCAAGCCGGCGTGCATCACCCCTTCGGCGGCAAGGGCAACCCGAAGTCCGTCTTGTCCCCGAGCCACGAGAGCTTGCCCGTAGCGTTCTCCGCGCTGACCTCGACGTCGACAGCGAGGCAGTAGAGAGCATTCACCAGCGCCTGCATCGCATCCTCGCCACCGAAGCGGCCCTTTCGCTTCGTGAGCGGGCCATCGATGTCATAATGGCAGAACCAGCAATCGCCCTCCGGCGCGAGCGTCGGCCGGCCGATCCTGATGGTGAATCCGGGCTTCCCGTCCACCTCGAAGGACCGGGTTGCGATCACATCCATGGTTTCGGTCATCGGGTCAGCGTCCTGTATTCAGCGGTGGGATGTAGCCGCCGCGCCCGCACTACGCGCATCGCTCCATGGGACTGGTCCAGCACGGACGTGGAATCGCTGGCAGGGGAAGCGTACGGCAGATCGCTTGATCGCGCTCGAACTGCGCATCGCACGCGGCGCTTCGGCGATAGGCTGCGGCGAAGATGCGATCCGGTGAAAGGCTCGCACGACGCGCTGCGATAGGTCGAAGGAGCGCGTTGCCGCGTATGGTGGTGTTCCCGGCGGGATTCGAACCCACGGCCCCCAGATTAGGAATCTGGTGCTCTATCCGGCTGAGCTACGGGAACCCGCAGGCACCCTAACACACCGCCCCGCCGCGCGGGGAGAGGGTCGTGGAACCCGCGCCCATGGCGAACGGGATACGCCGTCTTCTGCGTGCCCCCCTCACCCTGCCAGCCTCAGTATGCGGCGGTGAACCGCCGCGACTTCAGCGTTCGACGCAGTGCGTCGAACCTCCCCCCAGAGGGGGGAGAGGGTTCTGTCCTAAATCGGCCGTCGCGCCCGCAGAGCGGCGGCCAGCGTGCCTTCGTCCAGCACATCCAGCGCGCCGCCCATCGGCACGCCTTGCGCCAGCCGTGTCACGGCCACGCCGGTGGGCTTCAGACGGTCCGTCAGGTAATGCGCGGTCGCGCTGCCATCGACCGTGGCGGGCAAGGCGATGATCACCTCCTCCACCCCGCCAGCCGCGATGCGGCCCAGCAGGGGCTGGATGGCGAGATCCTCCGGCCCCACGCCGCCCAGCGGCGACAGCACGCCGCCCAACACGTGATACAGGCCCCGATGCGCGTGGGCGCGTTCCAGCGCCCACAACTCCGCCACACCTTCCACCACGCAGACCAGGTGGCGGTCGCGCTGCGGGTCGCGGCAGATACCGCAGGGACTGCGCGCATCGAGGTTGCCGCAGCTCTCGCAAGGGCGCACGGCGCGCGCGGCCTCGGACAGCGCCTCGGCCAGGGGCAGCATCGTCTCCTGCGGCCGCATCAGCATCTTCAGCACCGCGCGGCGCGCGCTGCGCCGGCCCATGCCGGGCGTCTTCGCCAGAAGCGCGATCAGGCGCTCGATCGGGTCGCTGTCTTGCATAGGCCCTCAGACGCCGGGCGCGCGCGCCGCGCGCCTGGCTTCGCGCAGGCCACGGTCGCACCCGGCACGGCGGTTGGTTGGTGCGCGGGCCGCCTTCGCGGCCTCGGCCCGCCCAGCGGGCCGGCGGACACCTGTCAGAAGGGCAGCTTCAGGCCGCCAAGGCCGCCCAGACCGCCGGGGATGTTCATGCCGGCGGTCGCCTTCTGCATCTCCTCGGCCATCGTCGCCTCGACCTTCTGCTTGGCGTCGGCATGGGCGGCGACCAGCAGGTCCTCCAGCACTTCCTTCTCATCCGCCGCCATCAGGGACGGATCGATCGCGACGCGGCGCAGGTCGCCCTTGCCCGAAAGCAGCACCTTCACCATGCCGCCGCCGGAGGCGCCTTCGACCTCCATCGCTTCCAGCTTCGCCTGCATTTCCTGCATGCGCGTCTGCATCTGCTGCGCCTGCTTCAGCATGTTGCCGAGGTTCTTCATGGCGGCTCAGTCCTCCTCAGGGAAATCGTCGTCGAGCCCGGCGGGCTCGGCCTCGGGGGGCGCGAAATCGCGGCCATCATCAGGCTCGGGCGCCGAAGGCGGTGCCAGCCCATAGGCGTCCAGCGCGCCATCGCGCACCTGTTCGATCGTGGCGCCGGGGAAGGCCTGCAGCACGGCCTGCACCAGCGGATGGCTGCGCGCGAGCGCCAGCCGGTCCTGCTGGGCGGCGCGGCCCTGCTCGGCCAGCGTCGGCTCGCCGCCGGCATTGACCAGGCTGACGGTCCAGCGCGTGCCGGTCGTCTGCTGCAACAGGGCGACAAGCTGCTGGGCCAGGTCGCGCGGCGCATCGGCGCGCGGGCGCAGCTCGATCCGGCCCGGCGTGACGCGGACGGGATGGACGCTGTGGACCAGATGCGCGTGCAGCAGCGGCTGCCGGCCGGAAGCCAGCGCCACCACCTCTCGCCAGGAAGCGGGCTGGGGCGGCGCGTCGGGGGTCGGGGCCGCGATTGGGGCCGCCGCAGCCGCGGCCATGGTGGCGCCGCCGCCGGCGATGGCGCGCAGCCCGCCGCCGGAAGGCCCTTGCGGCGCGGCGGGGCCGGCGCCCTGGGCGCCCTGCTCGGCCAGTCGCCGCACCAGATCGCCCGGCGTCGGCAGATCGGCGGCATGGGCCAAGCGGATCATCACCATCTCGGCGGCCGCGCGGCGGTCCACGCCGTCCTGCGCCACTTCCTGCACGCCCTTCAGCAGCATCTGCCAGGCGCGCGCGAGGACGGGGATCGACAGCCGGTCGGCCAGCGCGGCACCGCGGTTGCGCTCATCCTCGGTCAAGGCGGGATCCTGGCGCAGCGCCGGGATGGTCCGCAGGCGGGACAGAAGATGCGTCAGCGCCAGCAGGTCGGACAGCATCACGCCCGGATCGGTGCCGCGCGCATGCGCCTGTTCCGACAATTCCAGCGCGCGGGCGATGTCGCCTGACATCAGCGCGTCCATCAGCGTGATGGCGAGCGCGCGATCCGCCAGCCCCAGCATCTCCCGCACGCTGTCGGCCGCAACGCCGCCGCCGCCGGCCAGCGCGATGGCCTGGTCGAGGATGGACAAGCCATCGCGCACGGATCCATCGGCGGCGCGCGCCACCATGGCCAGCGCCTCATCCTCCGCCGCCACATCCTCGGCGGTGCAGATGCGGGCGAAATGGGCGCGCAGCACTTCCTGCGGCACGCGGCGCAGGTGGAAGGTCTGGCAGCGCGAGAGGATGGTGGCCGGCACCTTCCGCAGCTCCGTCGTCGCCAGCATGAACTTCACGTCGGGCGGCGGTTCCTCCAGCGTCTTCAGCAGCGCGTTGAAGGCGGCGGACGAGAGCATGTGCACCTCGTCCAGGATGATGACCTTGAAGCGGCCCTGGGCAGGGCGGAAGCGCAGGCGTTCGCGCAGCTCGCGCACATCGTCCACGGAGTTGGAGCTGGCCGCGTCCAGCTCCTGCACATCCGGGTGGCGATCGGACAGGATGGCGCGGCATTCGGCACAGACGCCGCAGGGGTCGGGCGCCGGGCCGCCCTGGCCGTCCGGGCCGATGCAGTTCAGCGCGCGGGCGATGATGCGGGCGGTGGTCGTCTTCCCCACGCCACGCACGCCGGTCAGCATGAAGGCGTGGTGGACGCGCCCCTGGGCGAAGGCGTTCCGCAGCGTCCGTACCAGCGCGTCCTGGCCGATCAGGTCGGCGAAGCTCGTCGGGCGGTATTTCCGCGCCAGCACGCGATAGGGGGTGGCCGGCGCCTCCGCAGCGGCGGCGGCGGGCGGGGGCGCGGCTTCGACGGGGGCGGGCTTCGGTGGCGGCGGGTCGGGGTCGCCGAACAGGCCGGGCCCCTCCGGCGCGGGCGGGGCCGGAAGCTCCTCGTCGGGCGGCAGGGGGTTGCCGAAGATGTCGCTGGCCATGGCGCTTGCGTGTTGTCCGGGTGGCAGCTTCGGGCCCGGATCACGGGGGCCGGTGGCGGTTGCCGCGCAGCCGGGATGGCGGGGGCGGGTGGAAGGCCGGCGGGCGACCCGCGCGAGAACTCGTTACGGCTGCTTCCTTCCGGACCTGACCGGGTTGGCGAGGAGCACGTCCGTCGCCGACCTTCCGACCCCAATATCGGGCCTCCCGGCGCCGGCGGCAATGGTGGGGTGGGAGGAACCCGGTCTTCCCACCGCTTCGCGGCATGGGCCACGTTGCCCCCTCTCGGCCCGCATGGCACATGACCGCCGATGCTCTCGATCCCCGCCAGCCGCCCCAATGCCTATACCGGCAGCCCGCTCGACCGCGCCGGGCACCTGCGGGAGGATGGCGACTGGATCCACCAGGCGCTGGCCGACCCGGAGACGCTGTTTGCCCCGGTCTGGCGCAGCAAGTCCCTGATGAAGGGGGTGGAGGATGGCGCGCCGGAAGCCGTGCTGCTGACCGCCGCCGCGGCCGAGGCCGTCCGGATGCAGGACGGGCCCTGGTGCTTCCTGGGCCTGTGGGACGGACGGCCGGTCTTCGCGGTGGATTGCTCGGCCGCCGAGGACCCGCTGCCGCTGCTGCCCGAAGGGATGGGCGCCTTCACCGACCTCCGCCAGGTCGCCGGCCTGCTGCCGGCGGGGGAAGCCAGCGTGCTCGCCCATGCCCGCGGGATGATGCATTGGCGCACGAAGCATCGCTTCTGCGGCGTCTGCGGCGCGCCCTGCACGCCGCGCTCGGCCGGCCACGCCATGGCCTGCACCGCCTGCAACGCCCAGCACTTCCCCCGCACCGACCCGGCCGTGATCATGCTGGTGGTGCGCGGCGATCGCTGCCTGCTGGGCCATTCCCACCGCTTCCCCAATGTCGCGATGTATTCGACGCTCGCGGGCTTCGTGGAGCCGGGCGAAAGCTTCGAGGAAGCGGTCCGGCGCGAGGTGCAGGAGGAAGCGGGGATCGAGGTCGGCGCGGTCGCCTATCATTCGTCGCAGCCCTGGCCCTTCCCGTCCTCCATCATGATCGGCTTCCATGCGGAGGGGCTGTCGGACGCGATCACCATCGACCCCGAGGAGCTGAAGGACGCCCGCTGGTTCACGCGCGACCAGGTGCGGAACCCGGCGGCCCATGGCTTCTCCCTGCCCCGCGTCGATTCCATCGCGCGGCGGCTGATCGAGGATTGGCTGGAGGCAGGCCCCTGATGCGCCCATCATCCCCCGCGCTGGCCGCGGCGCTGCTGCTGCCGCTCCTGGCCGCCTGCGGTGGTGCCGCCCGTGCACCCGCCGAGCCGGAACCGGCCGGCTTCGCCGAATGCCGGGCCGAGGCCCAGCGCAGCGCGGAGGCGGTGAATCTCGGGCGGCAATGGATGCCGAACAACCCGACCCAGGATGAAAGACTGGCGGCGGAGCGGAGCGCGGCGGTGCAGCGCGGCTTCGACGAATGCCTGCGCCGCCGTGGCCTGGCGCGCGGCGGCGGGGTTGAGGCGGTCCGCCGGCCGGGGATGTTCTGAAAAGACCGCTGGCCGGGGTCGCTGGCCAGAACCCTGCCCAACCTTGGGTGAAACCGGCAGGCTGAGAGGGGACGCGCGGAAGGCCGCGCGCCCCAGCCCCCTCAATTCGCGCCGCGCTGCGACAGCCGGTAGGGGTGGGCGGGGTAGGTGCCGAGGATCCGCAGGTCGGCGGAGAAGAAGGCCAGTTCCTCCAGCGCGCGGGCCAGTCCAGGCTGGCCGGGGTCGCCATCCACATCGGCCAGGAACTGCGTCGCGGTGAATTCGCCGCCCACCATGTAGCTCTCGAGCTTCGTCATGTTCACGCCATTGGTCGCGAAGCCGCCCAGCGCCTTGTAGAGCGCGGCGGGGATGTTGCGGACGCGGAAGACGAAGCTCGTCACCCAGGGCCCCGCCGAGTAGGGCGGGGAGAGCGGGACGCGGGACATCACGTAGAAGCGGGTGGTGTTGTGCGCCTCGTCCTCGACATTGCGGCGCAGGACCTCCAGGCCATGGACCTCGGCGGCCAGTTCGCTGGCGATGGCGGCGTCCTCCACCCCCCCACGCTCGGCGATCAGGGCGGCGGCGCCGGCGGTATCGGCCTCGATCACCGGCTGGAGGTTCAGTTCCTTGATCACCTTCAGCACCTGGCCGAGCGCCATCGGGTGGCTATGGGCGCGCTTCAGCGTGGCGATGGTGGCGCCCTTCGGCGCCAGCAGGCAGTGCTCCACGCGCTCGAAATGCTCGCCGATTACATGCAGCCCCGAATCCGGCAGCAGGCGATGGATGTCGGGCACCCGTCCGGCCAGCGAATTCTCGCAGGGCAGCATGGCAAGCGTCGCGGCGCCATCCCGCACCGCCTGCATCGCCGCTTCGAAAGACGGGCAGGGCAGCGTGGTCCAGCCGGGATAGGCATGGCGGCAGGACAGGTCGGAATAGGCGCCCGGCAGGCCCTGGAAGGCGATGATGCGGGGGGCGGCGGCCAGTTCGGCAGGCAGTTCGGCAGGCGGGGCGGCGGGGCGCGAAGCAGGGGCGTTCATCGGGGTGTCCTGCGTTACGGGCCTGCTTCGCCAAAAAGCTGCGGCCCCGAAAGGATGGCGGCGGGTTGTCGAGTCGGGACACCGCCTCTATGTTCCGGCCGCTTTTACGGCAGGGCGGCATTGGCGCAAGCCTGCGCCGTGCCCGGTGCCGCGGGCCGCTGCGATGCGGCCCGGGCGCGGGCTCGGAGCGCGGTGGCGGCGCGGATGTCGCGGTTAAGAAGGGTCCGGTCGGGGATGAGTCTGGAATTCAACAAGGCGGCCGCCGCGGTCCTGACCGCCGGGATCACCTTCATGATCGCGGGGCTGGTGGGCGACGCGCTCGTCTCCGCGCCGAAGCAGAAGGAGGCCGCGATCGCCACCGGCGCCGCGCCGCCGGCGCAGCAGGCCGCCGCACCCGCCGCGCCGACGATCGATCCGATCGCCCCGCTGCTGGCCGGCGCGAATGTGGACACCGGCCGCCAGCTGGTGCAGCGCCAATGCGCGTCCTGCCACAACCTCGCGCAGGGCGGGCCGAATGGCGTGGGCCCGAACCTCTGGGGCATCGTCGGCGCCAATCATGCGCGCGTCGCCGGCTTCAACTACTCTGCCGCCAACCGAGCCTTGGCCGACAAGCCCTGGGGGTATGAGGAGCTGAACGCGTTCCTCCTGCGTCCCTCGGCGGCGATGCCCGGCACCCGCATGGCCTTCGCCGGCATCGCCAACGCCCAGCAGCGCGCCGATGTGATTGCCTTCCTGCGCACGCTGGACGCGAACCCGAAGCCGCTGCCCTAATTCCCCAAGACGCCGCTTCGCGTCGTCCTGGGGGGCCCAGGCTGGTTCTGATCCTGTAGCGGTGGCGCCGCCTGCCGCGGCAAAGCCGCGGCAGGGCACCGGGGGGCCACCCGGATAATGAGGGTTCCCATGGCGGATGCGGCGGATTTCCTCTCGGTGGCCGAGGAGGCCGCCGATCTCGCGGGCCGGGTCATCCGCCCGCTATTCCGCTCCGCCCTGCTGGTGGAAGCCAAGGGCGACGCCAGCCCCGTCACCGAAGCCGACCGCGCCGCCGAACGCGCCATCCGCGACCTTCTGGCGGCCCGCCTGCCCAGCCATGGCGTGATCGGTGAGGAATATGGCGAGGATCGCCCCGATGCCGAATGGGCCTGGGTGCTCGACCCGATCGACGGCACCCGCGCCTTCGTCACCGGCCGGCCGCTGTTCGGCACGCTGATCGGGCTATTGCACCGGGGCGTGCCCGTGCTTGGGCTGATCGACCAGCCGGTGACCGGCGAACGCTGGATCGGCGTCGCCGGGCAGCCGACCCGGCTGGTCTCCCCCATCGGCGGCGTGGCGGGCTGCCGGCCCTGCGCGACGCTGGCGGACGCCGAGTTGTCCTGCACCTCCCCCGACATGTTCGACGCCGCGACGGCCCCGCGCTTCGCGGCGGTGAAGGCCGCTTCGCGGCGGACCACCTGGGGCGGGGATTGCATCGCCTATGGGCTGCTTGCCATCGGGTTGGTGGATGTGGTGGTGGACGCGACGATGAAGCCCTGGGACTGGGCTGCGCTCGTCCCGGTGATCGAGGGCGCCGGCGGGCGCTGCACCGACTGGGCGGGCCGGCCGCTTGGCCTGGATGGCGATGGGTCGGTGCTGGCTGTGGGCGACCCCGCCTTGCTGCCTGCGGCCTCCGCCCTGCTGTCGGCGTAAAGGGGCGCTGTTGTCGCGACGGGGGCGAGCCCCCAAACTGTGGTCATGCGCCGTCGCGACCTGCTCTCCCTCTCCGCCGCCCTGGGCTTCGCGCCCGGCGCCCTGCATGCCGCGACCCCCGCCGGCGGGTCCGCCGCGCCGGGCCAGGCGATCCGCACCCATGCGCTGTCCCTGCTCGGCGAACCCGCTTTGCCGGCGGATTTCACCCATTTTCCCTGGGTGAACCCGGATGCGCCGAAGGGCGGGGAGATCGCGCTGACCGCACTCGGCAGCTTCGACAGCTTCAACCCCTTCATCATCCGCGGCACGGCAGCCGTCGGCGCGACCATGATCTACGACACGCTGCTGAAGGAAAGCGCCGACGAGGCCAGCACCGAATACCCCTATCTGGCGCAATGGATCGACCTGCCGGCCGACCGGCTCGGCGTCAGCTTCGAGATCAATCCCGCCGCGCGCTGGCATGATGGCCGCCCGGTGACGGCCGCCGACGTCGTCTGGACCTTCAACGCGCTACGCCAGCATGGGCGGCCCTTCTTCCGCTCCTACTACGGCGACGTGACAGAGGTCGTGGCCGAAGGCGAGCGGCGCGCGACCTTCCGCTTCCGCTCAACCGATAATCGCGAACTGGCGCTGATCCTCGGCCAGATGCCGGTGCTGCCGGCGCATTGGTGGGCCAGCCGCGACTTCACCCGCCCGATCCTGGAAGCCCCCCTCGGCTCCGGCCCCTATCGGATCGAGCGCTTCGATGCCGGGCGCAGCGTGGCGTATCGCCGGGTGGAGGATTGGTGGGCGCGCGACATCCCCACCGCGAAGGGCACGCAGAATTTCGGTGCCTATCGCTACGAGTATTTCCGCGACAACACCGTGGCGCTCGAAGCCTTCAAGGCCGGGCAGATCGATTTCCGGACCGAGAATGTCGCGCGCGACTGGGCCACCGCCTACGACTTCCCCGCCCGGCGCCGGGGCCTGGTGAAGCTGGACGAGATCCGCCACCAGCTGCCGACCGGGATGCAGGCCTTCGCGGTGAACCTGCGCCGGCCGCTGTTCCAGGATGTGCGCGTACGCCGCGCGCTGATCGAGATGTTCGACTACGAATGGATGAACGCGAACCTGTTCTTCGGCGCCTATGCGCGGACGACTTCGTATTTCTCCAACTCCGAGCTCGCTTCCTCCGGCCTGCCGACGGGGCGGGAGCTTGCGATCCTGGAAGGCTTCCGCGGTCGCGTGCCGGCCGAGGTCTTCACGCAGGAATACCGCCTGCCCACCACCGACGGATCTGGCAACAACCGCGACGGCATCCGCCGCGCGCTGGCGCTGCTGCAGCAGGCCGGCTGGCAGGTGCGCGACCGGCGGCTGGTGAACGCGCAAGGCCAACGCTTCGAATTCGAGATCCTGCTGAACACGCCGAGCTTCGAACGCGTGGCCCTGCCCTATGTGCAATGGCTGGAACGGCTGGGAATGAGCGTGCGCGTCCGCACCGTGGACCCGGCGCAGTACCAGACGCGCATCGACGCCTTCGACTACGACATGACCGTCGATTCGATGGGCCAGTCCCTGTCGCCCGGCGGCGAGCAGCGCGACTACTTCACCTGCGCCAAGGCGCGGGAGAATGGCAGCCAGAACGTCCCCGGCATCTGCGACCCCGCCATCGACGAATTGGTGGAGTTGGTGGTGAACGCGCCGGACCGGGCGGAGCTGGTGGCGCGGACCCGCGCGCTGGATCGTGTGCTGCTGTGGAACCACTTCGTCATCCCGCATTGGCACATCCAGAGCTTCCGCATCGCCTTCTGGGACAAGTTCGGCCGGCCGGAGCGCAACCCGCGCTACGCGCTCGGCCTGGACAGCTGGTGGATCGATCCGGCGCGCGAACGCGCGCTGGCCGATGCGCGCCGCAGCCTCTAGCGCGCACGTGGCCGCCTATATCCTTCGCCGCCTGCTGCTGGTGATCCCGACGCTGCTCGGGATCATCCTGATCAATTTCGCCGTCGTGCAATTCGCCCCCGGCGGCCCGGTGGAACAGATGCTGGCGGAGTTGCGCGGAGAAGGCGCAACCCTCGGGCGGCTCACCGGCGAGGGCGGCGGGGAAACGCGCCAGCCCGGCAATGCGGGCCCCGGCGGCGCTGGCGGCGGCGCGGACGGTCCGGTTGGCAGCTATCGCGGCGCGCGCGGGCTCGACCCCGCCATCGTCGCCGACATCGAACGCATGTTCGGCTTCGACAAGCCCGCCCATGTCCGCTTCCAGGAGATGATGGTCGGCTACCTGACCTTCGATTTCGGCCGCAGCCTGTTCCGCGACCGGCCGGTGGTGGATCTGATCCTGGAGAAGATGCCGGTCTCCATCAGCCTTGGCCTGTGGTCCACGCTGATCATCTACCTGGTCTCCATCCCGCTCGGCATCCGCAAGGCGGTGAAGGATGGCAGCCGCTTCGATGTCGCGACCAGCGGCGTGGTGCTGGTGGGCTATGCGATCCCGGGCTTCCTGTTCGCCATCCTCCTGGTCGTGCTGTTCGCGGGCGGGTCCTTCGTGCAGTGGTTTCCGCTGCGCGGCCTGGCTTCCCCGGGTAGCGAGACCTGGCCCTTCTGGGATCGCATGCTGGACTATTTCTGGCACATGGCGCTGCCCACGCTGGCGCTGGTGATCGGCGGCTTCGCGGGGCTGACGATGCTGACCAAAAACAGCTTCCTGGATGAGATCGGCAAGCAATACGTCGTCACCGCGCGCGCCAAGGGCAACACGGAAACCCGCGTGCTGTATGGTCATGTCTTCCGCAATGCGATGCTGCTGATCATCGCGGGATTCCCCGCCGCCTTCATCGGCATCCTGTTCACCGGCGCGCTACTGGTGGAGATCGTCTTCTCGCTGGATGGGCTCGGCCTGCTGGGGTTCGAGGCGGCGATCCGCCGCGACTACCCGATCATGTTCGCCACCCTCTATATCTTCACCCTGCTCGGGCTGGTCATGCAGATCGTGGGCGACCTGATGTACACGGTGATCGATCCGCGCATCGATTTCGAAGCCCGCCGATGAGCCCGATCAACCGGCGTCGCGTCGCGAATTTTCGCGCGAACCGGCGCGGCTGGTGGTCCATGTGGATCTTCGCCGTGCTGTTCCTGGTGACGCTGTTCGCCGAGTTCATCGCCAATGACCGCCCACTCTTCGCCAAGGTGGATGGGCGGTTCCTGTTCCCTGTCGTGATGGACTACGCCGAGGAAGATGTGCTGCCCGGCGGCCTGCCGATCGAGATGGACTGGCACGATCCGGAATTGCGCAAGGAGTTCGCGGAGAAGGGCGGCTGGGCGATCTGGCCGCCGATCCCCTATTCGCATCGCAGCGTCGTGCGCGACCTTGGCCGGCCCTCGCCGGCACCGCCTTCGGCGCGCAACTGGCTCGGCACCGACGACCAGAGCCGGGACGTGCTGGCGCGGGTGATCTATGGCTTCCGCATCTCCGTGCTGTTCGGCTTCGCGCTGACCATCGTGAGTTCAGTCATCGGCGTCGCGGCGGGGGCGGTGCAGGGCTATTACGGCGGCTGGATCGATCTCGGCTTCCAGCGATTCATCGAGGTCTGGTCGGGGATGCCGCAGCTCTACCTGCTGATCATCCTGGCCAGCGTGATCGAGCCGAGCTTCTGGACGCTGCTGATCTTTCTTCTGCTGTTCTCCTGGATGGGGCTGACCGGGGTGGTGCGCGCGGAATTCCTGCGCGGGCGCAACTTCGACTACGTCCGCGCGGCGAAGGCGATGGGGGTGGCCGACACGGTCGTGATGTGGCGCCACATCCTGCCGAACGCGATGGTGGCGACGCTCACCTTCCTGCCCTTCGTGCTGTCGGGCTCGGTCACGGTGCTGGCGAGCCTCGATTTCCTCGGCTTCGGCCTGCCTCCGGGCTCGCCCTCCCTCGGCGAATTGGTGGCGCAGGGGAAGAACAATCTGCAGGCGCCCTGGCTCGGCATCACCGCCTTCGTCGTGCTGGGCGGCGTGCTGACGCTGCTGATCTTCGTGGGGGAAGCGGTGCGCGACGCCTTCGATCCCCGGAAACTCCCGGGAGGCGGCAGGTGAGCGACACAATCCTCGATGTCCACGACCTCGCCGTTGCCTTCCGCGGCAAGCGTGTGGTCGATGGCGTCTCGTTCCACGTGAAACGCGGCGAGACGGTCGCGCTGGTGGGGGAAAGCGGCTCGGGCAAGTCGGTCACGGCGCTCTCCTGCCTGCGGCTGCTGCCCGGCGCGGGCGCCAATCCCCAAGGTCGCATCACGCTGGACGGCACGGATGTGCTGACGGCGGAGGGCGAGGCGCTGCGGCGCCTGCGCGGCGGCGTGGCGGGGATGGTCTTCCAGGAACCGATGACCAGCCTCAACCCGCTGCACACGGTGGGACGCCAGGTGAGCGAGGCGATCACGCTGCACCACCCGATGAGCGGCGCCGCCTTGCAGGCGCGCGTGGTGGAATTGCTGCGCCGCGCCGGCTTCCCCCAGGCCGAGGATCGGCTCGGCGCCTATCCGCACCAGCTTTCCGGCGGGCAGCGGCAGCGCGTGATGATCGCGGCCGCGCTGGCGAACGACCCCGCCCTGCTGATCGCCGATGAGCCGACCACCGCGCTCGATGTCACGATCCAGGCGCAGATCCTGGAATTGCTGGTGGACCTCAAGCGGCGGCTGAACATGGCGATGCTGCTGATCACACACGACCTGCAGATCGTCCGCCGCCATGCCGACCGCGTGGTGGTGATGCGCCACGGCCAGGCGGTGGAACAGGGCCCGGTGGCGGAGGTCTTCCACCATCCGCGCCACGACTACACGAAGATGCTGCTGGCCACCGAACCGCGCGGCCGCCCGGCCCCCATCCAGCCGACCGCACCGGTGGTGCTGGAAGGCGAACAGATGAAAGTGCATTTCCCGATCCGCCGCGGCTTCCTCCGCCGCGTCGTCGGCGCTGTGAAGGCGGTGGATGGCGTATCCATCGCGATCCGGGAAGGCGAGACGGTCGGGCTGGTGGGCGAAAGCGGCAGCGGCAAGACCACGCTCGGCCTCGTCATGCTGCGCCTTGAGACCTCGGAAGGCACGATCCGCTTCGAGGGGCGGGAGATCCAAGGCCTCGACCGCGGCGCGCTGCGGCCGCTCCGCGCGCGGATGCAGATCGTCTTCCAGGACCCCTATGGCGCGCTCAGCCCGCGCATGACGGTGCGCGAGATCGTGGGCGAGGGGTTGGCGGTGCATGAGGCGCTGTCGGCCGCCGATCGCGAGGCGCGCGTGGCGGAGGCGCTGCGAGAGGTGGATCTGCTGCCAGAGATGGCGGATCGCTACCCGCATGAATTCTCCGGCGGACAGCGGCAGCGCATCGCCATCGCGCGCGCGCTGGTGTTGAAGCCGCGGCTGGTGGTGCTGGACGAACCCACCAGCGCGCTCGATGTCAGCGTGCAGGCGCAGGTGGTGGATCTGCTGCGCGCGCTGCAGGCGAAGCACCGCCTGGCCTATCTGTTCATCAGCCATGACCTGCGCGTGGTGCGCGCCATGGCGCACCGCATCGTCGTGCTGAAGGATGGCCGCGTGGTGGAGGAAGGAGAGGCGGAGGCGGTTGTCGCCGCGCCGCAACAGCCCTACACGCGCGCCTTGATGGCGGCGGCTTTCGACCTCGCCGCCGCCGAGGCAGGCCATATCCGCCCATGACCGACAACGACCCCGCGCCGACACCACCGCTCGAGATCATGAAGGCGCTGCTGGATGCGGAGCGGCTGAAGCTCGGCGTGCATATCCGCAAGATGAATTCGCCCGGCAGCCCGGTGTACCAGGCGGGGGAGAATATCTGGCCCGCTTCGCTGATCCTCGTCGGCTCCTTCGCCGGCACGGCGCTGGTGCACTACTACCTCGGTGGCGCGATCCTGGCCGTCGGATGCTGGTGGTGGCTGACCAAGGTGCAGCCCAAGGTGAAGGACGGCGTCTTCGAACGCACCTCGGGCTGGGTTCTGCAATCGGACGATCATTTCGACACGCTCTGGGCGAAGGGGCTGATCAGCCTGTTCGCGCAGATGCCGGACGGGCGGCAATTCGCCGCCACCCGCCGCGACGACTGGCGCAGCTTCGTGCGCATGGTCGCGCAGGAATACAACGCGATGCCCCCCAAGGATGCCGCCTGATGGCTATTCTGCTCTCCACCAAGGCGGCGACGATGGAGCTGTGGCGCGACGCGCTGCTCGCCGTCGATCCGACGCTCGAGATCCGCCTGTTCCCCGATGCCGGCGATCCGGCGGATATCGAAGCGGCGGTGGTCTGGACCGCGCATGACATGGGGGAACTCCGCCGCTACCCGAATCTGCGGCTGATCGTGTCGATGGGCGCGGGCGTGGACCACCTGCTGCGGCCGCCCGGCCCACCGCCGGGCATTCCGGTCGCGCGGCTCGTGGACCGGATGCTGACGGAGCAGATGGGCGAGTGGGTGCTGCTGAATGTCATGCGCTTCCACCGGCAGGACCTGGAGTACCGGCAGCTGCAGGCGGAGAAGAGCTGGCTCGAACTGCCCGCGCCCGTCACGGCGGAACGGCGGATCGGCATCATCGGCCTAGGCGAGCTCGGCACCCATGCCGGGCGCATCCTGCGCGGCCTCGGCTTCCCGGTGATGGGCTGGACGAGGCGCCCACGGCAGGTGGAGGGGATCGAGACCTTCCACGGCGCCGAAGGGCTGCACGCCATGGCGAGACAGACCGACATCCTGGTCTGCCTGCTGCCGCTGACGCCGGAGACGCGCGGGATCGTGGATGCGAAGCTGCTCGGCGCCCTGCCGCGCGGCGCCTTCGTGATCAACGGGGCGCGCGGGGGGCATGTGGTCGATGCCGACCTGCTGGCCGCGCTGGAAAGCGGGCAGGTGGCCGCCGCGGCGCTCGATGTGTTCACGCCGGAACCGCTGCCGACGGACCACCCCTATTGGACGCATCCCAAGGTCGTGATGACGCCGCATGCAGCCAGCATCACGATCCCGTCCAGCGCGGCGCCGCAGGTGGTGGAGAATATCCGCCGGGCCCGTGCGGGCCAGGCGCTGATCAACCTGGTGGACTTCGCAGCCGGCTACTGACCGGCGGCGGCTGTTCGACCGACGCCGGGCCAAGCTGCGCCACGCGACCGGCAGAACCGATCGAGCCGCCGAATGGCCAGCGCCGCCGCGTCACGCCGAAGGTGTGAAATCTGCGTGACGCGCCGACTGCATACAAATGAATACCAGCGGTCGCAGCAAGCGGCCGCTGGTCTCAGCCCGTCTCAGCCCGCCTTGCGGGGGGTTTCGGTCCCGGTCGCCGGGGCCTCACGCGACTGTTGCTCGGCCTGCGCCATGATGGAGCGCATGTCGCGCAGGAAGGCCGCGCCCTTCAGCGTGCGCTGCACCAGCACGCTGCGACGGTCCATCGGGTCCACCTTGCGGCGCGCGAGGTCGAGTTCACCCAGCCGGTCGAGGGCGCGGGTGATGGCCGGCTTCGACACATTCAACTCAGCCGCGAGCCCGCGCACGGTGTGCGGGCCATCGTTCAAATAGACCGTCAGGAATACACCGAGCTGTCGGGCCGAGAGGTCGGGCCCATCCCGTCGGACAAGGGCCACGACTGTGTCCCGTAGAATGCCGACCAGCACGTCAGGATTGGTCTGCGTCGCCATGGTCTCAAATCCTTCCTGGGCGCCTTCGCGGTCCAGCGGGGCCGGCTTTGCCTTGCTGCCGGCTTGTCCCTTGGCGCGCCTCTGCGATGTGCCCTTGCTCGGGCGATACCCGCGCGAAGCACCCTTTTGAGAGCGGCCAGACCCAGAAAGTTCCCGTTTCATCTTGGCTTTGTTACCGTTCTATCGTTTCCATGCCGGAAATAATCCGTGTAACAGCATGGGCGATCGCCCGGGCTGCCTGCACTTCTCCACCCTCCGGTCTCCCGGGCCGTGACGCATCGTTCCAGGCGTACAGATCAATGTGCGCCCAGCGCAGCCCCTTCGGCACGAAATGCTGGAGGAACAGCGCAGCCACGATGGCCCCTGCCATGGGCTTCGAACATACGTTGTTAATATCAGCCGTCAAACTGTCTAACCACGAGACGTAAGTTTTTTGTAGAGGAAGTCGCCAAAGGGGGTCTCTATTCTCGCGTCCTGCGTGCAAAAGACTTTCGGAAAGCAAGTCATCATCGCAGAACAGCGCCGGAAGATCCGGCCCGAGCGCAACCCGCGCCGCGCCGGTCAAGGTCGCGCAATCCAACACCATCGCCGGTTGCGAATCGGCGGCACATGCCAGCAGGTCGGCCAGGACGAGCCTTCCTTCCGCATCCGTATTGCCGATCTCGACCGACAATCCTTTGCGCGTCCGTATCACATCCATCGGCCGGAAGGCGGTGCCGGAGACCGCATTCTCCACCGCGCCGACCAGCACCAGCAGCCGGATCGGGGCGCGCGCGGCCATCAGCATCTCGGCGGCTGCCAGCACGGCCGCCGCGCCGCCCATGTCCTTCTTCATCCGCAGCATGGCCGAGGACGGCTTCAGGTCGAGCCCGCCGGTGTCGAAGCAGACCCCCTTGCCGCAGAGCGCCACCAGCGGCCCATCCGCCGCGCCCTCCCACCGCAGGATGGCGACCCTAGGGGCACGGGGGGACCCGGCGCCGACCGCGTGAACGGCCGGGAAGCCGTCCTCGAGCGCCGCACCCTCGATCACCTCGACCGTCGCGCCATGGGCGGCGCCGAGGCTGCGGACGGCCTCGGCCAGTTCGGCCGGGCCCAGCAGGTTGGCGGGGGTGTTCACCAGATCGCGCCCCCGACGGATCGCCGCGGCTTCCGCCAGGGCGGCCCCGCTGCCCGGCGGGGGGACAAGCCGCGCCGGCGCCCGGCCGGGCTTCGACTTCAGCGCGGCGAAGCGATAGGCGCCGAGCGACCAGCCAAGGGCGGCCGCCGCCGGGTCCGGCGCGCCTTCGATATGCCAGGTGGTGCCTTCCGGCAGGCCGAAGGGCGCGGCGCCGAAGGCCCAGGGGCTGGCCGCATCCTCCGCATCGGCGCCGAGGCCGAGGACCGCGCCCGCGATCCCCTCCCCGTCCGGCAGCAGCCGCAGCTCCTGCGCGCGGGCGGTGAAGCCGCTGGCCCGCAGATAGGCGGCCTGGGCCGACGGGAGGGCGCCCAGCAGCGCCGCCAGCCCGCCAGGCGTGACGGCCCGCAACGGCAGGGCGGGGGTAGAGGGGTCAGCGATGCCGTCGGTCATGGCGGGTCCTTAGAGCATTTTCAAGCCGAGCGGACACGCTTGGCGACTCGGAAAATGCGTCAAAACAGAAGACTAGGCCTGTTTCGCCACGATGATCGCGGCGAAACGGGCCTAGCGGAAAGGGGGCGCGGTCGCAGAGTTTCACATGGGCGGCACGATCAGCCATCTGCGGGCTCCTTTCGGTCGGCGGGCTCCTTTCGGCGCCCGGATCATTACCCAACATGTAAGAGTGATCGCGCCCGTCAGTTTACAAACTAGGTAAACTTTTCGCGCAAGGCATGCGCCGTGGTCAGCACGCGGCCATGAGCAAGCCAATCCGCGCGCTGCGCCGGCGGCAGGGCGGCGATGATCCGCCAGGCCTCGCGGATCGCAAGTATCTGGTCACGATCGGGCGGCGGCAGCGACAGCATGCCCACATCGCTCGCCCCATACATCTCGGCGAGCCTGGCCATGGTGGTGTTGGTCACGGGAGCCTTACCCGTCTCCCAACGGTGAACGGTCACGCCAGACACGGACAAAACTGCGGCCGCACCTTCTTGTGTCAATCCCGCAACGTCCCGCCAATCGGCCAGGTAGGCCCAGTGATGAGGCTCGCCATGGGGGACCGGGCAGCGCGGCTTGGATCTTCTTGCCATGCGCCCAGGAGACAGCAGCTTACGTCTCACGCTCCATATCGCAGACGGTAAATCTTAACGCGATCTTGCGCAATACGTAATTTAATCTGTAAGTAAGAATTGGCTCCGGATCAGTCCCCGATAATCTCGGCTACGGGACCATCAGCGACCACACGCCCGCCTTCCAGCCTGATCGCACGCGTACACCAAGTGCGGACGATCTTCATATCATGGGTGGCGATGACCAGAATATCCGCATTCGTCACCAGTTGCTCCAGCCGCTGCGTGGCGCGCTGGATGAAATCGGCATCGCCCGCCAGGAACCACTCATCCATCAGCAGGATCTGCGGCTCCATCAGGGTCGCGGCGGCGAAGGACAGCCGCACGGCCATGCCGGCCGAATAGGTGCGGATCGGCACATCCAGGAACTCGCCGAGACCGCTGAACTGCCCGGCTTCCTCAGCCATGCGGGCGCATTCCGCTTCCGACATGCCGAGGAACAGGCCGCGCAGGATGATGTTCTCCCGCCCCGTTGCCTCAGGGTCCATGCCGGCGCCGGGATCGATCAGCGATCCCACGCTGCCCGCTACCTCCAGCCGCCCGCCGACCGGTTCATAGATGCCGGCCAGCGTCCTGAGCAGCGTGGTCTTGCCGGCCCCATTGTTGCCGACGAGCGCCACACGTTCGCCGGGCTCGATGCGGAAGCTGAGATCGCGCAACGCCGCGACGACAATGCGGTGGCTCGCATCCTCCTTCAGCCGCGCGCCGGCACGGGCCATCAGACGCTTCTTCAGCGACCGCGCCGCGACGTGATACAGCGGGAACTCGATGGAAAGGCGGTCAGCCTCGATATGCGCCATCGCCCGACCTCAAACCCAGAAGGCGATGCGGCCGCGGAAGCGGACGAAGAAGATCATCGCGAGCGTGCAGGACAAGGCAGTGTAGGCCAGCGCCGCGCCCCAGATCAGGGCCGGTGCACCGCCTTCCACCAACGGGCCGCGCACCGTTTCCATCAAGGCGAAGAACGGGTTCAGCGGTAGCCAGGCCGCGCCGGCGCCCAGCAGCTGCGGCTTCCACAGGACAGGGGAGAGGAAGAAGGCCAGCTGCATGACGTTCGCCACAATCTGCGGAATGTCGCGGAAACGTGCGCAGATCACGCCGAGGAACAGGCCCACCGCGCAGGAATTGATCGCGATGAGCACCAGGCCGGGAATCGCCAGCAGCGCCTCTGGACCCGGGATCGCACCGGTCAGCGCCAGCACCACGGCGATCAGCGGCAGGCTGTGGGCGGCAGCGAGCGCGTTGCGGATCACGAAGCGCAGAACATGCACCGTATAGGGCAATGGCATCTGCCGGATGACGCCCTCTGAGGCGACAAAGCTCATGCAGGAATCCACCACCGTCTGGTTCAGGGTGTTCCAGACCAGAAGGCTGACCGCCAACCAGGGCAAGTACTCGGTCAGCGACATCTTGAAGAGCGTGGAGTAGAGAAGGCCGATCCCGCAAATCATCACAGCCTGCGACGCAGTCATCCAGAACGGCCCAAGAACGGAACCCCGGTACCGGTTGCGAATGTCGAGCCGCGCCAGCGCCCAGGCGAGGCGCCAGCGCCGAAGCCCCGCAGCAAGGTCGGCAACGGCTCGTTCGAATTGCCGCGGATGATCGGCATCGTGCCGGTACACGGGCGATGCCGTGCGTGCATCGGAGGATGTCATCCTGCGCGTATAGCGTGCAAGGCCCGGCCCCACCAGCGCCCCGTTCCCCCCAGCGACAACCGTCAGAAGCGCCGCGGGATCTGCGACAACTCCGCCAACCACGCCTCGGCGGATGCGTCAGACGGCGCGCGCCAATCGCCGCGCGGCGACAGCGACCCGCCGGAGCTCACCTTCGGCCCATTCGGCACGGCGCTGCGCTTGAACTGGCTGGTGGCGAAGAAGCGCCGGACGAACACGCGCAGCCAGGCCGCGATGGTGTCGAGGTCATAGGCCACGCGCTTCTCGGCCGGGGTATGCGGCGGCCAGGCCCCGGTCGCCGCATCGCGCCAAGCATGCCAGGCCAGGAACGCCACCTTGGACGGCCGAAAGCCGAAGCGCGTGATGTGGTACAGATGGAAATCCTGCAGCGCATAGGGGCCGACGAAATCCTCGGTTTTCTGGGCTGGCTGGTCGCCGCCGGTGCCCTTGGCCCCGCTGGGCACAAGCTCCGGCGAGATCTCGGTCGCCAGGATGTCCAGCAGCACGGGCTTCGCCGCCGCACCAAAAATGCCTCCCTGCGCCACCCAGCGGATCAGATGCTGGATCAGCGTCTTCGGCACGCTGGCATTCACATTGTAGTGAGACATGTGGTCGCCGACGCCATAGGTCGCCCAGCCCAGCGCCAGTTCCGACAAATCGCCCGTGCCCAGCACGATCGCGTCATGATGGTTCGCCAGCCTGAACAGCAGGGATGTGCGCGCGCCGGCCTGCACATTCTCGAAGGTCACGTCATGCACCGGCCGCCCTTCGGCGAAGGGGTGGCCGATGTCGCGCAGCATCTGCATCGAGGCCGGCGTCATGTCCGTCTCGGCCGCCGTCACGCCAAGCGCCTGCATCAGCGCCCAGGCATTGGATTTCGTGCGGTCCGTCGTGGCGAAGGCCGGCAGCGTCCAGGCCAGGATGTTCGCGCGCGGCAGGCCGAGCGCATCGAAGGCGTGGGCTGCCACCAGCAACGCCTGGGTGGAATCGAGCCCGCCCGAGACACCGATGACGACACGCTTGATCCCCGTGGCCTCCAGCCGCTGACGGAGGCCATAGGACTGGATGTTGTAGGCCTCGTAGCAAAGCTCCGCGAGGCGGGCGTCGTCATCGGGGACGAAGGGAAAGCGCGGCACGGCGCGCAGCAGGCCGAGATCGGCCTCAAGCTCCGGGGCGAGGGTGAAGGCGACCTCGCGGATGGGCCGCGGCGGGCGATTCAGGTCGGCGGTGTCGCCGAAGGTCTGCGTCCGCAGCCTCTCCTGCTGGATCCGTTCCAGATCGAGATCGGCCAGGATCGGCGCCGGATCGCGCGCGAAGCGAGGCGCTTCCGCCAGCAGCGCGCCGTTCTCATAGATCATCGCCTGCCCGTCCCAGGCCAGGTCGGTGCTGGATTCGCCCGCACCAGCCGCCGAGTACAGATAGGCCGCGATGCAGCGTGCCGAATGCACCTGGCAGAGCGCATGGCGATAGGCCGACTTGCCGACCGTGACGTTGCTCGCCGAGAGGTTCAGCAGAACCGTGGCACCCGCCAGCGCCGCGGCGGTGGAAGGCGGCACGGGCGACCACACATCCTCGCAGACCTCGACGCCGATCACGAGGTCGGGCAGGTCCTCGGCGCGCAGAAGAATGTCGGTGCCGAAGGGCGTCTCCTGCCCCGCGAGGCGCAGCACCGGCGGCACGGCGCCGGCGCCACTGGCGAAGTGCCGCTTCTCGTAGAATTCGCGGTAGTTCGGCAGGTAGGTCTTGGGAAAGGCGGCCAGCAGCCGGCCGCGATGGATCGCCAGCGCGGCATTGTAGAGCCGCCCGCCGGCGCGCACCGGCGCGCCGACGAACAAGACGGGCGCGAGTTCGCGGCTTTCCGCCAGGATGCGCGCGACCGCCTGCTCCACCGCCTCCAGCAGCGCCGCCTGCTGCAGCAGGTCGTCGATGGCATAGGCCGACAGGCCGAGTTCCGGAAACAGCACCAGCGACGCGCCGGCGGATGCCGCGCGGCGGGCCATGGCCAGTGTCTCGGCGGCGTTGAAGGCCGGGTCGGCGACGCGCAGCCGCGGCGCGCAGACGGCGGCGCGGACGAAACCATGGGTGTGGATGTTCTGGAACGCCATCACGTCCTGCGTCGCGCCTCCGGGCCAGGCCAGCTTTGCCGCAGCCGGCCGCGCCGCGCAATCATCCCGCGCGGGGGGGGTGGGCCCCCGAATCCGGCCCGGGCAGGGCCAGATAGGCCAGCCGCTTCGCCTCCAGCCGCCCGCGGGAGACGGTGTCGAGGATCAGCCCGCTGGCCAGCGACAGGAAGGACAACAGGGCGAGCCCCGTGGCCAGCACCGCCGTCGGCAGCCGCGGCACCAGCCCGGTCTCGAGGAAGGTAGCCAGCAGCGGCAGCGCCAGCAGGATCGCGGCGGCGAGCAGCACGGCGGCGGCGGCGGAGAAGAACATCAGAGGCCGCTCCCGCTGCACCAGCAGCAGG
>JBIIRI010000148.1:0-8820 GCA_044341625.1 Roseomonas sp.
CGGGGCGGAACTGGGTGCGCTGTTCGGCCGGGACCGTGCGGTGCATGTCGCCATCGCCCCCGGGCGGCTGGCGGAACGGATCGCGGCGGAAGCCGCGCGGCTGGCGGGGGTGATCCCGACAGCTGGGACAGAGGGGTCCACGCCCCCAGGGGAGGCCCGGCAGGGGAACTCCCGGCGTGGTGGCCGCAAGCCGGGCGATAGCCCGGCACGGCCGGACGAGACCTTCACCCCCCAGGGGGTGGAACACGGCGGTCGCGATGGCGCGGCCGGCGGGACGCGTCGCTTGCGCGGCACGGAATGACAGACGAGAGATCGGGTTCGGATCGGCGGATGAGCGACCAGAACGACCAGGATGCAGGCAAGGGCCGGCTTTCGCTGCGGCCCGGGGGACGCCTCGACCTGGGCAAGACTGTTGACGGCGGCAGCGTGCGCCAGTCCTTCAGCCACGGCCGTAGCAAGGTCGTGCAGGTGGAGGTTGTGAAGAAGCGCCCGGCCGTCGGGGCGCCCGCGCCCGTGGCCGGCCCGGTCGCGAAGCCCGCGGCCTCCCCGCCGGCGCGGCCGCATGGCGGCCAGACCGCCTCGCCCCAGCCGGCCGGCAAGCCCGCCCCCGGCGTGCGCCCGCTGACCCAGGCCGAACTGGCGGTCCGCCAGCGCGTCCTGGATGAGCAGCGCAAGGCCGAGGCCGACCGCCAGCGCGAGGAACGCGAGCGCCAGGCGCTGATGGTGCGCTCCGCCGCCGAGGAAGCGGCACGCCGCGCCGAGGATGAGCGCCGCCACGCCGAGGAGGAGGAAGCCGCGCGCCGCGCCGCCGCCGCCGAGGCGCGCCGTCGCGCCGCGGAGGAAGCGACCGCCCGCGCCGCGGAACCGGCGCCCGAGGCCCCGCGCGCGGCCCCCGCCGCTCCGCAGGCGCCCGAGCCGCCCGTGGCCGCCGAGCCGCCGCGCCCTGCACCCGAGGCCCTTCGCCCTGCCGCCGAGGCACCGCGCCCGGCACCCCGCGCGCCTGCGCCCCGCGGCGATTATGCCCCGCGCGGCGAAGGCTATGGCGCCCCGCGCCGCGATGGCCCCGGAGCGCCGCGTGGCGACTATGCCCCGCGCGGCGAAGGCTATGGCGCTCCGCGCCGCGATGGCCCGGGCGCGCCGCGTTCCGACTATGGCGCGCCGCGTTCGGATTACGGCTCTCCCCGCCCCGCGGGTCCGCGTGGCGATTACGGCGATCGTGGCCCCCAGGGTCCGCGCCGCGACGGCCCGCCCCCGCGCCTCGGCGATGGGCCGCGTCCCAGTGGCTACGGCCCGCGTCCGGGCGGTCCCGGCGGTCCCGGCATGGGCCCGCGCCCGGCCGGCCCCGGTGGCGGTCCCGGCGGGGCGCCGATGCGCTCCGGCCGTCCCGGCCCGGTTCCCACCGGCTTCGGCGGCCCGCGCCGCCCGGCCGGCCCTGGACTCGGTGTGCCGCCCGCGCCGTCCTCCGATACGCCGTCCAAGCTGACGCTCCGCCCCCGCACGGGCCGTGACGACGACGATCGTCGCCGCGCGCTCGGGCCGGATGCCAAGAAGGGCGGCGCCCCGGTGCCGCCTAAGAAGGGCACGCTGAGCAGCGACCGCAACCGCCGCGACGGCCGCATCGACATCGGTGCCGCGATCGAGGGCGAGGACGAGAAGGTCCGCTCGATCGCCTCCATGCGCCGTGCCCGCGAACGCGAGCGCCGGCAACAGGAACTGGCGCGGCTGCGCGCCGGCCAGGAACGCGTGGTGCGCGACGTCGTGGTGCCGGAGACGATCACCGTCCAGGAACTCGCCAACCGCATGGCCGCCCGTGGCGGCGAGGTGGTGAAGGCGCTGTTCCGCATGGGCGTGATGGCGACGCTGACCCAGTCGATCGACGCCGACACCGCCGAGCTGGTGGTGCAGGAATTCGGCCACCGCGTGAAGCGCGTGGCCGAAGGCGATGTCGAGATCGGCCTGGAAGGCATGGTGGATGAGGAGGAGGCGCTGCTGATGCGCCCGCCCGTCGTCACCATCATGGGCCATGTCGACCACGGCAAGACCAGCCTGCTCGATGCGCTGCGTAAGGCCGATGTCGCGGCCCGCGAGGCCGGCGGCATCACCCAGCATATCGGCGCCTACCAGGTACAGCTGGCCGATGGCGGTCGCGTGACCTTCATCGACACGCCGGGCCACGAGGCCTTCACCGCCATGCGTGCGCGCGGCGCGAGCGTGACGGACATGGTCGTGCTGGTGGTCGCGGCCGATGACGGCGTGATGCCCCAGACGATCGAGGCGATCAGCCATGCGAAGGCGGCCGGCGTGCCGCTGATCGTGGCGGTGAACAAGATCGACAAGCCCGGCGTGAAGCCCGAGCGCGTGAAGCAGGAACTGCTGCAGCACGAGATCGTGGTGGAAAGCCTGGGCGGCGAGACCCAGGAGATCGAGGTCTCGGCCACGCAGAAGATCAACCTCGACAAGCTGCTCGAGGCGATCCAGCTGCAGGCGGAAATCCTGGACCTGCGGGCCAATCCGGACCGCGCGGGCGAAGGCACGGTGATCGAGAGCAAGCTCGATCGCGGCCGTGGGCCGGTTGCGACCGTGCTGGTCCAGAAGGGCACGCTGAAGCAGGGCGATATCGTGGTGGCCGGCGCCGAATGGGGCCGGGTGCGCGCGATGCTCGACGACAAGGGCCGCCAGCTCAAGGAAGCGGGGCCGTCCCTGCCGGTGGAGATCCTCGGCCTGTCGGGCGTGCCCGCGGCCGGCGAGACCTTCGTCGCCGTGGAAGACGAGGCCCGCGCGCGGGAGATCAGCGATTTCCGCCAGCGCAAGCTGCGGGAGAAGCAGGTGGCCGCGATCAGCGCCGGCCGCGGCAGCCTGACCGACATGCTCGCCCGCATCCAGGCCGGCGCGCAGAAGGAAGTGGCCGTCGTCGTCAAGGCGGACGTGCAGGGCAGCGCCGAGGCGATCGGCGTCACGCTCGGCAAGATCGGCAATGACGAGGTGAAGGTGCGCGTGCTGCTCAGCGGCGTCGGGCAGATCACCGAAACCGACATCCAGCTGGCCAAGGCGTCGGATGCCGTCATCGTGGCGTTCAACGTGCGTGCGACCACGCAGGCGCGGGAGCTGGCGCAGCGCGAAGGCGTCGATATCCGCTACTACTCGATCATCTACCAGGTGGCGGACGACATCGAGACGCTGGTGCGCGGCAAGCTGGCGCCGGTGCAGCGCGAGAAGTTCCTGGGCTACGCGCAGATCCTGCAGGTGTTCGAGGTCAAGCGCCTCGGTAATGTCGCGGGCTGCCGCGTGACGGAAGGCGTGGTGAAGCGCGGCTGCGGCGTGCGCCTGCTGCGCGACGGCGTGGTCATCCACCAGGGCGAGCTCAGCACGCTGCGTCGCTTCAAGGATGACGTGAAGGAAGTGACCTCCGGCTACGAATGCGGCATGGGGTTCGCGAACTACAACGACATCCGCGTCGGCGACCAGATCGAGTGCTACGAGACGGAGACGGTGGCGGCCGAACTGTAAGCCGCCCCATCCGCAGGATTAGGAAGGGGCGCGGTCGCAAAGGCCGCGCCCCTTCGCTTTCGAGGAGGCCGTCATGGGCCGCAAGCAGACCAGATCGGGCGAGAACCCGCTCGCCCCCTCGCAGCGCCAGCTGCGCGTCGCGGAGGAAGTGCGCCACGCGCTCTCCGCCATCTTCGCGCGGGAGGAATTCCGCGACCCGGACCTGCATGACCTGCGGGTGACGGTGACGGAGGTGCGCGCCTCCCCCGACCTCAAGCACATGACGGTCTTCGTCAGCGGGCTGGGCCGGGACATCACGAAGGAGCAGTTCGCGGGTCTGCGCCGCGTCGCGCCCTTCCTGAAGCGCCAGATCGCGCAATCGATCCGGATGCGCTTCGCGCCGGACCTGCACTTCCAGCCCGACACGGCGCTGGACTACGCCATGAAGATCGATGCCGTGCTGAAGCGCCCGGAGGTGAGCCGCGACCTCACCCCCGCGCCGAAGCCGCCCCAGGACGATGAGACCGACCAGGCATGAACGAGCGTGATGAGGGCGGCCGTGGCCGCCCCGGCGGTGGTGGCCAAGGGCGCCCGCATGGCGGCCCCCGTGGGGGCCAGGGCGGGCGCGGGCGCAAGCCGCATCGCAAGCCGAAGGGCCGGGCGCTCGATGGCTGGCTGATCGTGGACAAGCCGTCCGGCATCGGCTCCACCGATGTCGTCAACAAGGTGAAGCGCCTGTTCGACGCGCAGAAGGCGGGCCATGGCGGCACGCTGGATCCGCTGGCGACCGGGCTGCTGCCGGTGGCCTTCGGCGCCGCGACCAAGACCGTTCCCTATGTCATGGACGGCACCAAGACCTACCGCTTCACGCTTCGCTTCGGGGAAGCGCGCGACACCGACGACGCCGACGGCAAGGTGATCGCGACCAACGATGCGCGCCCCACGGACGAGCAGATCAACGCTGCCCTGCCGGCTTTCCGCGGCGACATCATGCAGGTCCCGCCGATCTATTCCGCCATCAAGATCGCCGGCGAACGCGCCTATGACCTGGCCCGGGAAGGCCAGGCGGTGGAGATCGCCCCGCGCCCCGCGCGGGTGGACCGCTTCGAGCTGATTGAGCGGCCGGATGCCGACACCGCCATCTTCCATGTCCAGTCCGGCAAGGGCGTTTACATGCGATCCCTCGCGCGGGACCTGGCGCAGGCCTGCGGGACGGTCGGGCATATCGCCGCGCTGCGGCGGCTGCGCGTGGGGCCTTTCCTCGAGGCGCACGGGATTCCGCTGGACAGGCTGCTCGTTTCGGGCGATACGCCGCCCCCTTCCCCGGACCTTCTGCTTCCGGTCACGACCGCGCTGGCCGACATCCCGGCACTGGCCGTCACCGAAGCCGAGGCCGCCCGCCTCTTCCAGGGCCAGGCATTGAGCCTGGTGGACCTGATGGGACGGGTTCCGGACGCAGCCGACCCCAATGGCGGGTTGGTGCGCGCCATGGCGGGGGGGCGCCTGATCGGCCTGTGCCGGCTCGAGGATGGATGGATGCACCCCGAACGGGTGCTCATCGGCGAGCGTGCGGAGGCCGGGGGCGAAGAACCCCAGTCGTGAAGGACACGTGATGTCGACGAACCCGGAGCGCCGCGCCGCGCTCATCCAGGAATATGCGACCAAGCCGGGCGACACCGGCAGCCCCGAAGTGCAGGTCGCGCTGCTCTCGGGCCGGATCTCGGAACTGACCGAGCACCTGAAGGCCCATCCGAAGGATTTCCACAGCCGTCGTGGCCTGCTGGTCCTCGTCGGCCAGCGCCGTGGCCTGCTGGACTATGTGAAGAAGAAGAACACGGCGCGCTACGAGAGCCTGATCAGCCGCCTCGGCCTGCGCCGCTGACGCTGTCTCCGACCGGGTGGTTCCACCCGGTCGGCCCCCGCGCCGGAGGATTCGTCGTCCGGCGTCGGACAAGGCAGGGCCCGAAGCGCCTGCCCGCCGCATCCTTCATCGCGCCATCTGCACCACGCCATGCTGTTCCCGCACGGCATGGAATTTCAGCTTCGGATAGTCTTCCTCGGCCCGCTTGCGGCGCCAGTCGCTGCTGAACAGCGCGACATATTCGCCGTCGTGATCCTCCGCGGTGTCGGAGCGGTTGCCGGTGGCCCAGCGCTCGATCTCAGGCCGCTCGCCGCTCATCCATCGTAGCGCGCTCCAGCGCGTGGCGTCGAAGCCGGCGGGGACGCCGTATTCCACCTTCAGGCGGGATTGCAGCACATCGAGCTGCAGCTGCCCCACCACCCCCACCACGGGCGCCGAGCCGTCGAGGGGTCGGAAGATCTGCACCACCCCTTCCTCCGCCAGCTGGTCCAGCGCGGTGCGGAGCTTCTTCGCCAGCATCGGATCCTCCAGCCGCACATGGCGCAGGATCTCCGGCGCGAAGGAGGGGACGCCGCGGAAATTGACGTCCTCGCCTTCCGTCAGCGTGTCGCCGATGCGGAGCGTGCCGTGGTTGGCGATGCCGACCACATCGCCGGGCCAGGCCTCCTCGGCCACCTGGCGTTCCTTGGCGAAGAAGAACAGCGGCGCATTCACCGGCACCTGCTTGCCGGTGCGGACCTGGCGCAGCCGCATCCCCTTGGTCAGTCGCCCACTGCACAGCCGCACGAAGGCCACGCGGTCGCGGTGGTTGGGGTCCATATTGGCTTGGACCTTGAAGACGAAGCCCGTCAGGCGGGGCTCATCGGCCTCGATCGGGCGCGGGTCGGCGGCATGGGCGCCGGGCGGCGGCGCGAAGCGCGACAGGCCTTCCAGCAGGTGGCCCACGCCGAAATCCCGCAGCGCCGATCCGAAGAAGACCGGCGTCAGCGTGCCCTGGCGGAAGGCATCCAGGTCGAAGGCGGACAGCCCGGCCTCGGCCAGCAGGATGTCCTCATACAGCGCGGCGGCGCGGGCTTCGCCCACCAGCTCCGCGATCTTCGGGTCGTCGGCGCCGGAGACGGGAATGCCTTCATCCTCGGTCGCGTCCACGGGCATCAGGCGCTTGGCCAGGATGTCGTAGGTGCCCCAGAATTCGGTGCTGCGCCCGACCGGCCAGGCGACCGGTGCGGCATCGAGCGCCAGGGTCTGCTGGATCTCGTCGATCAGCTCGAAGGGGTCGCGGCCCTCGCGGTCCATCTTGTTGACGAAGGTGACGATCGGGATGTCGCGCAGGCGGCAGACCTCGAACAGCTTGCGGGTCTGGCTCTCGATGCCCTTGGCGGCGTCGAGCACCATCACGGCCGCGTCCACCGCGGTCAGCGTGCGATAGGTATCTTCCGAGAAATCCTCGTGGCCGGGCGTGTCGAGCAGATTGAAGACGACGCCCGCGCGTTCGAAGGTCATCACCGATGTCGCGACCGAGATGCCGCGATCCTGTTCGATCTTCATCCAGTCCGACCGCGTGCGCCGGGCATTGCCCTTGGCGCGCACGGCGCCGGCCAGCTGGATGGCGCCGCCCTTCAGCAGCAGCTTCTCCGTCAGCGTGGTCTTGCCCGCATCCGGGTGGGCGATGATCGCGAAGGTCCGGCGCCGGGCGGCTTCCCGCGCGACGCTGTCCTGGATGGTGGTGTCGCTCATGGCGCGGGATATAGCCCTTTGCGGCAGGCGGTATCAGCCCCTGGATCGCTCCAACAGCGCCACCAGCCCATGCACCCCGCGCATCACCCCGGGGCGCCGCCTTCCCCCGCCACCTTCCTGCCCCCCCCGCCCCCGGCGAGCCATGAACGGCGGGCGCTGCGGCGCGCTGAGAGGGGGGGATGGCCATCACGAACGGATGAGAGGGGAGGGTTGCGCGCTGCGCGCGGCATATCCTCTTGGCCTCGGGCCTGTCTGAGGCTACATCGGCCACCATGCAGACTAAAAAGCTCTTCGACTTCAACGAGCGTAAGAATGCCGCGGAGGAGGCCCGCAAGGCCGCCGCGGAGAAGTTCGCCTCCATGAAGTCGCGCCTGGACGATCCCGAGGTCCAGAAGCGCATGGCCGAGCAGAAGGCGATCGCCGAGGCCCGTGCTGCGCGTGAGGCCGAAAAGCGCGCCGTCAAGCTCGCCGCCAAGCAGGCCGAGGAAGCCGCGAAGCTGGCCGCGAAGCGGGAAGCCGAGCGCAAGGCGCAGGAAGAAGCCGCCCGCCGCCGCGCCGCCGAGATCGAGGCCGCCAACGCCGCCGCGCGCCGCGCCGCAGACCAGCGCAACCGCGCCGCCGCGCTTGCTGTCGCGCACAAGACCATGCTGGACGCCCGCAAGGCGCGTCAGCGGTAGGCCAGCCCCCGGCCCGGTCTTCCGGCCGGGCTCAGGTTGGATTCCACTCCCCGAAGTGCGCCGCGTCAGAAGAAGGTGCGGATCGCGCCGGTGACGCGGAAGGCCTCATCCACCAGCGGGATGACCTGCCATTTGTCGAAGGTCGTGCAGGGGTGGCCCACGCCCAGCACGACGATGTCGCCCACCCGCAGCAGCCCATCGGCCGGCCCCGTCAGGTAGCCGTGCTGGTCGTTCATGCCGCTCACCTTGTGGAAGGCGCCGAAGGGCACCGCCTGCGTGTCGTTGGCGCGCAGCAGGCGCAAGGGCACGGGCCAGCCGGTGTCGAAGGAAATGTCGCGCTTGCCGCAGGTGATGATGGCGCGCCCCGGCTCCGGCACCGATTGCACATGCGCCCAGACCTCCATCGCCGCGCGCAGGTCGCCGGGCGGGTAGTCCAGGCCGAGGCTCTCCTTCCGCATGCGGCGATAGGCCTGTTCGTAGCCCATGCTGTCATGCGTCAGGTAGCAGCCGCTGCGCAGCACGCGGCGGACGGGGCGGCCGAGATCGCCGGCCTCCGCCAGCCTGGGCCCGATACGGTCGAAGAAGGCCGTGCCGCCGGCGGTCAGCAGGATCTCCTCCGCGCCGAACAGCCCCTCCGCCGCGCAGGCGCGGGCGGTGGCGACCAGGGTGCCAAGGAAGGCATCGACTTGCGCGGTTTCCGCCAGCAGGCCCTCAAAGGCCTCGACGCCCGCAAGCGCCAGGCCCGGCGCGGCGGCGATGGCGCGCGCGACGTCCAGCGCCGCTTCGGTGCTGCGCGCGCCCGTGCGCCCGCCCTTCGCGCCGACCTCGAGCAGCACCTTCAGCGGGCGTTCCAGCTGCGCGCGTGCGGCGCCTGCCGCCAGGCCCTCGACCACCGCGAGGCTGTCGGCCAGCACGAACAGATCGAAGCCGGAATCGCGCAGTGCGTCGAAGGCGGCATCGACGGCGATGTGGCCGATGGGCTGGTTAGCCCAGATCACGCGCGGGATGCCGAAGCGGCGCGCGACCTGCAATTGATGGGCGGTGGCGACGGTGATGCCC
>JBIIRI010000197.1:0-5453 GCA_044341625.1 Roseomonas sp.
GCTGCTGGATATCGGCACCGGCACGGGGCGGCTGCTGGAACTCGTCGCCCCGCGCGCCGACCGGGCGCTCGGCGTGGATATGAGCCGTGACATGCTGGCGCTGGCCCGCGCAAGGCTGGCGGAACGGGGGCTCGCGGATCGCGCCACGGTGCGCCAGGCCGACATGTACCGCCTGCCCTTCGCCGATGCCGCCTTCGACGCGGTGGCGATGCAGATGGTGCTGCACTACGCGGAAGACCCCGCCGCCGCGCTGGCCGAGGCCGCGCGCGTGCTGAAGCCGGGCGGGGTGCTGCTGGTCGCCGATCTTGCCCCGCATGGCCGGGCCGAACTGCTGGACAAGCACGCGCATCGCTGGCCCGGCTTCGACGACGCCCAGCTGGCCGGCTGGCTGGGTGCCGCGGGTTGCGTGCCGCAAGCGGCCGCGACCCTTGCGGGACCGCTTTCCGTCCGCATCTGGCCCGCGCGGCGTCAGCCCGCGCAACTCTCCGCTCTCGTCTCCTGAAGGTACGCCCCGATCATGTCCCGCCCGCATCTTCTTGACGCGCTCCGTGACCAGGTCCTGCTCTGCGATGGCGGGTTCGGCGCGCGCATCCAGGGCATGACGCTGGATGTCGAACGCGACTTCTGGGGTAAGGAGAATTGCACCGAGGTGCTGATCCTGTCGCGCCCCGATATCGTGCGCGACATCCACCAGGGCTATTTCGCGGCCGGCGCCGACATGGTGCTGACCAACACCTTCGGCGGCTCTCCCATCACCCTCGGCGAATTCGAGCTGGAGGAGAAGGCGTTCGAGATCAACAAGCTTGGCGTCGAGTTGGCGCGGGAAGCGGCGGAAAGCTTCGCCGATGGCCGCCACCGCTGGGTGATCGGCGATATCGGGCCGGGGACGAAGCTGCCGAGCCTCGGCAATATCGGCTACGACGCGCTGGAACAGGCGCTGGTCCTGCAATGCCGCGGGCTGATCGCGGGCGGCGCTGATGCGCTGCTGACCGAGACCAACCAGGACACGCTCTACATCAAGGCCGCGGTGAACGCGGCGAAGATCGCGAAGGCCGAGACGGGGTCCGACATCCCCATCTTCGTGCAGGTGACGGTCGAGACCACCGGCACGCTGCTGGTCGGCCCCGACATCTCCGCCGCCGCCGCCGTGGTGGGGGCGCTGGATGTGCCGCTGCTGGGCCTGAATTGCGCGACCGGCCCGCAGGAGATGGCGGAACATGTCCGCTGGCTGGCGCAGAACTGGCCGGGGCTGATCAGCGTGCAGCCCAATGCCGGGCTGCCGGAACTGGTGGATGGCAAGACGCATTACCCGCTCGGCGCCGCCGAGCTTGCCACCTGGATGGAACGCTTCGTCACGGAAGACGGGCTGAACCTGATCGGCGGCTGCTGCGGGACGAACAACACGCATATCGCAGCCCTCGACCAGCTTCTGCGGAAGCTGGGTGGCGCGCGGGCGCGGCCTGTGCCGACGCTGCGCAAGCCGATCTGGATTCCCTCCGTCGCCAGCCTCTACACCGCCACCCCTCTGCGGCAGGAGAACAGCTACTTCTCCATCGGCGAACGCTGCAACGCCAACGGGTCCAAGGCCTGGCGCGAACGTCAGGCGGCGCATGACTGGGACGGGTGCCTGGCGATCGCGCGCGAACAGGTGGCGGAGGGGTCGAACAGCCTCGATGTCTGCACCGCCTTCGTCGGCCGCGACGAGATGGCGGAGATGGGCGAGGTGATCCGCCGCTTCACCTCCAGCGTGAACTCCCCCCTGGTGATCGACAGCACGGAAACGCCGGTGATCGAGGCGTCGCTGAAGCTGCATGGCGGCAAGGCCATCATCAACTCGATCAACTTCGAGGAAGGCGAAGGCGCGGCGCATGACCGCATGAAGCTCGCCAAGAAGTTCGGCGCCGCGGTGATCGCGCTGACCATCGACGAAGTGGGCATGGCCAAGACGGCGGAGGACAAGCTGCGGATCGCGACGCGGCTGGTCGAATTCGCCTGCGACCAATACGGCCTGCCGCAATCCGACCTGATGATCGACCCGCTGACCTTCACCATCGCGACGGGCAATGAGGACGACCGCAAGCTCGGCCTGTGGACGCTGGAGGGCATCCGCATGATCCGGGAGAGGTTCCCGGACATCCAGATCATCCTTGGCCTGTCCAACATCTCCTTCGGCCTGAACCCGGCCGCGCGGCATGTGCTGAACAGCGTCTTCCTGGACCACGCCGTGAAGGCGGGGATGACGGGCGCGATCGTGCATGTCTCCAAGATCAAGCCGCTGCACCAGATCCCGCCCGAGGAAGTGCAGGTGGTGGAGGATCTGATCTTCGACCGCCGCCGCGAGGGCTATGACCCGCTGCAGAAGGTGCTGGAGATCTTCTCCGGCCGGAAGGCCGCCGACAGCGTCAAGAAGGCGCGCGCGGAGACGGTGGAAGGGCGGCTGAAGGACCGCATCGTCGATGGCGACCGCAAGGGGCTGGACGATGAGCTGGCGGATGCGCTGGCCAAGGGCATCGCGCCGCTGTCCATCATCAACGACGTGCTGCTGGACGGCATGAAGGTGGTGGGCGAGCTGTTCGGCGCGGGCAAGATGCAGCTTCCCTTCGTGCTGCAAAGCGCCGAGACGATGAAGGCCGCCGTCGCCTATCTCGAACCCTTCATGGAGAAGGTGGAGGGCCAGGAGAAGGGCACGATCGTGCTCGGCACGGTGAAGGGCGATGTGCACGACATCGGCAAGAACCTGGTCGACATCATCCTGACCAATAACGGCTACAAGGTCGTCAACCTCGGCATCAAGGTGCCGCTGACCGAGATCGTCGCCGCGGCGAAGGAGCACAAGGCGAACGCCATCGGCATGAGCGGGCTGCTGGTGAAGTCTACGGTCGTGATGCGCGAGAATCTGGAGGAGATGTCGCGCCAGGGCGTCGATGTGCCGGTGCTGCTCGGCGGCGCCGCGCTGACGCGCAACTATGTCGAGGATGATTGCGTGAAGGCCTATGCCTGCGGGCGTGTGGCCTATGCGCGCGACGCCTTCGACGGGCTGCACCTGATGGACAAGGTGATGGGCAACGGCTTCGACGACTACCTGGCCGCGCTGCAATCGAAGCGGAAGGGCAAGTCGAAGAACGAGAAGCGCGTGCTCGGCACCGCCGATCCGCGCGGCTTCGCGCCGGTCGATGTGAACTACGCGCAAACCCGCCGCCGCCGCGTGGCCGCCGAAAGCACGACGCCTACCGTGCCCTTCTGGGGCGCGCGGGTGATGGAAGCGGCGCCCAAGGCGCTGGTGCCCTTCATCAACGAACGCAGCCTGTATCAATTCCAATGGGGCTTCCGGAAGGCGGGCAAGTCGCTGGAGGATTTCCTCGGCTGGGCGAAGCAGGAATTGCGCCCGGTGCTGAAGCGTATGCTCGCGCTGACGGAGGAGCAGAACATCCTCAAGCCGCAGGCGATCTACGGCTATTGGAAATGTGCCGGCCAGGGCAATGAACTGGTGCTGTTCGAGGAAGACGGCATCACCGAGGCCTGCCGCTTCAACCTGCCGCGCCAGCCGAAGGAAGACGGCGAGTGCATCGCTGACTTCGTGCGCGACATCGAGGACGGCCCGAACCATCGCGACGTGATCGGGCTGCAGGTGGTGACCGTCGGCCAGAAGGCGTCCGACATCGCGCGCGACTGGTTCGAGGAGAACCGCTACCAGGACTACCTGTACCTCCACGGCCTGTCGGTGGAGATGGCGGAAGCGATGGCGGAATACGTCCACAAGCGCATCCGCGCCGAATGGGGCTTCGCGGCCGAGGATGAGCGGGACATCGAGAAGATGCTGTCCCAGGGCTATCGCGGCGGCCGCTATTCCTTCGGCTACCCCGCCTGCCCGCGGCTGGAGGACCAGGAGGGTCTGCTGAAGCTGCTGAAGGCGGAGCGGATCGGCGTGGAACTGTCCGACGAATGGCAGCTGCACCCCGAACAATCCACCAGCGCTATCGTCCTGCACCACCCGCGCGCGAAGTACTTCAGCGTCTAGCCAGACGCCGTTTGAACCCTCTCCACCCGTAGGGGGGAGAGGGCAGGGTGAGGGGGGGCGTGCCGAAAGTGGCGCGGTCCCCGCCTCCTGGCTTTCGCCTGCCAGCCCCTGCCGCCCCGCGCTTGCCGCCCATCCTCCGGGCAGGGCAAACAGCGCCGTAGAGCCGTCGAGGAAGGTTCCCCCCTTGGCCCCAAGCCAGGCCACGCAGGTCGAGCGCATCGCCACCGTCTCCGTCGCGGTGGCGCTGCTGGTGCTTGGCCTCAAGGCGGGGGCCTGGTGGGTCACGGGGTCGGTCGCGCTCTATGCGGATGCGCTCGAATCGGTGGTGAATGTCGCGGCCGCCGTGGCGGCGCTGGCAGCCATCCGGCTTTCCGCCCTGCCGCCCGACGCGAACCACCCTTATGGCCATGCCAAGGCGGAATACTTCTCGGCCGTGCTGGAAGGCGCGCTGATCGTCGCCGCCGCGATCCTGATCCTGACCGAGGCCTGGCAGGCCTATGTTACGCCCCGCGCGCCGGAACAGGCCTGGCTGGGGCTTGGGGTCTCGGCTGTCGCGACCGCGATCAATGCCGGCTGGGCCGCGCTGCTGTTCCGGCGCGGCAAGGCCGCGCGGTCGCCGGCGTTGCTGGCGGATGCGAAGCATCTCCTGTCCGATGTCGTGACCTCGGCCGGCGTGATCGTCGGCGTGGGCGCGGTGGCGCTGACGGGGCTGCTCTGGCTCGACCCGCTGCTGGCGGCGCTGACGGCGGGCAACATCCTGTTCTCCGGCTTCGCCCTGATGCGAAGCTCGGTCGGTGGGCTGATGGATGAAGCGGTGCCCGCCGGGCAGCTCGCCCGTATCCGCGCCTTGATGGCCGAACATGCCTCCGGCGCGATCGAGGCGCATGACCTCCGCACCCGCCAGTCCGGCCGCTTCACCTTCGTGGAGTTCCACCTGGTGGTGCCGGCGGCGATGACCGTCTCCGACGCGCATGAGATCTGCGACCGGATCGAGGCGGCGCTGAAGGCCGAGCTCGGCACCGCCGTCATCACCATCCATGTGGAGCCGGAGGGGAAGGCGAAGCACCAGGGCGTGCTGGTGCTGTGACGCGCCCGGCCGCCCAGGGGGGCGCCCAGGGGCGGGGCGGCCGCTTCCTGCTGGTCTCGGTGCTGGCGCATGCGCTGGTGGCGGCGGCGATCCTCTGGGCCGAGCTGCGCCCGCCACCCACCCCGCCAGAGGAACGGGCCCTGGCGCTGATCTGGGCCGAGAGCCGCGAGGGGGCAGGGGACCCGGAGGACAGCGCCGCCGGGGGCGGCCCACCCGCCACGCCCGCCGCGCCGCCTGTGCCGGAGGCCGTGGCCGCGGCCCCCCCCCCCCCCCCCCCCCCCCCCCCCCCCCCCGCCCCCGCCCCCCCCCCCCCCCCCCCCCCCCCCCGGGGGGCCCCCCCCCCCCCCC
>JBIIRI010000060.1:0-20060 GCA_044341625.1 Roseomonas sp.
GCCTGTGCCGGAGGCCGTGGCCGCGCCCGCCCCCCCGCCCGCGCCGCCAGCCCCCGCTGCGCCAGAGGCCCCGCCGCCCGCGCCCATGCCCGCTTTGGCCGCCGCGCCGCCGCCAGAGGCCCCGGCGCCCGTGCCACCGCCGCCCGCCTTGCCGCCGACCCCGCCCCAGCAGGTCGCCGCCTTGCCGCCGCCGCCACCCCCTGAGGCCCCGCCTGCTCCGGCCGCTCCGCCCGCGCCTGTTCCGCCCGCGCGGCAGGCGACGCCCGCGCCGCGCCCGCCCCCGGCCCGCCCCCCGGCCCAGCCCGCGCCGCCCGCCGAGGCGCCGACCGTCTGGCGGCCCCCCGGCAGCCCCGGCCTGGCGGAACAGGGGATGGCCCAGTCCGCCGGGCCCGGCATCGTTACCGGGGCGGTGGTGGAACCGCGGCCGCGCAGCGGGGTGTCCAACCCCTCGCCGGACTATCCCCGCGCCTCCCGCGTCCGGGGGGAACAGGGGCGGGTCACGCTGCTGGTGCAGGTGGGGCTGGATGGGCGCGTCACGGACCTCGCCGTTCTCGGCAGTTCGGGGCATGAGGCGCTGGACCGCGCGGCGGAGGCGGCGGTGCGGCGCTGGCAGTTCGAACCCGCGACCCAGCAGGGCCGCCCGGTCTTTTCGACCACCACGGTCAGCATCATCTTCCGCCTCGAACAGGACGCCTTCGCGCCACGGCGCTGACGGCTTTGGGGACACGCATGGTCAAGCTCGACGTCATCACCACCCGCGGCGGGGACGGGGGGGAAACCTCGCTCGGCGACGGGTCCCGCGTCCGGAAGGACGCGCTGCGCGTCGAGGCCTATGGCACGGTGGATGAGGCGAATGCCTGCCTCGGCCTGCTGCGCTTGCATCTGGGCGGGGATACCGAGGCGGATGCGATGGTCGCGCGGATGCAGAACGAGCTGTTCGACCTCGGCGCCGATCTCTGCGTGCCGGGGACGGGGGCGGACCGGCTGCGCGTGACGGACGACCAATGCGCGCGGCTGGAGGCGGAGGTGGCGGCGATGAACGCCGTGATCCCGCCGCTGCGGAGCTTCGTGTTGCCCGGCGGCAGCCCCGGCGCCGCCCATGCCCATCTGGCCCGCACCGTGGTACGGCGCGCGGAGCGGCTGGTGGTGGCGCTGGCCGGCGAGGAGCCGGTGAACCCGGCGGTGGTCCGCTACCTCAACCGCCTGTCGGACCATTTGTTCGTGCTGTCGCGGCGCCTGAACGAGAATGGCGCGCGCGACGTCACCTGGACCCCCGGGGCGACCCGGTAAGCCACGCCCGCTTCAGCTCATCGGCCCGGCGCAATGCTTCGCATAGCCGGGCCGCTTCAGCAGCCGCGCATACCAGGCTTCGAGCGCGGGCATCGGCGCGCGCGCGATCGGCAGGCTCAGCCAGCGATGCAGGTAGGGGCCCAGCGCGATGTCAGCGAGCGTCGGCGCGGCGCCGCAGACGAAATCCTGGCCCTGCAGCCTTGCGGCGACCATCGCCCAGAGATGTTCCGCCGCAACCCGCGCCTTTTCCGTCGCGGGCCAGTCGCGCTCAGGCTCCGGCGTGCGGACATAGGTGAAGAAGACCGTCGTCATCGGCGCGTTCAGGGATGCCGTCTGCCAGTCCATCCAGCGTTCCACATCCGCCGCCGCGCGGGGTGCGGCCGGGTAGAAGGCCGCACCCCCCGCCCGGCTGCGCGCCAGGTAGCGCAGGATCGTGTTGCTCTCCCACAGGGTGAAGCCGTCCGCTTCCTCGATGGTCGGCACCAGGGCGTTCGGGTTCTTCGCCAGGTAGTCCGGGTCCCGCGTGCGGCCGAAGGCGCCGCCGGCGTCGATCCGCTCGAAGGGCTGGCCGAGCTCCTCGCAGAGCCAGAGCACCTTCATGACATTGGACGAATTGGCCCGGCCCCAGATCCGCAGCATCGCGCGCTGTCCCTCTCTCCGCAGGGGGAAGGGTCGGGGGAGGGGGCCAGCGCGTCAAGCCACGCCCGGTTGCGGCGGCGGGCCAGGGCGCGGCATGGTGCCGCCATGCCGTTCCCGCTGCTCGCCGCGCTGCTGGCCGCCGCCGCGCCCCTGATCGCCATGGGCAGCGAGCGCTGGCCGGGGCTCGCGCCCTGCGCGCTCTGCCTCTGGCAGCGCTGGCCCTATTGGGTGGCGGCGGGGATCGCGCTGGCGGCCCTGGCCCTGCCGCGCCCCTGGCGGGTCTGGGCGCTGCGCGCGGCCGCGGTCGCGGTGCTCGGCTCCGGCGCCGTGGCGGCGCTGCATGTGGGCGTGGAGTTCGGCTGGTGGCCGTCCCCGCTGCCGGCCTGCCTGGCGCCGCGCGTCGGTGGGGGGACGGTGGACGACCTGCTGCGCGGCCTGGCCCCCGTGGCCGCAAAGCCCTGCGACGAGCCGGCCTATCTGGTGCCCGGCCTGCCCCTTTCCGTGGCGCAGATGAACCTGATCTATGCGGCTGGGCTCGCCATCCTTATCTGGCGGGGCGCGGCGCGGAGGATGCGATGAGCGACAGGATGACGGGCGAGGGACGGCTGCCGGGCGACCCCACGGCGCGGGATGTGGTGGCGCGCGCGATCCGCGTGGACCATGCCGGCGAATACGGCGCCAAGCGCATCTACCAGGGCCAACTGGCGGTGCTCGGCCGCACGCGCCACGGCCCGACGCTGCGGCACATGCAGGAACAGGAACAGGTCCATCTGGACTATTTCTCTGCCCAGATCGGCAAGCGTCGCGTGCGCCCCACGGCGCTGCTGCCCTTCTGGCATGTGGCCGGCTTCGTGCTGGGCGCCGGCACGGCGCTGCTGGGCTATCGCGCCGCGATGGCCTGCACCGTCGCGGTCGAGGAGACGATCGACGAGCATTACCGCGCGCAGCACGCCGAACTCGGCGCGGATGAGGCGGAGCTGAAGGAGCGGATCGAGGTCTTCCGCGCGGAGGAACTGGAGCACCGCGACATCGGCCTGGAGAATGAGGCGGAACAGGCCCCGGCCTATCGGCTGCTGACGGCGGTGATCAAGGCGGGCTGCAAGGTCGCGATCAAGGTCAGCGAGAAAGTCTAAGGGCGGGGGGGGGAGTCCTCAGCTCTCCAGCTCGGAATCCCAGTACAGGTAGTCCCGCCAGCTCTCATGCAGGTAGTTGGGCGGGAAGGACCGGCCATTCTCCTGCAACTCCCAAGCCGTCGGCTGCCGGGGCGGCTGGCGGGGGATCATCTGGCAGTCCTTGGGCAGCCGGTTGCCCTTGCGCAGATTGCACGGCCCGCAGGCGGCGACGACATTCTCCCAGGTCGTGCGCCCGCCGCGGCTGCGCGGGATCACATGGTCGAAGGTCAGGTCGTGCGTCTGCTGCGCGTCCCCGCAATACTGGCAGGCGAAGCTGTCGCGCAGGAACACGTTGAAGCGCGTGAAGGCCGGGCGGCGGGTCGCCGGGATGAAGTCCTTCAGCGCGATCACGCTCGGCAGCTTCATCCGCAACGAGGGCGAATGCACCGACGCCTCGTATTCCGACAGCACCGACACGCGGTCCAGGTACACGGCCTTCACCGCATCCTGCCAGCACCAGATCGAGAGCGGGAAATAGGAGAGCGGCCGGAAATCCGCGTTCAGCACGAGCGCGGGATAGGACCTGTCACCGACGAGGGTTCCGCCATCAGGCAAGCGCCACTCCTATGCCGAGTGGCGATCCCAAGTCCTGGGGCCCTAACAGTCCGCCTTGCCCCAGATACTGTGGCATCGCCGCGTTAGCCCGGCTGTCATGCCAGCCGCCGCGCCGCGGTGCAACAGGCCCACGGCCCCTGGGCAAGGCAGGGCGGGCCTTTTCATCGCTTCGTCACGCAGCCGTGCCGACATAGCGTTGCAGGGCCAGCGCGCCGAGCGCCATCCCCGCCTCATCCAGCCCATGGCCGAGCCCCGGCCGGAACACCGCTTCCACCGTCACGCCGGCGGCGGCCAGGGCCGACTCGGCCTCCCGGCTCGCGGCGGCGGGGACGATCTCGTCTTCCTCGCCATGGACCAGCAGCACGGGCGGGCGGGCGCGGATGTCGGCGGCCAGCGTCTCGGCGCCCAGCAGCCGGCCCGAATAGGCCAGCAGCACCGCGGGCGGCGGGGCGCGGCGCAGGCCGGTGAAGAGCGCCATCATGGCGCCCTGGCTGAAGCCCATCACGCCGACATCGCCCGCCCCGATCCCGAGTCGCGCCGCTTCCGCGTCCAGGAAGGCCGCGAGATGGGCGGCCGCCACCTCCGCGCCTGCCAGCATCCGGGCCGGCGTGCGGTCGCCGACGCTGAACCATTGCCTTCCATAGGGGGCGATGTCGCAGGGCTCCGGCGCATGCGGGGCGACGAAGGCGGCGTCGGGCACCGCCTGGCCCCAGCCGGGGGCGAGGTCGATCAGGTCGTAGCCATCCGCGCCCAGCCCGTGCAGCAGCACCACCAGCTTCCGCGGGGGGCCACCCGAAGCCGGCCCCCAGCGCGGCCCGTCCAGACGCGTCGTCATGCCCCTTGTTCCCTGTCGCCATTCCCGGTTGGTTGGCTAGATGCCAGCGGATCGGCCGATCGTCACGCGCTTCGCGCCCTCGCCCACGGGGTTCCTCCATCTGGGCCATGCCCATTCGGCGCTGGCGGGGTGGCGCCGGGCGCGTGCGGCGGGGGGGCGGTTCCTGCTGCGGATCGAGGATATCGACCCCACACGCTGCCGGCCCGACTTCACCGAGGCGATCCTGGAGGATCTGGCCTGGCTCGGCCTGGACTGGGATGGGCCCGTGCGGGTGCAATCGGCGCATCTGGCGGAGTATCGCGCCGTGCTGGATGGGCTCGCGGTGCGGGGGCTTCTGTATCCCTGCTTCTGCACCCGCGCCGACATCGCGCGGGAGATCGCGGCCAGCGTCGGCGCGCCGCATCTGGGGCCGATGGGGCCGGACGGGCCGCTTTATCCCGGCACCTGCCGCCGGCTTTCGACCGGTGAGCGCCACGCTCGGCTGGCGGCGGGCGTGGCGCATGCGCTGAGACTCGACATGGGCCGCGCCTTGGCCTGCGTGCCGGCGGGGCTTCGCTTTGCCGAGGAAGGGCAGGGCTGCATGGCCTGCGACCCGGCGCGGTTCGGTGATGTGGTGCTGGCGCGGAAGGACATCCCGGCCAGCTATCATCTGTGCGTCACCCATGACGACGCGCTGCAGGGTGTCACGCTGGTGACCCGGGGCGAGGATCTGAAGCCGGCGACCGATCTGCATCGCCTGTTGCAGGCGCTGATGGGCTGGCCGGCGCCGGCCTATGCCCATCATCGTTTGCTGACCGATGCCGAGGGACGTCGTTTGGCCAAGCGCGACCGCGCCGCGACGCTGCGGGATCTGCGGGCTTCGGGCGTCAGCCCGGCGGAGGCGCGCGCGCGGGCCGGCTGGCCGGATTGAGGGGGGGGGAGGGCTATCGCCCTCAGGAGGGCGCGCCCCGCTAGCGGATCGCTGTCAGCGTCAGCGTCGCCGCCGCGCCCTGGGTCGCCGGCTGCAGGGAAAGCCGCATCCGCGTCGCGGCGGCGGTGGCGGCGAGCAGCGGCAGGGCGACGGCGCGGGGCACCGGCGCCGGCTGCTGCCCGGTGAGAAGATCCGCAAGGCCCGGCGGCCAGGCTGCGCCCGGTCCATCCGGCCACACCGCGAAGCCGCCGCTGGGCGACAGTGCGACGCGCAGCGTGCCGCCGCGCGGCATCGCCTCCACCCCCACCAGCATGGCCAGCAGCAAGGGCTGGGCGTGGACAGCCTCGATCAGCATCCCCGGCGGCAGCGCCGAGAGGTCCACCACCGCGCGGCGCCCCAGCGTCAGGCCTTCCGCCAATTGCCCGAGCGCGGCGCTGTCCAGGTTGCCGCCCGGGCCGCCCACGGCGGCGCGCCAGAAGCGCAGCCGGCGGTCGATGATGCGGGCGGCGTCCACCGCCACCTCGGTCGCGTCGTCGCCGGCCTCCCCCATCATCTCGAGCGCGCCGGACAGCGCGCCGGCCGGCCCGCCGAGGTCGTGGCAAAGCCGCGTGCAGACCGCCTGCGCCAGGGCAAGCTGCGCCGTGGCGGTCGGAAAATGGATGATTCCATCGGCCATGCGGATCTTTCTCTCGTGCTGCCCGGTTGCGATCCGGCTTTTCCCTTCATACCCAAGGCTGGTCGTGAAGGTGTTAATGCGGGATACGCTACGTCCCGTGAGCAGCGATTTGTTTCCGGGCCAGCGCGTGCGCCTGCCCAGCCGCCCCGATTGGGGCATCGGCCAGGTGCAGTCGGTCGCCGGCGACCGGGTGACGGTCAATTTCGAGAATGCAGGCAAGGTCACGCTGCGCCTGTCCGGCGTCGCGCTGGATGTGCTGGAGGATGGGCCCGGTTGAACCAGTTCCTGATCGAGATCACTGCGCTGCTGTCCGATTGGCGGATGCTCGCGGCGCTGGCGGTGACCGCGGTCGCCGGGCTGATGCGCGGCTATTCGGGTTTCGGGACGGCGATCCTGCTGGCGCCGACCTATTCGCTGCTCTGGGGTCCGCGCATCGGCGTGCCGGTGATGCTGCTGATGGAGCTGTTCGTGTCGATGCAGCTGCTGCCGAAGGCGCTCGGCCAGGCGGATCGGCGGGTGATGCTGCCGATCGGTGGGGCGGCGGCGCTGGCGACGCCGCTCGGCGCCTTCATCCTGCTGACCGCCGACCAGGACATGCTGCGCCGGGCCATCGGCGGCTTCGTGCTGGTCTTCGGGCTGCTGCTGATGTCGGGCTGGCGCTACCACGGATCCCGCCCCTTCGCGCTGAATGTGGCGGTGGGGGCGACGGCGGGGCTGCTGAAGGGGGCGACGGGGGTCAGCGGGCCGCCGGTGATCCTCTATCTGCTGGCGGGGCCGGAGGAAGCGCGGCGGCACCGGGCGAACCTGATCCTGTTCTTCGCCATCGTCTCCGTCATCTCCATCATCCCGCCGGCGCTCGGGGGGCTGATGGGCTGGGCGGTGCTGGCGAAGCTGGTCCTGCTGCTGCCGGTGCTGATGCTCTGCGTGCCGGTGGGCGCGCGGCTGTTTCATGTGGTGCCGGAACGCTGGTACCGCCGCTTCGCCTTCGGCCTGCTGGTGACGACCGGGACTGTCGTGCTGCTGGCGTGAGGGTGCGGGCTTGTTCTGTGAGCGCGGTCGCGCCCCCTCCCCAACCCTCCCCCGCATAGCGGGAGAGGGAGCAGGGCGTGCCGACGATCCCTCTCCCGCGAAGCGGGGGGCAGCGGCACTGCCGCTGCGCCGCAGGCTGGTGCCCGCGCAGCGGGCGGGAGGGGGCGCGACCGACCGCCTCAACTTCCCGCCCCACCCCTTCACCCCAGGGACTTGCGCTGTAGGGGGCAGGTGGACCAAATGCCGGCCATGAGGAAGGACCGGCGCGGGGTGGCAGCCCCGGAAGGCCGGCCGCCCATGCCGGGGGGATACCGCCAGCCATGATCGATCCGTTCGGGCGTACCGTCAGCTATCTCCGGGTCTCGGTCACCGACCGCTGCGACCTGCGCTGCGTCTATTGCATGGCGGAAGACATGACCTTCCTGCCGAAGGCGGAGGTCCTGACGCTCGAGGAACTCGACCGGCTCTGTGGCGCCTTCATCGAGCTCGGCGTCGAAAAGATCCGCCTGACGGGCGGGGAGCCGCTGGTGCGGAAGGGCGTGCTCGGCCTGTTCCGCAGCCTCGGTGCCAGGCTGGGCGGGGGTGGGCTGAAGGAGCTGACGGTCACCACCAACGGCACCCAGCTGGTGAAGATGGCCGACGACATCCGCGCGGCGGGCGTGCGGCGGATCAATGTCTCGCTCGACAGCCTGGACCCGGCGACCTTCACCGCGCTCACCCGCTGGGGGAAGATCGAGCCGACGCTGGACGGCATCTTCGCCGCCAAGTCCGCGGGGCTCGACGTCAAGATCAACGCGGTTGCCATGAAGGGCGTGAACGAAGGCGAGTTCGACCGCATGATCGCCTGGTGCGGCGAACACGGCTTCGACCTCTGCCTGATCGAGACGATGCCGCTGGGCGAGATCGGCGACGATCGCACCGACCAGTACCTGCCGCTTTCGGTGGTCCGCGCCCGGCTGCGTGAGACCTGGACGCTGGAGGAGACGGATTACAAGACCGGTGGCCCAGCGCGTTATTTCACGGTTAAGGAAACCGGGCGGCGGATTGGTTTCATCACGCCGCTGACGCATAATTTTTGTGAATCCTGCAACCGCGTGCGCCTGACCTGCACGGGGATGCTGTATATGTGCCTCGGCCAGGACGACAGCGCCGATCTGCGCCGCGTGCTGCGCGACCCGTCGGTAGACCAGTCGGGGCTGCGCGACGCGATCCTCGAAGCGATCGGGCGCAAGCCGAAGGGCCATGATTTCGTCATCGACCGCCGCCGTCAGGCGCCGGCCGTCGCGCGCCACATGAGCGTCACGGGCGGCTGATCCCGCGGCGGGTGGCCAGGGGACGGGTTGAGGAGGCCGGATGCTGCAGGAACTCACCAGCCAGCTTGCCATTCCGGGGCTGCCGGAGTGGGTGGGCCTTGTCGTCCTGGCCGCCCTTGCGCTGGCGGGGCTCGCCTATCTGCTGATGCCCTTCAGCGTCTTCGGCGTGAAGGGCCGGCTGGACGCGATCGAGGCGCGGCTGGATGAGATCCAGGCCGAGATCCGCACCCTCGCGCTGCGCATGCCCGAGCCCCAGCGCGGCCGCCGCGCGCCGGTGGAGGAGGATTGGGCCGAGCCGGTCGCGGCACCGCGCCGCGCGGACCCCGCGCCGATCCTGCGCGCGGCCCCCCCGGTGCCGCCGCCTGCCGCCTGGCCCGATCGCGGCGCCCCGCGCGCCGAGCCGCGCGTCGATTGGCCCAGCGACCGCCGATAGCTCTCAGCCCGCCGGGCGCTGCGGCGGGCGGGACGGGTTCTGGATGCAACTGGCCCGGTCCTGGTAGCAGGCCGCGACGCAAGCGCCGGCCGGCCCCGCGCCGCAATCTGCCGCGCATTGGCGGAAGGCGCTTTCGCAGCGCTGCACGCCCTGGGCCTCGGCGCCGGGCGCGGCCAGCAGGGCGAACAGGAATAGCGGGATCGCAAGGCAGCGCGGCATGGGATCGTCCGGGGTTGTGCGCCCGGCAGGATAGGGCGGGCCTGTCGCTGGCGGTGGTCACAAGCCCGGAATGGCCCTCGGGACTTGCCGCGCCCTGGCCCGCGATGCTTCATGCGGCGCTGCCGGAGAGCGCCATATGCGGGTTGCCGTCATCCAGATGAACCAGGGCTCCGACAAGGCCGCCAATATCGGCCAGGCGCGGCGCCTGATCGAAGCCGCGCTCGCCGCGGACCGGCCGGACCTGGTCACCCTGCCCGAGACCTGGACCAACCTCGGCGGCGGGCGCGATGCGCGCATGAGCGCGGCCGAGACCCTGCCCGAGCCGGGCGGGGAGGGGGGGGAGGCCTATGAGTTCCTCCGCGCCCTCGCACGCGCCAACCGCATCCATGTCCATGGCGGCTCCCTGATCGAGAAGGGGGCCGACAAGCTGTTCAACACGTCCCTGCTGTTCGACCCGGAGGGGCGAGAAGTCGCGCGCTACCGCAAGATCCACCTGTTCGACATCACGGGGCCCGACGGCACCGGCTATCGCGAAAGCGCGCTGTATGGCGCGGGGGACCAGCTGGTCTGCGTGGAGGCGGGCGGCGTGAAATGGGGCCTGACCATCTGCTACGACATGCGCTTCGCGGAACAATTCGTCGCGCTGCGCCAGATGGGGGCGGAGGCGATCCTGGTGCCCTCCAACTTCACCCTGCAGACCGGCAAGGACCATTGGGAGGTGCTGCTGCGCGCCCGCGCGATCGAGACCCAATGCTGGATCGCCGCCGCCGCGTCGCATGGCGCCTATGAGGAACGCGGCGCGACGCGGCAGGTCTATGGCCATTCGCTGATCTGCGACCCGTGGGGGCATGTGGTGGCGAAGTGCAGCGACGGGATGGGCTTCGCGACCGCGCGCATCGACCCAGGCCTGACGGCGCGGGTCCGGCGGGACATGCCGGTGCTGGAGCATCGCGCCGCAAGGCGTGTGGAAGAACTCGGCGCGGCGCGGCGTGTGGAAGCGCTCGCCCTCTCCCCCCAACGGGGGGAGAGGGTTGGGTGAGGGGGGCCTTGCCATGCCGATGATGACCTTGCCCGCCCCCCCTCACCCTGCCCTCTCCCCCCGTTGGGGGGAGAGGGTTCCAGGTGGAGCTTGCCCTCTCCCCCCTGCGGGGGGAGAGGGCTGATGGCCGTCGCGTCGTGAGCACCGCACCCCGCATCGCCTTCCTCGCCGCGCCCACCGAAGTCGCGCGCGCGGCGCAGGATCGGCTGGCCGCCATCCATGGCGCAGCGCCGCTCGACCGCGCGGAGATCGTCGTGGCCCTCGGCGGCGACGGGATGATGCTGGAAACGCAGCACCGCATGCTCGGCCGCAACCTGCCGGTCTATGGGATGAATTGCGGCTCCGTCGGCTTCCTGATGAACGAGTATCGGGAGGAAGGGCTGGCCGAACGGCTCGCCGCCGCGCAGGCCGCGACGCTGCATCCGCTTCGCATGCGCGCCTTCACCGGCGCCGGGACGCCGGTGGAGGCGCTGGCGATCAACGAGGTCTCCCTGCTGCGGGAGACGCGCCAGGCCGCCAAGATCCGCGTGATGGTGGATGGCAAGACCCGGCTGGAGGAGCTGATCTGCGACGGTATCCTGGTGTCCACCCCGGCGGGCAGCACGGCCTATAACCTCTCGGCGCATGGGCCGATCATCCCGCTCGGCGCCAATCTGCTGCCGCTGACCCCGATCAGCGCCTTCCGTCCCCGCCGCTGGCGCGGCGCGCTGCTGCCGGCGGAGGCGGAGGTGGTGTTCGAGGTGCTGGAAGCCGAAAAGCGCCCCGTCTCCGCCACCGCCGACTACACCGAGGTGCGCGATGTGCGCCGCGTGGAGGTGCGGGAGGACCGGACGGTCAGCCTGACGATGCTGTTCGACCCCGACCACGGCCTGAGCGAGCGGATCATCGCGGAGCAGTTCACGGTCTAGTACCCCCACAAAACCGCTTCGCGGCTTTGCGGTGACCCCGGCCGTGGCGCTGTTCCTGCTTTGCCGCGCTGCGTTGCCGCGGCAAAGCCGCGGCGCCGCCCAAGGCTGGGCGCAGCTTTGGTCAGGCGCTGATCGCGGAAGCGCCGCCCGCCCCACGCGCCGCCGCGATGGCGGCGATGGTCTCCTCCAGCGTGCGCGGCGCGCCGGTCTGCGGATCGGCGTAACGCGCATAGAGCAGATAGGCGGCGGCGAAGATCTCCACAGCTGTACGACGGCGTGTGCGGCGGGGGCAGGGGATCTCGTCCTCCGTCGCGCCCCAGCCGGCATGGAAGGGCAGGCCGAAGCAGCGCACCGGCACGCCGGCCACAAGTGCCTCCAGGCCCAGCTGGCTGGTCACCGTGTAGACCCGCGTCGCGCCCTCCAGCAGCAGCCAGGGGTCGAGCGCCTCGCCGATCACCACCGCGCCGGCGCGCGCGGCATCGGCGGGGTCCACCAGGCCCCGGCGCAGCCCGGCCACCACATCGGGGTGCGTCTTCACCAGGATTCGCGTGCCGGGGTTCTCCGCGCACGCCGCCGCCAGCATGCGGCGGAAGCTGTTCGGCCCCGCGCCGCCCAGCGCCACCGACGCATCCCCCGCCGTCTGGTCCACGCAGAGCACGAAGGGCCCGGCCCCGATCAGCGCGGCGGTCGCGGGCGATGGTTCGGCGCCGAGGTTATATTTCGAGATCCTGAGCCGCCGCATCTCCGCCATCGCGGCCCGCGCGCGGGCCAGCAGCGCGGGACTTTCCCACCCGCCTTGCTCCAGCATCACCTCGATGCAGGACGGGGCGTGGGCGTCGTAATGCACGCCGAGATCGTCCAACACCACGCTCAGCGCCGGCGCGCCCGCGACGCCGAGGCCGACGGAACGCACGAAGCCGTCCTCCAGCGTCACCACCGGTTTGCGCAGCAGGTGGCCGAGGCGCCGTGCCCGCGCCCCGCTGCCCTTCCGCCCCCAGCCGAGCAGCGCATCCGCGCCCAGCAGCCCGGAGGGCAGGGGGCGGAGCCGCACCCCCGGCGGCAGGAAGCCAGCGAGCCCCGGCAGGGAGGCGAGCTTGGCGCCCATCGGCACCAGCCGCAGCCCCGGTGGCGGCGCCCAGGCGCCGCGGGCGATGTCCTCCCCGCGCGTCAGCACGCGCCCTGGCGGATGCCGCCCCTGGCCGCCTGCCCGTGCCCCGACATGCCCACAGCCCACCCTCATCCCGTGTCACAAGCAGGCTGCCAGCCGCGACGGGGGGCAGGCAACCGCGGCGGCCCGGTTGACCGCGCCCGCCCCGTCTGCGAAGGGGCGCCTCCGATCCAGCCCTCGGTTTTCATTGGGCCGTGATCGACCGCGCCAGTTGGGCGCCTTAGGCTGGTCCATGGACACGACGACAACCGAAAACTTTCCCGCCGATCCCTCCACCCCCTCCGAGGCCGGCGACACCATGATCCTCGCTTTGCCCAAGGGCCGGATCCTGTCGGAACTCGGCCCCGTGCTGGCCCGCGCGGGCGTGGTGCCGGCGGCTGACTTCGCCGATGAGGACAGCCGGCGCCTGCGCTTCGAGACCAACCATCCGGGGCTCGATGTGGTGCGCGTGCGGCCCTTCGATGTCGCGACCTTCGTCGCCCATGGCGCGGCGCAGATCGGCGTCTGCGGCGCCGATGTGCTGATGGAATTCGACTATGACCAGATCTACGCGCCGCTCGACCTCGGCATCGGGCGCTGCCGCGTCTCGGTGGCGGAACCGGTGGCGCTGGCGGGGCAGGATCTCGGCTCCGCATCCCGCATCACGGTGGCGACCAAGTATCCGGCCATCGCGCAGCGCCATTTCGCGCGGAAGGGCATGCAGGCGGAGGTGGTGCATCTGAACGGCGCGATGGAATTGGCGCCTTCGCTGGGCCTCGCGCGCGTGATCGTGGATCTGGTGCAGACCGGATCGACGCTGAAGGCGAATGGGCTGGTGGAGACGGAGGTGATCGCGCAGGTCACCTCTCGGCTCATTGTGAACCGCACCGCGCTGAAGACCCGGCCGGAGGCGATCGCCGCCTGGATCGCGCGCTTCCGCGCGGCGCTGGCGGAGCGCGACGCGCGGTGAGGCAGGCAGCATGAAGTGGCTCGACACGACCGAGGCGGGCTTCGAGGCCGCCTTCCGCGCCCTGCTGGATGACGCGCGGGAGACGACGGCGAAGGTCGATGCGGCGGTGGCCGCGCTGATCGCGGAGGTCCGCGCCGGCGGCGATGCCGCGCTGATCGCCTGCACCGCCCGCTTCGACCGCTGGACCCCCGCCAATGCCGCGGCGCTCCGCGTGACAACGGCCGAGATCGATGCGGCGGTCGCCGCCATCCCTGCCACGCAGCGCGACGCGTTGGCGCTGGCCGCGCGGCGGATCGAGGCCTTCCACCGTGCGCAGATGCCGCGCGATGTGGAACTGGTGGAGCCCGGCCTGCGGACGGGGATGCGCTGGGGCGCGCTGGATGCGGTCGGGCTCTATGTGCCGGGCGGCAAGGCGTCCTACCCGTCTTCCGTGTTGATGAACGCGCTGCCGGCACGCGTCGCGGGGGTGGGCCGGATCGCGATGTGCGTGCCCACACCCGATGGCGTGCTGAACCCGCTGGTGCTGGCCGCCGCGCGGCTGGCCGGTGTCACGGAGGTGTTCCGCATCGGCGGCGCGCAGGCGGTGGCCGCCATGGCCTGGGGCACGGCGAGCATCGCGCCGGTGGATCGCATCGTCGGCCCCGGCAATGCCTATGTGGCGGAGGCGAAGCGGCAGGTCTTCGGCCGGACCGGGATCGATTCCATCGCCGGCCCGTCCGAGGTGGTGGTGATCGCCGATGCCGCCAACGACCCGCGCCACATCGCGCTCGACCTGCTGGCCCAGGCCGAACATGACGAGGCCGCGCAATCCATCCTGGTGACGAATGACGCGGCCTTCGCCCGCCGCGTGGCCGATTCTGTGACTGCCGAATTGCGGACCCTGCCGCGCGCCGCCATCGCCGCCGCCTCCTGGGCCGCGCATGGCGCGGTGGTGGTGGTGCGCGACTGGGCGGAGGCGGCGGAGCTGACCAATCGCCTCGCGCCCGAGCATCTCCAGATCATGGTGGAGGACCACCGCGCGTTGTTCGCGAAAATCCGCCATGCGGGCGCGGCCTTCCTCGGCCGCTGGTGCCCGGAAGCGGTCGGCGATTATGTCGCCGGCCCCAACCATGTGCTGCCCACCGGGCGCACGGCGCGCTTCGCCTCCGGCCTGTCGGTGTTCGACTTCCTGAAGCGCACCACCTGGGTCGAGGCTGAACGCGACGGCTTGGCCGCGATCGGCCCGGCGGCGGTGACGCTGGCGGGGGCCGAGGGGTTGGACGCGCATGGGCTGAGCATCTCGGCGCGGCTGGCAAGCTGATGGAGCTGGCTGGCAGGGGGCGCGGCCCCCTTGTCTGGCCTGAATCCTTGACCCGCAACGCGTCGGCGCTCATGTTCCGGCGCGAATCCGAATATTGCGCTTGTCCGGACGTCCCTCTCCCCCCGGGGGGGACCGCCGGGCCGCGCCACCCAGAAGGAATCTCATGTCGAAGGAAGACATGATCGAGTTCAGCGGCCAGGTCGTTGAACTGCTGCCGAATGCGATGTTCCGCGTGAAGCTCGACAACGACCACATGGTGCTGGCGCATACCAGCGGGAAGATGCGGAAGAACCGCATCCGCGTGCTGGCCGGCGACCGCGTGAATGTGGAAATGACGCCCTACGACCTGACCAAGGGCCGGATCACGTTTAGGTTTAAGTGACCTCAGGCGCCGGCGTCGCCTCCGCCATCGCCGCAGTGCGGCTCATGGCTTTCGCGCAGGCCACTGGAGCGCCCGGCGTCGCTGGTGGTTTGTGCGCGGGCCGCATTCGCGGCCTCGGCCCGCTGCGCGGGCCGCCAGCTCTCATGTGGCCGTGGGCGCCAGTTCGGATCGGGACATGACATCGCTGCCCGCCAAGCCCCCGCTCCTCCTGGCTTCCGCCAGCCCGCGCCGGCTGGAACTGCTCGCGCGGATCAGCGTGGTGCCGGACCGCGTCAGCCCCGTCGATCTGGATGAGACGCCGGGCAAGGCCGAACTGCCGGCCAAGCTCGCCATCCGCCTGGCCCGCGCCAAGGCGGCGGCGGCGCATGCGATGGCGCCCGATGCGCTGGTGCTGGCCGCCGATACGGTGGTGGGCGTCGGGCGGCGGATCCTCGGCAAGCCGGCGGATGAGGCGGAGGCGCGGCGGTTCCTCGGCCTGCTCTCGGGGCGCCGGCACCGGGTGATGACGGGCGTCTGCCTGATGCGCCCCGACGGCAAGGCGACCGAACGGCTGGTCACCACCATCCTCGCCTTCCAACGCCTGACGGAGGCGCAGATCGAAGCCCATCTCGAATCGGGCGAATGGCGCGGCGTGGCCGGGGGCTACCAGATCCAGAAACACGCCGAGGCCTGGGTGCGCTTCCTCTCGGGCAGCCATTCCAACGTGGTCGGCCTGCCGCTGTTCGAGACGGCGCAATTGCTGCGGGGCGTGGGGTGGCTGCGGCCCTGATCCGCGTCTCGGTCTCGCCGGGGGAGCGCCGGGTGGCGCTGCTCCGCGACGACCGGCTGCACGCGGCCGCCATCGAGCGCCCTGCGCGGCCTGATGGGCTGGGCGACCTGCACCGGGCGCGCGTCTCCGCCGTGTCGAAGCCAATGAGCGGCGCCTTCCTGCTGCTGGCCGATGGCAGCACGGCCTTCCTTCCCGACAGCGAGGCGCCGGACCGCAAGGCCCTGCACGAAGGCGCGATCCTGCCCATCCGCATCACCCGCGCCGGCCAGGGCGGCAAGGGCCCGCGCGCCACCGCCCGCCTGACGGAGGCCGAGCGCGCCGCCGCGGTCGGAGAGGGCGTGGCCCTGATCCGCCGTGGCCCCGACGCCGCTTTGCGCCTCGGCGCGCGCGAGCCTTCCGCCGAGGTTGAGACCGACAGCCCCGCCGAGGCCGCGCGGCTGAAGCGCCTGCTCGGCGCCCGCGTGCGCCTGCTGCGCGAGCCCGCCTTCGACGACGCGCTGGAAGCCGAATTCGACCTGCTGGCGGGGCAGGAGGTGCCGTTGCCGGGCGGCGGGCGGCTGACGATCCACCCCACCCCGGCGCTGACCGCGATCGATGTCGATGCGGGGACGCATGCGGGCGGCGGGGATGCCTCGTCGCAGCTGCGTCTGAACCACGGGGCGGTCGAGGAAGCCGCAAGGCAGATCCGGCTGCGGGAGCTGGCGGGGGCCATCCTGCTGGATGTTGCGGGTATGCCCGTGAAACGGCGTGAGGCGCTGTCCGCGCCGCTGGCCGCCGCGCTGGAGGCCGATCCGCTGAAGCCGCGGCTGCTGGGGCTGACGCGGCTCGGCCTGTTCGAGATCCAGCGCTCGCGAATCCAGCCGCCGCTGCATGAAGTGCTGGGTGCGCCGCCTTCCGCGCTGACCCACGGCCTGATTGCGCTGCGCCGCGCGGCGCGGGAAGCGGCGGCCGCGCCGGGCCGCGCGCTGGCGCTGCGCGCGCATCCGGCGGTGCTGGCGGCGCTGGAGGCTTTGCCGGGCGCGCTGGCGGAGATGACCGCCTCGGCGGGTCGCGCGTTGCGCCTGGTGCCGGATGCCGCGCTGTCGCCGGGCCGCGAGCAGGTCGAGGAGGCATGATGACCGAACCGCACCGGATTCGCCGCTGCCCGATCTGCCGCAAGGGCCCCTTGCAGCCTGGCCAGCGCTTCTGTTCCGAGCGGTGCGAGACCATCGATCTCGGCCGTTGGCTGACCGGCGCATACGCCGTGCCGGCGGAGGAAGAACCCCCCGAAGACCCGGGTGGACAGGCCTGAGTCCATCCGCTATCACCCGCGCCTCTACCGGCTGCCCCGCCAAGGGGCGGCACCGAGTGGGCCCAGGTAGCTCAGTTGGTAGAGCATGCGACTGAAAATCGCAGTGTCGCTGGTTCGATTCCGGCCCTGGGCACCACCCCTCCCGCTTCCTTGGATCAAGTCAGGCTGGCGTCGCGCATTGGCGTGATGTGTCGTGGGCGTGATGTGTCGTGGCTTGCGCGCTGCCCGGATGCCGCAGGCGGCATCCGGGGTGTCTGCGGGGCTGGGCGCGTGTGGTCAGTCGACCTGCGGGATGCCCGCTTCGCGCACCACGCGCTGCCAGGTGGCGATCTGGCCGGACACGAAGTCGCGCATGCCGCCCGGCGTCATCGGCCGCACGTCGAGGCCGAGGCCACTGAGCGTCTCCCGCACCGCGGGCTGGTCGAGCGCGCGGCGCAGCTCCTCGTTCAGTCGGGCTACGATCGGCTCCGGCGTGCCGGCGGGGGCGGCGAGGCCGACCCAGGACAGCACCTCGAAACCGGGGATGGTCGTGGCCACCGGCGCCGCCGGTAGGCCGGGCCAGGGGGTGGCGCTGGTCACGCCAAGGCCGCGGATCGTCCCGCCGCGCAGCGCGGCGCCCGTCACCGTGCCGGTGTCCACCATCAGGTCGATGCGCCGGCTCATCAGATCCACCAGCGGCTGCGTGCCGCCGCGATAGGGGACGTGGGACAGCTGGATGCCGGTCATCTGCGCCAGCAATTCCCCGGTCAGGTGCTGGGTCGATCCGACACCGACGGAGGAGAAGGTGATCTGCCCCGGCGCGGCACGGGCGCGCTGGATGAGCGTCGGCAAGTCCGTGATCGGGCTGTCATTGGCCGTCGCGATCACGAAGGGAAAGACGCCGACGGTGGAGATGAAGGCGAAGTCGGACACCGGGTCGAAGCGCAGCCGCCGATAGATGGCGGCAGACGCCGCGTGCCCGCCCGTCAGTAGGATCAGCGTATGCCCGTCCGGACGCGCGCGGGCGACGTATTCGCTGGCGATGTTTCCGCCGGCGCCGGTCCGTCCCTCCACCACCACCGGCCGACCGAGCGCGGTGCCGAGCGGCCCCGCGATGACGCGCGCGATGGTGTCGGCATTGCCGCCTGCGGCGAAGCCCTGCACCAGCTGGATCGGCCGTTCGGGCCAGGCTTGCGCGCTGGCCGGCCCGATGACGAGTTGCGCGGCCAGCAGCGCGGCCGCGATGCGCGTGAGCCCCATGACGTCCTTCCCCTTCCTGGTGCCGCGATCCGGCGGCAGGCCCGGCGGAGCATGGGCCAACTCCGCCGGATTGTCGCGCGGGGGGGGGTGGCGTCAGGCCGCCGCCTTGTGCGGCGGGATGCCATAGACCCCGCGCTGTTCGGGGATCGGCGCCAGGCGATCCGTCAGGCCGATCACCGTCTCGGCGGCGCCGAGATACAGGACGCCATTCGGCGCCAGCTGTCGCGCCAGCATCTCCAGCACGCGGGTCTTGGTGGGGGCGTCGAAGTAGATCAGCACGTTGCGGCAGAAGATCACATCGAAGCGGCCGAGCGACGCGCATTCCGCCAGCAGGTTCCTCTCCTCGAAGCGGACCATGTCGCGGAGCGCGGGGCGCAGCCGCCACCGCGCGCCGTCCTGGTTGAAATGCGTCACCAGCGCCCGCGCCGGCAGGCCACGCTGCACTTCGAACTGGCTGAAGGAGGCTTCCTTGGCGCGCGCCACCACCTCGCCCGAGATGTCGGTGCCCAGGATGTCCAGCCGGTTCGCGGCGTTCGCGCCGAGCAACTCTGTCGCCAGCATCGCCACCGAATAGGCTTCCTGCCCCGTGGAACAGGCGGCGGACCAGATCCGCACCCTCTCCCCCGCCGTCTTCGCGCCGATCAGCCGCGGCAGGACCGTGCGCAGATGATCGAAGGGGCGGCCATCGCGGAAGAAGCTGCTTTCATGGGTCGTCAGCGCTTCCACCACCGCGCGTTCCAGCGCTTCGCCCGGCAGGGCGCGCAGCTTCTCGCCCAGCGCGCCGAGCGAGCCGATCGAGAAGCGCTGCAGCACCGGGCCGAGCCGGGTCTCCAGCAGGTAGAATTTGTCCTCGGTCAGCACGATGCCGGCGCGCCGGCGGGCGAGCGCCGCGATCTCCGTGAAGCCAGGTTGGGTCATGCGCGTCCTCCCGCGCAGGCTGCCAGCAGCCGTGCGGCTATATCCTCTGGCGGGGCGAGCGCGGCAGCGAGCCCCGCCCGCGCCACCGCCCCCGGCATGCCCCATACGACGGAACTTGCCTCGTCCTGCGCCATCACCGTGCCGCCGGCGGCCGCCAGGGCCCGGCAGCCCGCCAGCCCATCCTGGCCCATGCCGGTCAGGATCGCCGTCGCCACCCGCCCGCCACAGCAGGCGAGAAGGCTGCGAAGCAGCGGATCGACGGCGGGGCGGCAGAAATTCTCCGCCGCGCCATCCGACAGATGCGCGACCATCGCGCCGTCGCCCCCGCCGTTGGCCCCCTTGGGGGCCGCGCGCACCAGCAGGTGCCGATCCCCGGGCGCCAGGTAGAGGCGGCCGGGCAGTATCGCCTCGCCCTCCCGCGCCTCGGTGCAGGGCAGGCGACCGAGCCGGTTCAGGTGGTCGGCGAGCAGCGCGGTGAAGCCGGCGGGCATGTGCTGCACCACCAGCACCGGCACGGGCGGCGGGCGCGTCAGCGCGCCGACCAGCGCGGCCAGCGCTTGCGGCCCGCCGGTGGAACAGCCGATCGCGATGGCCAGCGGCCGCGCGGCCGGGCCCGGGCGCGCGGGAGGCTGCGGCGCGGCGGCGACGGGCGGCGGGGCAGGGCGCGTGCCGCCCCTGGCCTGCCGCATCCGCGCCCAGCCCGCGACCTTCGCGCGCAATTCCTCACCGAAGCGCGGATCGGCCATGCCGCCCTGCGCTGCGGCCGGCTTCGGCACGTAATCCACCGCGCCGGCGCGCAGCGCCTGCATCGTCGCCACCGCGCCGCGCTGCGACAGCGCGCTCGCCACGATCACCTGCACGCCTGGGGCGGCGCGCAGGATCAGCGGCAGCGCCGTCAGCCCATCCATCACCGGCATCTCGAGGTCGAGCAGCACCACATCCGGCCGTTCCGCCGCCGCCATCGCGCCGAGCGTGGCGATGGCCTGGCGGCCATCCGGTGCCTGCGCCACCACCCGGATGGCCGGA
>JBIIRI010000175.1:0-6565 GCA_044341625.1 Roseomonas sp.
GTTCAGCGTGGCGACGATCGTCGCCCGCACATCGGGGATCACGCGCACCTCCCGGAGCGGAATGCCGATCTCACCCAGCCGGGTCGCGAGGAACTGCACATTCGCATCGCGCGTACGGCCCGAGAGCACCTCATTGCCGATCACGAGCAGGCAGGCGGTGGGGGATACTGCCGTCATGCGACCTCCGAAACCGGGTCGCAGACTACAGGAAATCCCGCAGCAGGGCGACCAGCGGCTTGTCCGCGGGCGGCATCGGATACTCGGACAGCTTCTGCGGCCGGACCCAGGCGAGCGCCTGCCCTTCCCGCCCCGTCACCACGCCCACCCAGCGCCGGCAGAGATAGAGCGGCATCAGCAGGTGGAACTTGTCATAGCCATGGGAGGCGAAGGCGAAGGGGGCGAGGCAGCTTTCGGCCACGTCGATGCCGAGCTCCTCCTTCAGCTCGCGGATCAGCGCGGCTTCCGGCGTCTCGCCAGGGTCGACCTTGCCGCCGGGGAATTCCCACAACCCCGCCAGCGCCTTGCCTTCCGGCCGACGCGCCAGCAGCACGCGCCCGTCGCTATCGATCAGCGCGACGGCGGAAACCAGCACGATCCGCTTGCCGGGGGCGGCATCCGGGGCTGCGCCCGATGTCCCGCGCGGCGACGCATCTGGGCTGGGGGCCGCGGGGCCCGGGTGTTCGGACGGCAGGTCGGTGCGCCCCATCTCGAACAGCATCACCGGCATGGCGGGGCCACGGCAGAGGAAATCGCGTTCCCCCTGCCCCACCCGGCGGAAGCCGATCCGGCGCAGCAGCGCCTGGCTGCGCTCATTCTCCACCAGGGCGGAGGCGACCAGCTTGTCAATGTCGAGATTCGCCAGCGCCCAGCGCGCCACGCGCCCCGCCGCTTCCGGCCCGAAGCCCTGCCCCCAGGATTTGCGCCCGATCCAATAGCCGAGCTCCGCCGTCCGCCCTTCCGCATCCAGCGTCAGGCCGACGCAGCCCAGCAGGGCTTCCTCACCCGTCGCGCCGAGGCCGGTGATCGCGAGGTGCCAGGCGCGACCTTCCGCCATCTGCGCCTGGGTGGAGGCGATCCACTCATCCGCCAGGTCGCGCGGATAGGGAAACGGCACGCGCGCGAGGGTCTTCGCCACATCCCAGTCATTGACCAGGCGATGCAGCGCCGCAGCATCCTCCGCCCGAAGCGGGCGGATCGTCAGGCGGTCGGTCCGCAGCGCCTCGAAGGGCGGCGGGATCAGGGCGTGTTCGGCGGTCAGGACCGATACGCCCCGTTGATGTCGATGTAGCCATGCGTCAGGTCGCAGGTCCAAACGCTGGCCTTGCCGCGGCCGAGGCCGATATCGACGCTGATCACGACCTCCCGGCCCTTCATATGCGCGACCACCGGGGCTTCGTCGTAGCCCGGCACGATCTCGCCTTCCCGGGCCATCCAGGTGCCGCCCACGCCGACCGAGAGCTTGTCGCGATCCGCCGGTTCGCCGGATTTGCCGACGGCCATGACGATGCGGCCCCAATTCGCGTCCTCGCCCGCGATCGCGGTCTTCACCAGCGGCGAATTGGCGATCGCCATGCCGATGCGATGCGCGGATTTGGCGGAGACCGCGCCGGCGACATCGATGCGGATCAGCTTCTGCGCGCCTTCGCCGTCGCGCGCGACCATCAGCGCGAGGTCCATCAGCACCTCATGCACCGCGCGGGTGAAGTCGCGCAGCATGGCACCGCCTTCGGCCGGGATGCGCGGATGCTTCGCGCTTCCGGTCGCGAACAGCAGCACCGTGTCGGAGGTGGAGGTGTCGCTGTCCACCGTCACGCAGTTGAAGCTGCGGTCGGAGCCCTTGGACAGGATCTTCTGCAACACCGCCGCCGGCACCTTCGCATCGGTGGCCAGGAAGCACAGCATCGTCGCCATGTCCGGCGCGATCATGCCGCTGCCCTTGGCGATGCCGCTGACCGTCACCGTCGCGCCGCCGATCTGCGCGGTGCGGGTCGCGGCCTTCGGGAAGGTGTCGGTGGTCATGATGGCGCGGGCGGCATGCGCCCAGAGATCGTCACCCAGCGCGCCATGCACGGCCGGCAGCGCGGCGGTCAGCTTCTCGGTCGGCAGCTTTTCCCCGATCACGCCGGTGGACGCCAGGAAGACCTCATTCGGCTTGCAGCCCGCGAGGCCGGCCATCGCCTTGGCCGTCGCGGCGCAGGTCTCGCGGCCCGCCTTGCCGGTGAAGACGTTGGAATTGCCGGCGGTAACGACCAGCGCGCGGGCCTTGCCGCCCTTCAGCGCGGCGCGGCACCAGTCGATCGGCGCGCCGGGGCATTTATTGCGGGTGAAGACGCCCGCCACCGTGGTGCCGGCGGGGAAGGTCATCATCGTGACATCCTCCCGCGCCTTGTAGCGGATGCCGGCCATGCCGGTGGCGATCCGCACGCCCGGCACGGGCGGCATCTCCGGCATGGGCAGCATCAGCGGCGACACGGGCAGGTCCTTGCCGGAGGCCATGGGCGGGAATCCAGTCTGGTCGGTGGCGGGAAGAAGGAGGCGGGGAAGGCCTAGCGGCGCTGCGCCGGCGCGGGGGACGCGCCGTCGAGCAGGGTGGGCGGGCGCGGCGCCTCGCCACCCGGCAGGCGTTCCACACGGGCGGCGGCGCGGATGCGCTCCACGGCGGCGTTCACGCCTTCCTCGAAGGCCTGCTGGCGCAGCGCCTCCCGGCTTTCGTCGAAGCTGACGGCCGGGACGGCGCGGCGTTCCTCAAGCCGGATCACATGCCAGCCGAACTGGGTGCGGACCGGGTTCTGGCTGATCTCACCGGGGCGGAGCGCGAAGGCCGCCTGTTCGAATTCAGGGATCATGTCGCCGCGCTTGAAGAAGCCGAGGTCGCCGCCGTTGCGCGCCCCCGGATCGGTGGAGCGGCGGCGGGCGACATCGGCGAAATCGGCGCCGGGGCGGCGCACTTCGGCCAGGGCAGTGCGGGCTTCCTGTTCGGAGGCGAGCAGGATGTGGCTGGCGCGCACCTCCTCCTCCGCCGGGCGGCCGGCGATCTCGGCCTGGTAGCGCGTGCGCAGCGCCTCATCGGTCAGCAGGGGCTGCACCTCGCGCAGCAGCAGGGCCTGCTGCAGTGTCTCCTCCTCCGCCCGGCGGACGCGGGCGACGACCTCGGCATCGCGATCGAGGCCACGGGCGCGGGCGGCGTTCACGATGGCCTTGTGGGTGATCATCTGGTCCAGCAGCAGCGGCTGGAGCATGGCGGGGGGCATGTTCCGCAGTTCTTCCGGCAGGCGGCGGAATTCCAGCTCGAGGTCCGAGACCCGGATCTCCTGCCCATCGACGCGGGCGAGGACCGGATCGGCCGCCGCGCCAGGGGCGGGGGTGGGGGCCTGGGCGAAGGCAAGGCCGGCCGGAAGCAGGAGGGCAGCGAGGAACGAGGCCGGGCGGCGCATGGAATCGACTCCGAGGGTTGGGCGGAAGATGGCCCACGCCTCCAGGCTTCACAAGTTGCGCACCCGCCGCGCCCCCCCGGCATCGCGTTGACGCGCCACCCCGGCGCGCCTATCTCTCGGGGCGCTGCGCCGCCGCCGGCAAGCGCCGGCATATCGCCGGCTGCCCCCTTGCACGGCCGATGCTCCGCCCGTCCCGGGCAGCCTGTCCTGGCGAGCCAGGGCCCGGCCCTTCCGGGGATGCGCGTCGCCCCGGCCGGAGACGACACGGAAACATGTTCCAACGCCTCGTCCGCGCCATCTTCGGCACCTCGAACGACCGCGCGCTGAAGCGCTTCCAGGCGCGCGTGCCCGCGGTGAACGCGCTGGAGCCCCAATTCGCGTCCCTGTCGGACGACGCGCTGCGCGCCAAGACGGATGAATTCCGCGCGGCGCTGGCCGCCGGCAAGACGCTGGACGACCTCCTGCCGGAGGCTTTCGCGGTGGTGCGCGAGGCGTCGAAGCGCGTGCTGGGCTTGCGCCATTTCGACGTACAGATGATCGGCGGCATGGTCCTGCACGAAGGCAAGATCGCCGAGATGAAGACCGGCGAGGGCAAGACGCTGGTCGCCACCCTGCCAGTCTATCTCAATGCGATCTCGGGCAAGGGGGTGCATGTCGTCACCGTCAACGACTACCTGGCCAAGCGCGACGCGGAATGGATGGGGCGGCTCTATCGCTTCCTTGGCCTGACCACCGGCGTGATCGTGCACGGGCTGACGGATGACGAACGCCGCGCGGCCTATGCGGCGGACATCACCTACGGCACCAACAACGAATTCGGCTTCGACTACCTGCGCGACAACATGAAGTACCGCCTGGATGAGATGGTCCAGCGCGACTTCAACTTCGCCATCGTGGACGAGGTGGACAGCATCCTGGTGGATGAAGCGCGCACGCCGCTGATCATCTCCGGCCCCACGGACGACACCAGCGACCTTTATAACCGCGTCAACGCGGTGATGAAGGATCTGGTGAAGGACCAGACGCTGTACGAGAAGGACGAGAAGCTCAAGACCGTCCATCTGAAGGAAGAAGGCACGGAAGCGCTGGAAGCGGCGCTGCGCGAGGCCGGGCTGCTGACGGAAGGCGACCTGTACGACATCGGCAATGTCACGCTGGTGCACCACGCCAACCAGTCTCTGCGCGCGCATGTGCTGTTCACGCGCGACGTGGACTACATCGTCAAGCCGGTCACCGAACACGGCCGGACGCAGGACAAGGTGGTCCTGATCGACGAGTTCACCGGCCGCATGATGGAAGGCCGCCGCTATTCCGACGGCCTGCACCAGGCGCTGGAAGCGAAGGAAGGCGTGCCGGTGCAGCCGGAGAACCAGACCCTCGCCTCCATCACCTTCCAGAACTATTTCCGGCTTTATCCGAAGCTCGCGGGCATGACCGGCACGGCGAGCACCGAAGCCGACGAGTTCATGGAGATCTACAAGCTCGAGGTGATGGAGATCCCGACCAACGTGCCGGTCGCGCGCGCGGATTCGGATGACGAGGTCTACCGCTCCGGCGCCGAGAAATACGATGCGGTCATCGCCCTGATCGACGAATGCCGGACCAAGGGCCAGCCGATCCTGGTCGGCACCACCAGCATCGAGAAGTCGGAGCTGATCTCGGGCCTGCTGAAGAAAAAGCAGATCCCGCATCAGGTGCTGAACGCGCGCTACCACGAACAGGAAGCGGGCATCATCTCCCAGGCCGGCCGACCGGGTGCGGTGACGATCGCCACCAACATGGCCGGCCGCGGCACCGACATCCAGCTCGGCGGCAATGCCGACATGCTCGCGCGCGCCGAGATCGGCAACGCCGACAGCCCCGAATACGAAGCCGCACTCGCCCGCCACAAGGCGGAGGTGGAGGCGATCCGCCCCGCCGTGAAGGAAGCCGGCGGCCTGCTGGTGATCGGCACGGAACGCCATGAAAGCCGCCGCATCGACAACCAGCTGCGCGGCCGTTCGGGCCGCCAGGGCGACCCCGGCGCGTCGCGCTTCTTCCTCTCGCTCGAAGACGACCTGATGCGGATCTTCGGGTCGGACCGCATGGGCGGGATGCTCCAGAAACTCGGCCTGAAGGACGGGGAGGCGATCGTCCACCCGTGGATCAACAAGGCGCTGGAAAAGGCGCAGAAGAAGGTCGAGGCGCGGAACTTCGACACGCGCAAGAACCTGCTGAAATACGACGACGTGATGAACAACCAGCGCCGCGAGGTCTACGCGCAGCGCAAGGCGTTCATGACCGCCGACGACGTGGCCGAGACGGTGGCCGAGATGCGGCGAGAGACGATCGGCGCCCTGGTGGACAAGGCCATCCCCGAAAACGCCTATCCCGAGCAGTGGGACACGCAGGGCCTGCAGGACAAGGTGCTGGAGGTGCTCGGCCTCGACCTGCCCGTCGCCGATTGGGCGCGGGAAGAAGGGATCGATGAGACCGAGGTGCGTGAGCGCCTGCTGAAGGCGGCGGACGAGGCCTATGCGTCACGGGTGGCCAATATCGGCCCCGATCTGATGCGGATGGTGGAGAAAAGCCTGCTGCTGCAGATCTTCGACGCGGTGTGGAAGGAACACCTTCTGTCGCTCGATCACCTGCGGCAGGGCATCGGGCTGCGCGCCTATGGCCAGCGCGACCCGCTGAACGAATACAAGTCCGAGGCCTTCAACCTGTTCAACGCCATGCTCGGCGACCTGCGGGAGAGGGTGACGGGCGTGCTGATGCGGATCGAGATCTCACCCGCCGCGCCGCCGCCGATGCCGGAGCCGGTGCGGGTGACGGAGATGCGCCACCCCGACCCGAACGCGGCGGGCCAGGAGCTGGAATACGCCGATGCGGTGCCGGTGCCGGCCTATGGCACCGCGGTGCAGGCCGCCCGCGCGCCGCTGGTCTCGGCCGAGGTGGATGCGAACGACCCTTCGACCTGGGCCGCCACGCCGCGCAACGCGCCCTGCCCCTGCGGTTCGGGGAAGAAGTACAAGCACTGTCACGGACGGGCGTGAGGCTAAATTTTTTCAATGTCTTAGGTGGGGCCAGCAGCGTTCGAGCCAAATGCCTGGCTGCTCTGCGATCACACTGGCAAGCAGATCACCACGCTG
>JBIIRI010000065.1:0-18809 GCA_044341625.1 Roseomonas sp.
CAATGCCCTGCTGCTGCATGCAGGCATCACCCGCAACAGCTGTAGGGACAAGTTCAAACTCTACAGCCTGCGGCACTTCTATGCCGTGATGGGCATTCGGTCAGTGCTAGATGTGTATGCTATCGCACGCAACATGGGCACCAGTGTGGCCATGATCGAAGTCTACTATGGCAGGGCCGCCACGCCGCAAAGTCAGGCTGCCGCTCTGGGTGGGCGAGGGTAAGCGACGATCTCAATCCAGATAAATCCCGACCGAAAAAACCACGCACTCCACAATCGGCCTAATATTTATTTTAAGCAAAACGAAACTATGCAAATATTATTTATACTGTCAAATTCATATCCCCAATAATTATAGCTCATTGCGTCTTTGAGATCGTTTATTTTTAAATGACTCGAAATCGAATTCTCATCGCACATTTGCTGATATTTTTGGTGCATATCCTCGAAGAAATCGAGAAATATGTCTACGCGAATTCTTTTGTTGTTTGTGTTGAATCTGACGACAAATCGGTCGCTTCCATCAGGACACCAACCATCTTTCATCTGATCGGCCGTAGTTACGGGCCAGCCCGCCCCTATATGTTGTCTTATGGCTGATATAAACTGCCCTCGGTCCATCCAGATACCCCCCCCTGCCTAGATGCGTCTTGCCAATACCTTGTGGTAGGTCCAACGTATCGACCGCACATTCATGCCGTGCAGATGGAGACTGCAAGCAATAGCTCCACTTGCATTTGGCCTAATCGCCTCATCCGAGAAAATTCTACATTCAAAATGCCTTCTAATAGATCCCTCTTCCGCCACAAGCGTGACATAAACAATACCAAATCCTGGTGTTTCATGGAAAATACTATAAAACGTAATTTCGCCAGTTTGGTTTGGATACTTTTCAGCCATCGAAAAATTTATCAACCTACTAGTTATATCGATAAGATTTCGAGGCGCATTCAAATCTGCCTCGGGGAACATATTGCGACAGGCGCGCAAGATCGCCCCTGCAGCAAGATCGCTCGTGGTTCCTGGCATTCTTTGGGCGACGCACTCATCAAAACTGCGCGGACCGCGCGAGAAAATCTGAGCACCAGCTTCGGACACACCCAAAAACAATAATGCACCCGACATAACCGCTGCCGCCATAGAGTGCGCACGCTTCAGCGTCACATCTCACCTCGATTTCGAGCGCCATCTAAGCTGCCAACAATTACCATATCGGATTAAATATGTCAATATCATTATGATTATAAATTAATATCTTAGTTTTGTATTTAGTCTGCCGTCAGGTTTTGTAAAATATTCAAATATATTTCCGATTCTTATTCAGCGGCATCTATAGCTGGCCTGCCCCCATGAGGTGGTCCGGGGTGCAACTTAATGCATCGTCGGCTTGTCTGCCGCGGGCGGGTCTGAGGGCCCGCCGCCCGAGGTGCCGGCGGAGCGCGCCGGTCCCGGGTGATCCCGGCCCGGGCGATGTTGGCGGCGCTGCACACCGCCTCCGCCGCCACCTCCACGATCTGGCCGGCCGGCAGGCGCACCCGCGCGCGCCGTGCCAGGCCGGGCTCGACAGGGATCAGCCACGCGACCAGCCGCGCATGCCCGGCGACGGCCGCTTGCCGCGCGGAGACCCCCCTGGCCGTCCCGGTCACGAAGACAGGCGCTTCGCCCGCCATCTGGTGCGCATAGCTCCGGCCATCCGTACCGGTGACGATCGCGGTCATTCTGGACCCCCAACAAGGCGCCCATCACTATCAAGCCACGCTCAATTCCGGAAGCGAAAAATAAAGGCAGGCTTCATCAATAAGGTCGCTTGGGGGCGTCCTCGTGCAGAGTGCGGGGCGTCGCCTCCGGCCCGGACCCCCGGGGCGGGTGGCGGGCGGCGATGGCGCCGGCCACCTCGTCCGGCGGCACCAGGGACGGCGCGAAGCCGGTGGCGCGGCCCCATTCGTCCCGGATCCGCCGCGCGATCTCCGGCGCGTCGGGCGCGGCGCCATGGGAGACCAGGAACTGGATGAAGGCCGGCGGCAGGCTCCGGTGGTCCTCGGCAAAGATCCAATCGAGCGAGATCTGATGCACCTGCTTCAGCCGCACCATGATAGCGAGGTCGGGCTCGTAGCGGCCCTTCTCCCAATGGTTCCAGCGTTGCGGCGATGCGCCGAGATCCCGCGCCAGGGTGGCCTGGTTGAGTCGCAGCCACAGCCGCGCCAGCCTCAGCCTGTCGCCGAAGCCCACCAGAGCGGCCGAGAGCGGTACGGTGCGCGTGCCCATCTCCGGGCATTCCTTACAGGAACGCGCGCGATTGAAAAATTGAGCATGGCTCAAGTAAATTGAGCGCAGCTTGATGCCGCCCTGTGCCGGACAGGGCGTCCGCGCTCGCCTTGGCGCGCCGCCCCCCGCCCGCCATCATGATCGCGCTTCGGAGATCCGCGCATGAGCACCATCCAGATCGTCACCGCCGCGCCCCGCCACCGGGCCGATTGGGATAGGCTCTATGCCGGCTATGCCGAATTCTACCGCGTCACCCAGACGCCTGAGATGCGGGAGACCGTATGGGGCTGGATCACGGAACCCGCGCATGAGGTGAAGGCGCTGATCGCGGAGGATGCGGCCGGCCGCGCCATCGGCCTCGCGCATTATCGCCCCTTCGCGCGGCCGCTCATGGCCAGCATGGGCGGGTTCCTGGACGACCTGTTCGTCAGCCCGGATTCGCGCGGGCTTCGCGTCGGGGAAGCGCTGATCGACGCCCTGGCCGAGGAGGGCCGCCGGCGCGGCTGGAGCGTGATCCGCTGGATCACGGCCGACGACAATTACCGCGCGCGGACCGCCTATGACCGCATGGCCCTGCGCACGATGTGGGTGACCTATGATCGGAAAATCGAGCCCGCCTGACGCGGGCGAAGCCTGAACCCGGCCCTGCCCCATTCAGGGGCAGGGCACGGGGAAGATCAGGCGGCGCGGAGCGCGCGGGGCAGGTCGGCGACGGCGCTGTCGATCAGCGCCGCATCGGCTGTAGCATCCAGGCTGGCGGCGAGAACCTCGCGCGCGGCCACCACCGCGACCTCGGCGGCCGCGTTGCGGACCTCGGTCACGGCGCCCGCTTCGGCGGCGGCGATGCGGTCGAGCGCCATGCGCTCGCGGCGCTTGGCGCTGGCCTCGGCCTCGGCGGCCGCGGCTTCGGCGACGCGCAGCGCCTCGGCCTGGGCGCGGGCCAGAAGCTCCTCGGCTTCCTTCAGCGCGGCGGCGCGCTCACGCTCGGCTTCGGCGCGCATCGCCTCCGCCTCGGCGCGGAGGCGGGACGCCTCGTCGAGCTCGGCGCGGATGCGATCGCCGCGGGCGTCCAGCATCGCGGTGATGCGCGCCCAGGCCATCTTGCCGACCAGGGCGACGAAGAGGACGAAGGAAACGGCAACCCAGAACTTCGGGTCGAGCCAGATGGACATCGAAGTCTCCTCAGCCCTGGCGCGCGGCGAGCGCGCGGCCGACAGCGGCGTCCACCACCGCGCCATCGGCGCGACCGGTGAGCTTGGTGACGAGCGAGGACGCGGTCTCGGACGCGACCTGGCGCAGCGCGCCCATGGCGGCGTCGCGAGAAGCAGCGATCCGGACCTCGGCTTCGGCGATCTGGGCGGCGAGACGCGCATTCAGCGCATCGCTGCGGGCCTGGGCCTGGGCCTGGGCCTGCTGCATGGCGGCGGCGATGGCGGCCTGGGCTTCGGCGCGAGCCTTCATCGTGGCGGCGCGGTGCGCGGCCATGGCGGCATCGGCTTCCGCCTTCAGCGCCTGCGCGGCCTCGAGGTCGGAGGCGATGCGGCGCGCCCGCGCCTCCAGCACGCTTTCCACGCGCGGCAGCGCGTAGTTCGAGAGCACGAAATAGAGCAGGCCGAAAATGATCAGCAGCCAGACGATCTGGGCGATCATCAGCGGATTGCCGAAATCGAGCTGCGGCATCGGTCTTTCCTTCCTGCGTCACATGTCCCGCGCGCCGCCCAAAGGGAGGTCCCCCTTGGGGGCAACGCGCGGGCCGAACCGCCGGCCGAAGCCGGCGGCGGGGATCAGGTGAACAGGATGAGGAAGGCGATCAGCAGGGCGAACAGCGCCACCGCTTCCGTCAGCGCGAAGCCCAGAATGCCGATCGGGAAGACGGCGTCGCGGGCGGCCGGGTTGCGCGCCACGCTGGTGATCAGCGCGGAGAAGATGTTGCCGATGCCGAGACCGACGCCAAACAGCGCGATAACGGCGATACCGGCCCCGAGAGCCTTCGCAGCGGCGACTTCCATAATCCTAATCCTTCCGTCCGTAGGTGGAGCTTCTGTCCGTACGCGGATGCGCCTGAACCCAGGTCACATGGCTGGTCAGTGCAGGTGCACCGCGTCGTGCAGGTAGATGCTGGTGAGGATCGCGAACACATAGGCCTGCAGGAAGGCCACCAGGATCTCGAACCCGACCAGGGCAACGTTGACCGTCAGCGGCAGCACCGCGACGAAGGGACCGACCGCGCCGAGGCCGCCGAGCAGGACGATGAAGGTGGCGAACACCTTCAGCATCACGTGGCCCGCCACCATGTTGGCAAACAGTCGGATCGAAAGGCTGATCGGCCGCGAGAGGTAGGACACCACCTCGACCGGAATGATGATGGGCGCGAGCCAGAGCGGCGCACCCTCGGGGAAGAAGTAGCCGAAGAACTTCTTCCCGTGCAGCGCCAGCGCCACCACCGTGATCAGCACGAAGACGATCGCGGCCAGGGTGAAGGTCACCGCGATGTGGCTGGTATAGGTGAAGGCGTAGGGCAGCAGGCCCAGCATGTTGCCGAACAGCACAAACATGAACAGCGTGAAGACGAAGGGGAAGAAGCGCTTGCCCTCGTCGCCCACCTGGGCGGTCACGATGCCATGCACGAATTCATAGGCGCTTTCGGTCAGCGACTGCAGCCGCCCCGGCACCACAGCGCGGCTGGCCATGCCGAACATCACCAGCAGCGTGATCAGACCGGCCGCAAGCGCCATATGCGCGGTGGACTGGGTGAAGCCCACGGCCTCACCGATCGGGCCGAGCACCGTCTTGAGCTCGAACTGGCTCAGTGCGTCGATCGTCTTGCCTTCGACCGCCAAGATCAGCTCTCCCGCCCCACCGCGGGATGCATCCCGCGAAATCCTTGCCTATCCCGGTGGGCGGTCCTGCGTGTCGCGGCCGACGCGGCGCGGGTTGAACAGCCGATAGACGTTCAGAACCCCGGCAACGCCGCCGAACACGAAGAACAGAAGAAAGAGCCAGGGCCAGGTCCCGAGCAGGCGGTCCAACAACCACCCCAGCCCGAGTCCCGCGATCAGGGCCGAGACAACCTCGACCCCAGCCCGGAACCCGATGCCCAAGGCATTCGGCGGCGTCGGTCCCGACTGGCCCGGAGGGGTTTCCACCCCTCGCCGAGCCCGGGCCTTGCGCAACCGCTCCTCGAAGCTGTTCTTGTCCGGCACGCCTGCTCCTCCTCGCGGTCCCCCGCCCGGAAGGCGGGCCGCTGTTACGGCGCGGGGGTGAACGTGTCAAGGCGAGCTTCGCCGCAACGCAGCATCCCGTGCGGCTTCGCCTCAGCCTTCACCCAAGGGCCTTCACCCAGCGACCGGCCCTTCCGCCAGTTCCACCGCGCGCTGCAGATCCACGCTCAACAGGCGCGAGATGCCGCGTTCCTGCATCGTCACGCCATACAGCCGGTGCATCCGCCCCATGGTCAGCGGATGGTGGGTGACGATCAGGAAGCGGGTGCCGCCCCGCCCGTCCTCATCGGTTGCCGCCATCACCTCCAACAGGTCGCAGAGCCGTTCGACATTGGCGTCGTCCAGCGGCGCATCCACCTCGTCCAGCACGCAGACCGGCGCGGGGTTGCAGCGGAAGACGGCGAAGATCAGCGACAGCGCCGTCAGGGCCTGCTCACCGCCCGAAAGCAGGTTCAGGGACGCCAGCTTCTTCCCCGGCGGCTCCGCATAGATCTCGAGCCCCGCTTCCAGCGGATCGTCGGACCCGACCAGCGCCAGATGCGCCCGCCCGCCGCCGAACAGGCGGGAGAACAGGCCGCGGAACTCCACATCCACCTTGTCGAAGACGACGCGCAGGCGCTCCCGGCCTTCGCGGTTCAGGTGGCCGATGGACCCGCGCAGCTTGGCGATGGCCGTCGCGACCTCCGCGCGCTCGGTGTCAATCGCCGCGCGGCGGGCATCGAGGTCGTTGAGCTCGGTCTCGGCGCGCAGATTGACCGGCCCCATCTCCTCCCGCTCGCGCGTCAGGCGGTCCAGCTTGCGCCTTGCCTTCTCCTCCGCCGCGTCGGACAGGTCGTCGATCTCGGTGGGCAGGTCGGGATGCGATTCGCCCAGCCGTTCCACGATGCGTTCCTCGACGCCAAGGGCGGCGGCCTCCGCCGTCTCCTTCACGCCCTCGGCACGCACCTGCGCCTCGCGCGAAGCGGCGAAGCGGGCATCGGCGTCGCGGCGATGCGCGGTCGCATCGCGCAATTCGGTCTCGGCGGCCTTGAGCCGGGCCGCCGCTTCCGCATGCGCGGCCTCCGCCTCCGCCAGCGCGCGGGCGGCGGCGGCGCGGCGGAGCCCGGCGGCCTCGGGCGCCTCGGCCAGGGCGGCGACCTCGGCCTCCGCCTCCGCCAGCCGGGCGGCCAGTTCGTCCTGGCGCGCGGCGGCGCCGGCGCGGCGTTCCGCCCAATCGGCGCGCTCCGGCCCGATGGTCTGCTGCCGCGCGGCCAGCCGCGCGGCCTCCGCCGCCAGCGCCGCGCGCAGGTCCCGCGCAGCGGCCTCGGCGGCGCGGGCGGCGGCCAGCGCCGCACGGGCCCGGTCCACCTCCGCGCGCAGCGCGGGAAGGTCGGGGGCAGCCTCGCGGGCCGCGCGCGCCTCGGCCAGCACGGCCTCGGCGGCGTCGCGCTCGGCGGTCAGGCGTTCCAGCTGGGGCGCCAGCGCTGCCAGCCGCGCCTCGGCTTCCGCCGCGCGGGCTGCCAGCGCCTGGGATTCGGCCCTGGCGCGGGCAAGGCTGGCCTCGGCATCGCGCCGCGCGTCCCGCGCCGCGGCTTCGGCGCGGACGGCGTCCGACTCGGCCTGCGCCGCGACCTCGCGCGCGGCGCGCGCGGCCAGCGTGTCGGGGGCAGCGTCGCGCGCCGCGCGCGCCTGGTGCAGCGCGGCAGCGGCCGCCTGCATCTCGGCGTCGAGCCGGGCGAGTTCGGGTTCCAGCCCTTCCAGCCGCCGCACGGCCTCGGCGGCGCGGGCGGCGATGCGCTCGGCGGCGGAGCCAGCGGCGCCGGCGCGGCGCTCGGCCTCCGTCCGGCGGTCGCGCAGCGCGGCCTCGGCGGCGCGCGCCGCCTGCTCGGCCCGCGCGGCCTCCGCCGCTTCGGCCTGGGCGGCGGCCACATCCGGCACGGCGCCGAGTGCCGCGCGCGCCGCCGCCAGCCCTTCGGCGGCGGCGGCGATCTCGGCTTCCAGCCGGTCCATCTCGGGCGCCAGCGCGGCCAGCCGCGCCTCGGCCTCGGCGGCGCGGGCGGCGATGCGTTCGGCGGCGGCGATAGCCGCACCGGCACGGCGCTCCGCCTCGGCGCGGGCGTCCCGGCGGCGGGCTTCCTCGGCGCGGGCGAAGCCTTCGCGCTCCGCCGCCTCGGTGCGGGCGTCGAGCGCGGCGGCCGCTTCGGCTTCCGCCTGGTCGAGCGCCGCCTGCGCCGCGCGCAGCTTGTTGCGCTGCGCCAGGCGGACAGCGCCAGGGCTCGGCGCGCCGGCGCGCACGCAATGCCCGTCCCAGCGCCAGACGGCGCCTTCTTCCGTCACCAGCGCCTGGCCGGGGCGCAGCTGGTCCAGCAGCGCGTCGCCATCCGCGTCCTTGGCCAGCAGCCCGACCTGCGACAGCGCGCGGGCCAGCGCCGGCGGCGCTTCCACCAGCCGCGAGAGCGGGGTGGCGCCTTCCGGCAGCGGCGGGATGGCGCCGAAGGGCGGCAGGCTGCGCCAATGGCGGGCGGCCGGGGCGGCATTGCCGTCCGGCGCCAGCGGGCTTTCCAGCGCTTCCCCGATCGCGGCGCCCAGCGCGGCTTCAAGGCCCGGCGGCACGCCAATGGAATCCAGGATCGGCGCGAGCCCATCGGCCAGCGCGCCCGCGCCGGCCAATTCGCTCAGCGCCGCGACCTCCGCCCGCACACGGGCCAACGCGCCTTCGGTCGTGCTCGCCGCGCTGCGCGCGGCCTCGTGCCGGGCTTGCGCGGCGAGGCTGGCGGCCTCCGCGCCTTCCAGCGCGGCGCGGCTGGCGCGCAGTGCCTGCTCCGCGCCCTCGGCCTCGGCCAGGACAGCGAGGCGTTCGGCATCCGGCACCAGGGCAGCGCCGGCGGCGTCGCGCTCCGCGACCAGGCGGGATTGCTGTTCGCCTAAGCGCCGCGCGGCGACCTCGGCGGATTCCAGGGCAGCGCGGGCGCGGGTGCCGGCGGCCTCGGCTTCGCTGGCCGCACTGCGGGCGGCCTCGCTGCGGGATTGCGCGGCGGCGCGGGCGGCCTCGGCGGCGTCCAGCGCGGCGCGGGCCTCCAGCAGCGCGGCCTCGGCCAATTCGGCCTCGCGCTCGGCGGCGGCGCGGTCTTCCTCGGGCACCAGCGCGGCGCGGGCGGCGTCGCGCTCCGCGGCCAGGCGCGCCTGCTGCTGCGCCAGGCGGCGCGCGGCGAGATCGGCGGCCTCGAAGGCGGCGCGGGCGCGGGTCTCGGCTTCCTCGGCCTCCGCCGCCGCGCGGCGGGCAGCTTCGTGGCGGGATTGCGCCCCGGCGCGTTCCGCCTCGATCGAGGCGAGCGCCCCTTCGGCGGCGGCCAGCGCGCCTTCGGCGTCGAAGATGGCGGCGGCAGCGGCATCCAGCGCCGCCTGCGGCACCCGCGCTTCCCCGGCGGCGCCCTGCTCGGCCGCCAGCCCCGCGGCCTGGTCGGCCAGGCGCCGCGCCCGGTTGGCGGCATCGGTCTCCGCCCCCGCGAGGGTGGCAGCCTGGGCGGCGGCCTCGGCGGCGAGTTCGGTGGCGCGGTCGGCGGCGCGGGCGGCGTCCTGCACGGCGTCCACCGCTTCGGCCTCGGCAGCCTCCGCGGCGGCACTGCGGTCGGGCAGGGTCGCGGCGGCGGCGTCGAGCTCCGCAGCCTCGGCCGCGAGGCGCGCTTCCGCGGCGGCGGCATCGTCCCTGAGGCGCGCGGCGTGGTCGAGGTCACCGGCCAGCGCATCGCGCCGACCGGTGGAGGCGGCCAGCGCGGCCAGCGCGTCGCTCGCCTCCGCATCCAGCGTCTCCGCCTCGACCCGTCGGCGTTCGAGCGCGGTGCGGCAGGCGGCCTCGGCCTCACGCGGCGCGGGCAGGCCAGCTTCGGCGGCGAAGGCGCGGCGCGCGGCGCCCTCGGCTTCGAATTCGGCCTCGGCGGTCGCCTTGCAGGCGCGGTCATGGGCCGCACGGGCCTCGGCCAGCGTCGCCTGGGCGCGGGCGCGGAGGATGGCGAGCCATTCGACCTCGGCGCCCCGCACCAGCCCCGACAGGTTGCGATACCGCGCCGCCTGCCGCGCCTGGCGCTGCAGGCCCTGGCGCGCGCCTTCCATCTCGTTCAGCAGATCCTCGGCGCGGCCGAGGTTGGTCTCCGCCTGGCGCAGCTTCAGCTCCGCCTCATGCCGCCGCGCGCGGAGGCCGGCGATGCCGGCGGCTTCCTCGAGCACCGCGCGGCGATCCTCGGGCTTGGCCTGGATCAACGCCGCGACGCGGCCCTGGCTGACCATGGCGGAGGATCGCGCGCCCGATCCGATATCGGCGAACATCGTCTGCACGTCGCGCGCGCGCAACTCGCGCCCATTGACGCGGAAGGCGCTGCCGGCGCCGCGTTCTATCTTGCGGACGATCTCAAGCTCCGCCGCATCGGCATTCGGCGGCGGGGCGAGGCCGAGCGCTTCCTCCAGCGTCAGCGTGACCTCCGCCACGTTGCGCGAGGCGCGGGATGCGGTGCCGGCGAAGATCACATCGTCCATCTCGCCGCCGCGCATGGTCCGCGCATTGGTCTCGCCCATCGCCCAGCGCAGGGCTTCGACGATGTTGGACTTGCCGCAGCCATTCGGGCCGACGATGCCGGTCAGGCCCGGCATCACCTCGACCAGCGTGGGCTCGGCGAAGGATTTGAAGCCGGCGATGCGAAGCCGGGTGAGCTTCGCGCTGCGCGCGGCTTCCACCTGGGCCTCGGTGCGGCCGGGTTCCTCGGCGGGCTGCTCGCCCGTGCCCTCTGGGGAAGGCGGGGCCGCATCCATCGGCTCAGCGCGCCTCGGCCACGTTCTGCGCGAAGCGGTCGAAAGGCATGTTGCCCGGCACCACGCGGCTGCCGAAGACGAAGGTCGGCGTCGAGGTCACGTTGTGCGCCGTCTGCCCGGCCACCCGCGCTTCCATGATCCCGCGCGCGAGCGCCTGGTCGGCGATCACCGAATCGAAGGTCTCCCGCGACATCCCCGCCAGGGCGGCGAGGCGGAACAGCTCCACCCGCGGATCGGCGTTGCGGTTGAAGGCCCAGCGATCCTGGGTGGCGAAGAGGGTGGAGATGAAGGCGTCGTAGCGTTCCGCCGGCAAGGCGCGGGCGACCATCGCGGCCATCAGCCCGGTCTGGTCCAGCGGGAAGTCGCGATAGACGATCCGGAGGCGCCCGGTCTCGACCAGGTCGCGCTTCACCCGCGGCAGCGTGTCGCGGTGGAAGGCGGCGCAATGGCCGCAGGTGAGGGAGAAGTACTCGATCACCGTAACCGGCGCGTCCTGCCGACCGATCGAGCGTTCCGCCAGCCGCTCGGCCAGCACCGCGTCTTGACCCTGGGCAGGGGCCGGTGCGGCTGGGGCATTGGCCTGCGGGGCGGGGGCCTGCGGGGCGGGGGCCTGCGGGGCGGGGGCCTGGGCGGCGGCGCTGGCCACAAGGGTGAGCGACCGCGGGGCCTCGCCCGGACGGGCAATGACCGTCCCGGCGCCCACGGCAAACACGGCCAGCATCGCAACAACGGCAACAAGACGACGGTCGAGCTTCATGGAATCTCCGGCCCCAACCAGGCGACCACGCCCGGGACTCGGCCCGGGGCGGCCTTCACCCTCTCCGATAGACGCCGCGGGCGAGGTTTTCCAGCGCCAGCCGCAATTCGCCCTCCGGCAGCGCCGCCAGCCGGTCCTGGACCGAGGTGGGAACCGGGGCGGCGGAGGTGGGGCGGGGGGCGGCCGCGCGCGGGCTGCCGGCTGGCGCCTGCTGGACGAAGCGCAGCCGTTCCACCACCGCACGGCCGACCTGGCCGTTGATCCGCCCGATCAGCTCCGGCCCCAGGTGCTGAAGCTCCATCGCCACGGGGCCCGAACAGGCCAGCGTCAGCGTGCCGGAGGTCAGCCGCAGCGGGCTGGTCGCCGCCGCCAGCGCCGGCCCCACGATCTGCGCCCAATCCGCCAGGATCTGCGCCCCGGCCGGCGATTTCTTGCGGAAGGTCGGGCGGGTGATGGCCGGAATCAGGGCGCCGAGCGGCAGGGGGGCTCCCGGGAATCGCCTGGCATCGTCATCCTTGGCCACGCGTGACCCTTCCTTCTCTCCAAGCCCCCGCCCAAGCCCCGGACGCCGCCGCGCTGCTCGGCTGGTACGACCGCCACCGGCGCAGCCTGCCCTGGCGGGACACGCCGGGCGCGCCAGGGCAGGCTGCGCCGGGCGGGCCCGACCCATACCGCGTCTGGCTGTCGGAGGTCATGCTCCAACAGACCACGGTTGCCGCCGTCGCGCCCCGCTACGCGCGTTTCCTGGCCCGGTTCCCCGACCTGCACGCCCTGGCCCGCGCGCCGTGGGAGGAGGTGGCGGAGGAATGGGCGGGCCTTGGCTACTATGCCCGCGCGCGGAACCTGCATGCCGGGGCGAAGGCCCTGGCCGCGCTGAACCGCTTCCCCGAGACGCCGGAGGCGCTGCGGGCCATCCCCGGCATCGGTCCCTACACCGCGGGCGCGGTGGCGGCCATCGCCTTCGGCGTGCCCGTGGTGCCGACCGACGGGAATGTGGAACGGGTCGCCGCCCGCCTCCATGCCGAGGAAGCCCCCCTGCCCGGCGCCAAGCGAAAGCTGGATGCGCTGGCGCAGCGCTGGATGGCGCAGGATGCGGCCCGCGCGCGGCCGGGGGATTTCGCGCAGGCGCTGTTCGACCTCGGCGCGACCATCTGCACGCCGAAGCGCCCCGCCTGCGCGCTGTGTCCGTGGCGGGAGGGCTGCGCCGCGCAAGCGGCGGGGATCCAGGAGACGCTGCCGCGCAAATCCCCCAAGGCCGCGCGGCCCACGCGCCACGGGGTGCATTTCCTGGTCGAGGACAGCGCCGGGCGCATCCTGGTGCGCCGGCGGGCGGAAAAGGGCCTGCTCGGCGGGATGCTGGAAATCCCCGGCACGCCCTGGCGCGAGGCAAGATGGACGCGGCAGGACGCGCTGGCCCATGCACCGCTGGCTGGCCTTCGCTGGACGGCCCTGCCGGGCGAGGCTTCGCATGGCTTCACCCATTTCGAGCTGCGCATGACGCTGCTCGGCGCCCACCACCCCGGCGAGGCTCCGGAGGGTTTCAGCTTCATGGACCGCGCGGCGGCGGCGGCCGCGATGCCGACAGCCATGCGGCGGCTGCTGGAGATCCTGGACACCCCCACCGCGCCGGCCTGACCACCCTCATGGGTTGAATGGTGCGATTAACTTTCTATTGAAAGCTGTGTCGCTCCCGACCAAGCTCCGCCCATCCGGCCCGGAGCCCGGCCATGCGACGCCGTTCGTTTCTCTGCCTCGGCCTTGGCGGTACGCTCTGCGCCTGCCGAGGCACCACCACCGCGGTGCCGACCGTCACCACGGAGGCCGCCTCCGCCGCCGCGGCCGAGATCGGCAGCATCCCGCCGCCGCTGCGCCGCCAGCTGGTCGAAGGGGAGGCGACGCGCACCATCCGCCGCATCGCCGACCGGCTGGGTCCGCCCGCCAGGGAGCTCTGCATCCAGCTCGGCGTCGGCACCTGCGACTGGTACATCGCGGCCTCCCGCAGCCGGCAGATGAACGCCTCTGCCGGCGAGGACGGGCGGGTGGTGATCAACCGGGGCATCCTGGAATATGCCCGCAGCGACGACGAGGTCGCCTTCGTCATGGCGCATGAATTGGCGCACCACGCCGCCAACCATGTCCGCGCGACGGGCGACGACATGTCGGCCGGCGCGGCGATCGGCGGGCTGATCGGCGGATTGCTGGTGGGGGCCGCGGCGGCCTCGGGCGGGATCGCGCCGCGCACGGCGAGCCGCACGGTGGACAATTGGTCGGCGATCGGCGCCGGCGCCGCGCGGCTGGCCTTCAGCAAGGACCAGGAACGCGAGGCCGACCGGCTCGGCCTGCTGATCCTGCACCGGGCCGGCTACGATCCCGACCTGGCGCGGAATTTCGTGCTGACCATGGCGCGGGCGGAGGCGCGGCGGGACCGCGGCCTGCTCGACCTCGGCTGGCTGCGGACCCATCCCGTGGGGCCTGAACGGCTTGCCGCCTTCGACGCCACGCTGGCGGAGCTGCGCGCCGGCGGCGGACGGATTTCGCTCAGGGAAGGGTAGCCACGCCGTCGCGAAACCGGCGGGCGGCCTCAGCCACCCTGCGCGACGGCTTCCTGCCGCAATTCGTCCAGCAGCCTCAGACGCCCGTCGCGGGTTTCCAGGAACCAGAAGGTCCAGCCATTGCAGGATGGCGCGGCCTGGAGGTCGGCACCGACCTTGTGGATGGAGCCCGTCGCCGCGCCGCAGCGCAGCGTGCCGTCGGCGCCCACCTGCGCCTGCCAGCGGCGATGCCGGTCGGTCAGGACCGAGCCCGCCGGCACCAGCCCGCGTTCCACCAGAACGCCGAAGGCGATGCGCGGCTGTTCCCGCTTCGAGGGCAGGGCCAGCGCCGCGCCTTCCGGCAGGGGCTCCACCGCCGCCAGCCGGGCGCGGGCGGCCTCGGCATAGGTTTCTTCCCGCTCGATGCCGATGAAGCGCCGGCCCAGCCGCTTGGCGACCGCCGCCGTGGTGCCCGAGCCGAGGAAAGGGTCCAGCACCACCTCTCCCGGCTGGGTGCAGGACAGGATCACGCGGTGCAGCAGTGCCTCGGGCTTCTGGGTCGGGTGCAGCTTGTCGCCGGCCGCATCGCGCAGGCGTTCATGGCCGGTGCAGAGCGGGATGAACCAGTCGCTCCGCATCTGGAGGTCCTCGTTCAGCGCCTTCATCGCCTGGTAGTTGAAGCGATAGCGGGATTCCGGCCCGCGTGCGGCCCAGATCAGCGTCTCATGCGCGTTGGTGAAGCGACGCCCCCGGAAATTCGGCATCGGGTTCGCCTTGCGCCAGATGACGTCGTTCAGGATCCAGAAGCCCAGATCCTGCAGCGCCGTGCCCAGGCGGAAGACGTTGTGGTAGCTGCCGATCACCCACATCGTGCCGTCCTTGCGCAGGATGCGGCGGCATTCCGACAGCCATTCGCGCGTGAAGGCGTCATAGGTGGCGAAATCGTCGAAGCGGTCCCACGCATCGTCCACCGCATCGACCACGGAGGTGTCGGGCCGGCGCAGCTCGCCCTTCAACTGGAGGTTATAGGGCGGATCGGCGAAGATGGCGTGGACCGAGGCGGGCGGCAGGGACCGCAACGTCTCGATGCAGTCGCCGACCAGGACCTGGTCCAGCGTCAGGTCGAGACCCGTTCCCATGATGGTACCAATTGCTCCCCGCGACTCGGGCACCCACCATGCGTCGCGGCGAGTCGCGGCGTCAATGTTTGGCCATCGGATTCACGCCTCCGGGTGCTCGGCCCCTTGGGCCTGCGCCCTCCGGCGATCCGATTGGGGGGGCCATCGGATTCACGCCTCCGGGTGCTCGGCCCCTTGGGCCTGCGCCCTCCGGCGATCCGATTGGGGGGGCCATCGGATTCACGCCTCCGGGTGCTCGGCCCCTTGGGCCTGCGCCCTCCGGCGATCCGATTGGGGGGGGCCATCGGATTCACGCCTCCGGGTGCTCGGCCCTTCGGGCCTGCGCCCTCCGGCGATCCGATTGGGGGCTCAGATGGCCAGCGCCGCCTGGTCCACCGGGCCGAAGCCGCGCCGGTGATGCGGGCAGGGCCCGAGCCGGGCGAGCGCCGCGCGATGCGCGGCCGTCGGGTAGCCCTGATGCGCCGCGAAGCCATAGCCCGGCCAGCGCCGGTCGAGCCGCGCCATCGCCCGGTCGCGCACCACCTTGGCCAGGATGGACGCCGCCGCGATGGAAAAGCTCGCCGCGTCGCCCCCCACCACGCAGCGCACGGCGCAAGGCAGGCGGGGCGGCTGGTTGCCGTCCACCAGGGCGAGGTCGGGCAGGCCCGGCAAGCGCGCCAGCGCGCGCTGCATCGCCAGCTGGCTGGCGCGCAGGATGTTGAGTCGCCCGATCTCGGCCACCGAGGCCGCCGCGATGCCGTGCTCCAGCAGGCCTGCGCGCGCGGCGTCGCGCAGCGCGGCGAAGGCGGCGTCGCGGCGGGCCGCCGTCAGCTTCTTGGAATCATCCAGCAGCCGGGCGAGCGCCACAGGCGGCGGACCCAGGAAAACCACCGCCGCGGCCGTCACCGGCCCCGCCAGCGGCCCGCGCCCGGCTTCGTCGAGCCCAGCGACGCGCCCCCCATTCTCCGACTCAAGGCTGAAATCCGGCATGGCCCGGGGATAAAGCAGATCGCGGGCGCGCTGTCCCGCCGGGGGTCAGGAGGTCCGACGCTCCGCCTGCTTCAGCGCGACGCAAAGCCGGGAGAAGGCGTACCAGAACGCCCCATGCCCCACCGCCTCCTGGCCCGGGGCGCGTTCCGCCCGCTGCGGTTCTGCCCGCCGCAGCAGCGGCAGGCGGGCCTCGAAGCGGCCGCGCATGTTCTCGAGGAAGGCCGATGTCGCGGCCATGTATTGTTCGAGCATCTCGGCGGCGATCTCGATCTCCGCGAGGCCGCGTGCGTCATGCGCCAGCAGCTTCAGGTGCCGGCTGTCGGCGGCCAGCGCCAGGTGCAGCTTGTGCAACTCCGCCAGATGCTTCGCGATGGCGAGGCGGTGTTCGCGCGCCGGGTCGGTCTCGGTCATGATGTCCTCCGCGCACAGCCTGCGAGGGCCGGGCTTGCGCGAGGATTAACGGCGCGCGCGGCGGATCGCGGCGAGGTCGGCGGCGGTGTCCACGTCGCGCAAGGTTCGCAGCAGCGCGACGCGGCGGCCGGCGAAATTCGTCAGCGTGTCGGCCAGCGCGTACCGGGTGGACCAGCGCACCGCCGCGAAGGGCCTTGCCGGGCGGCGGGGGCCGAGCCCGACCAGCCAGTAGCCACCATCCTCGGCCGGGCCGAACACCGCATCCGCCCGGCCGAGCGCGCGGAACGCCGCTGCGATGTCGTCCCGCGACAGGCCAGGGATGTCGCTGCCGACCAGCACCGCGCGCCGATGCCGCCCAAGCGCGCGGCCCATCCTGGCGCCGAGATCGCCCTGCCCCTGCGGCACCCGCGCGACGCCCCGCGGCCAGCGCGCGGCGCCGTGGTCGGGCGTGACCGCCAATTCCACCCGCCAGCGCGGATCGCGGGCCAGGCGCAGCGTGCGGGCCAGCTGGGCGCGGTAGAAGCGCAGCGCCGCCATCGCGCCAATGCCTCGCGCCAGGCGCCGCTTCACCGCGCCGAGGCGCGGGGCGCGCGCGAACAGAATGACCACATCGCCCCGCATCAGCCCTTGCTCGCGCCCCTGTCCGCACCTTTGGCCGCACCCTTGGCCGCATAGACCCGCGCGATGATGCGCGGCGGCACGCCGAGGAACCAGAGGGCAAGGCAGCCGAGGTTCCGCGCGGATCGCCGCAGATAGCCCTGGGCGCGCCAGCGCGCCGCGCTGGTGACCGCCGCGACCGGCAACGCCGCCAGCCGTGCGCGGCCCAGGCGGCGGATGAGGTCCACATCCTCCATCAGCGGCAAGGGACGGATGCCACCTGCCGCCCCAAGCAGGTCGCGGTGGATCAGCAGCCCCTGGTCACCATAGGGCAGCGCGAACACCCGGCAGCGCCAGGCGACCGCCCGTTCCAGCCGGCGCGCGGCCAGCGCCGCATCGTCCAGCGCGAAGCGGAAATAGGCCGCGCGGCCGGGATCGCGCATCGCATCCCGCACCGCATCCGCCCAGCCGGGGGCCAGCACGGTGTCGGCGTGCAGCAGCAGCAGCCAGGGCCCGCGCGCCGCGGCGACGCCGGCCGCCAGCTGGCCGCCGCGCCCGCGCGGTGCCAGCACGACAAGCGCGCCGCCGCGCGCGGCGAGATCGGCGGTGCCATCGGCGCTGCCGCCATCCACCACCACCACCTCCGCCGGCGTGTCGCCCAGCGCGGCGAGGGTCGCCGGCAGGCCGGCGGCCGCGTTCAGCGCCGGGATGACGACGGACAAGTCAGGGATCATGCGCGCCGCCGGGTCACGGGGGCTTCAGGCGGCAAGAAATTCGTATTTTGTTCTTGACGTCCCAGGGCGGTTTCCGCACCCTCCCACGTGAACACATCGGGAACGGAACCGCGATCATGCCGGATGGAGGAGCTTTCGCCATGCCCGTCCTGGCCCGCAAGGGCCGAGGCGCGGTGACCAACCCCCCGGTGCGCTTCGACGCCACGCGCACCGAGGCCTGGGACGATGGCTGGGGCACGCTCGCGGCCGAATTCGGCGACCTGCCACCCCTGCCGACCGAGCTGATCCGGGAAAAGGCGAAATCCGCCCTGTCCTGGAACGACAGCCCCGATATCGGCTTCGACCGGTCGCTGAACCCGTATCGCGGCTGCGAGCATGGCTGCGTCTATTGCTATGCCCGCCCCGCCCACGCCTATGTCGGCATGTCCCCCGGCCTCGATTTCGAAACGCGGCTGATGTTCAAGCCCGACCTGCCGGAGCTGCTGGAGAAGGAGCTGGCGAAGCCCGGCTACCAGGCGAAGCCGGTGGCGCTGGGGGCGAATACCGACCCCTACCAACCGGTCGAACGCACGCTTGGCATCACGCGGCGGGTGCTGGAGGTGCTGGAGCGCTTCGGCCATCCGGTGACGATCGTGACGAAATCGGCCGGGGTGCTGCGCGACCTCGATATCCTGCAGCGGCTGGCGGCGCGGAACCTGGTGCATGTGTGCCTGTCGGTGACGACGCTGGACCTGAAGCTGGCCCGCGCCATGGAACCCCGCGCGGCGTCCCCGCTCAAGCGGCTGGAGGCGATCTCGGCCCTGGCCAAGGCGGGGGTGCCGGTGGGGGTGCTGGCGGCGCCGATGATCCCTGGCCTGAACGACGCGGAGCTGGAGCGGATCCTGGAGATGTCGGCCCGCGCCGGGGCGGGGCGGGCGGGCTATGTGCTGCTGCGCCTGCCGCTCGAGATCCGGGGCATGTTCGAATCCTGGCTCGCCCGGCACCACCCGGACCGCGCCGCGCGGGTGCTGGCGCTGGTGCGGGAGACGCGCGGCGGGCAGCTGTATGACAGCCGCTTCGGCCAGCGCCAGACCGGCACCGGGGCCTATGCGGACCTGCTCGCGCAGCGCTTCCGCCTCGCGCTCAGCCGCTTCGGCCTGGATGGGCGGGGCCGGATGAGCGCCGCGCTGGATTGCAGCCAGTTCCGCGCGCCAGAGACCGCGCCCCAGCAATTGGCGCTGCTGTAGGTGGCGTGGGCGGGCGCATTTGTCCGAATCCGCCGCCCCGTCTGCAGCGCCCCGTGCATTTGTCCGAAATTCGGCGGCGCCTTTTCGGTCAACTTGGTCGCGGGGGGGGGGGGGGGGGGGGGGGGGGGGGGGGGGGGGGGGGGGGGGGGGGGGGGGGGGGGGGGGGGGGGGGGGGGC
>JBIIRI010000149.1:0-8690 GCA_044341625.1 Roseomonas sp.
CGCGCAATCTCCGCTCGCCGGGGATGCTGCTGTCCCATTACGCGCCGTCCCTGCCCGTCCGGCTCGACGCCACCGAGACCGGGCCCGGGGAAGCGTTGCTCGCCTTCGGGCCACGGCCGCTGCCGGGGGCCGGGGCGATGTGGAACCTCTCGCCATCCGGCGACCCGCAGGAAGCGGCGCGGCGGCTGTTTGCCGGGCTGCGCTGGTTGGATGCGGAGGGGCGCCGGCTGGGGCTGACCCGCATCGCGGCGATGCCGGTGCCGGATGCCGGGCTCGGGGCGGCGATCAATGACCGCCTGGCCCGGGCGGCGGCGCCCAGGGGGATCATGGGCGGGTGAATGGGGGGTTGAATGGGGCTTGATCCCCCCGCCCCGGCGCGCTCCGCTGGGCCCATGCCCGCCGATGCCGCGCCGCGTCCGACCGTCAGCCAGATCTTCCTCGCCTATCTCGGCATCGGGCTGATGGGCTTCGGCGGCGTCAATGCCTGGGCCAGACGCACCCTGGTCGAGGAAAAGCGCTGGGTCACCGACCAGGATTACGCGGAGGTGCTGGGGCTGGGCCAGGCGCTGCCCGGGCCGAACGCGCTGAATGTCGCGATCTTCCTGGGCGAGCGCTGGCGCGGCGCGGCCGGCGCCCTGGCGGCGACGCTCGGCCTGTTCGGCGGGCCGCTTTGCGTGCTGGTCCTGCTCGCCATCGCGCATGACCGCTGGGGGGAGCTGCCGCTGGTCAAGGCCGTGCTGGCCGGCACGGCGGCGGCGGCGGCGGGGATGGTGATCGGCACCGCGCTCAAGATCGTGCAGAACCTGAAGCCCGCGCTGCCGCTGGTGGTGGTGGGGCTCGCGGCGGTGGCGGGCGCGCTGCTGCGCGTGCCGCTGCCGGCGATCGTGCTCGGGCTCGCCCCTCTCGGCATCGGCGCCGCCTGGTGGGCGATGCGGACCAAGGGGGGCGGCCGATGAGCGAGGATGATGGCGTCCTCTGGCAATTGGCCATCGGCTTCCTGGCGATCTCGCTGATCGCGGTTGGCGGCGGGATCGCGGTGGTGCCGGAGATGAACCGGCTGGCCGTCGATGTGCATGGCTGGATGAGCGATGCCCGCTTCACCCAGCTCTTCGCCCTGGCCCAGGCGGCGCCGGGGCCGAATGTGCTGGTGGTGGGGCTGATCGGCTGGCATGTGGCGGGCCTCACGGGGCTGCTGGTCGCAACCGCCGCTATGACCGTGCCATCGGGCCTGCTGGCCTATGGTTTCTGCCGGGTGCGCGCCAGGCTGTCCTCCAACCGCGGCATGCGGCTGGTGGAGAAGGGGCTGGTCCCGGTCGCGGTCGGGCTGATCCTGGCGTCTGGCATCCTACTGGGGCAGGCGGCGGCCAGCGGCTGGCTGGCTGTGGCGCTGACGCTCGGCTCCACCCTGTTCGTCTGGCGCAGCGACCGCAGCCCGCTTTGGGTGCTCGGGGCCGGCGCGCTGGCCGGGGCGGCCTTCCTGTAAGGGCGACGGGCCTCCAAGGGCGACAGCCCGCTCCGCCGGGGCTATACGGGGGCAGCCATGCCCGACACCCACATCCCCCCCGCGCTGCGCGACCGGCTTGCCGCCATCCTCGGCCCGCGCGGGCTGCTGACCGACGCCGCCGACATCGCCCCGCATCTGGCCGATTGGCGCGGCCTGTACCAAGGCGCCGCTCTCGCCGTCGCCCGGCCCGCCACGACCGAGGAAGTGGCGGCCGTCATCCGGCTCTGCGCCGAGACCGGGACGCCGGTGGTGCCCCAGGGGGGCAACACCTCCATGGTCGGCGGCGCGACACCGGATGAGACGGGGCGGCATTTGGTGCTGAGCCTCCAGCGCATGAACCGGCTGCGGGCGCTGGATACGGCCGACATGACCATGACGGTCGATGCGGGGATGGTGCTGAAGACCGCGCAGACGCTGGCGGCGGACGCCGGCTGCCTGTTCCCGCTGAGCCTCGGCGCCGAAGGCACGGCGACGATCGGTGGCGTGCTGTCCACCAATGCCGGCGGCAACACCACGGTGCGCTACGGCAATGCGCGCGAATTGATGCTCGGCGTCGAGGCCGTGCTGCCGGACGGCACGATCTGGAACGGGCTGCGGCGCCTCAGGAAGGACAATACGGGCTATGCGCTGCGCCACCTGCTGGTGGGTGCGGAGGGTACGCTCGGCATCGTCACAGGCGCCGTGCTGCGGCTGTTCCCCCGCCCGCGTGATACGGCGGTCGCCTTCTGCGCCGTGGCGGATGAGGATGCGGCACTCGGCCTGTTCCGCCGCTTCCGCGAACGCGACGACAGCGCCGTACGCGCCTTCGAATACATGTCCGGCCTCGGGGTCGATTTCGCCATCCGGCATATCGAGGGCGTGAGCCTGCCGCTCGGCGCGCGCGCCGATCATTACGTGCTGGTGGACCTCGCCTCCCCCCGCCCCGATGCCGGGCTGCGGGAGATGGCGGAGACGGTGCTGGCAGAGGCGATGGAGGCGGGCGAGGTGCTGGACGCCGCGCTGGCCGAATCGGACGCCCAGGCCCAGAAGATCTGGCGCATCCGCGAAGAACACCCTGAGGCGCAGAAGCGCGAAGGCGCCTCGGTCAAGAACGACGTCTCCGTCCCCGTCTCCCGCGTGCCGGAGATGATCCGCCGCTGCTCCGCCGCGCTGGTGGCGCTGATCCCCGGCAGCCGCCCCGTGCCCTTCGGCCATATCGGCGACGGCAACATCCACATGAACCTGGAACAGCCCGAGGGCATGGACCCCGCGGGCTTCCTGGCGCGCGGCCACGACATCATGGACTGCGTGAACGAGATCGTGCGCGACCTCGACGGGTCCTTCAGCGCCGAACACGGCGTCGGCCGCCTCAAGACCGACATGATGGAAGCCTGGCGCGGGGGGGCGGAGCTTGCGGCAATGCGCGCGATCAAGGCGGCGCTGGACCCGAAGGGCATCATGAACCCGGGCAAGGTCCTGCCGTGACAAGACAGGGACCGAGCAGAAAGGGCGCAGGCGGCCGCGCAGCGGCCGAGCGGCCGAATGGCCGCCGCGCACAAACCGACAGAAGCATCTGGCGCGCCAGCCGCCTGCGCGAAGCCAAGGCGGCGGAGCCGCCGCCCGGCGTTTGAGGGCGGTCGTGACAAAAATCGACCGCTACATCCTGCGCCAGTTGGCGGTCGCGCTGCTGGCGGTGACGACCGGGTTGGCGGCGCTGGTCTGGCTCACCCAGTCGCTCCGCTTCATCGAACTGGTGCTGGATCGCGGCCTGTCCTTCTTCGTGTTCCTGGAACTGACCAGCCTGATGCTCCCCGGCTTCGTCGCGGTGATCATGCCGATCACGACCTTCATCGTGGTGCTGTTCACCTATGTCCGCATGAACGCGGATCGTGAGATCGTGGTGATGCGCGCCGCCGGCCTGTCGCAGCTGCGGCTGGCGCGGCCGGGGATCGTGGTGGCGCTGGCCTCGGTCGGGATCCTCTATGGGCTGCAGCTTTGGCTCGTCCCGCTCTCCCACGGCGCCTTCCGGGTGTGGCAGTTCGAGATCCGGAACCAGATGGCCGCGATCCTGCTGCAGGAAGGCGTCTTCTCCTCGGTCGGCGCCGACCTCACGGTCTATGCCCGCGAACGCGGGCGCGACGGCACGCTGCGCGGCATCCTGGTGCATGATGCGCGCGATGCCGGCCAGCCGGTGACGATCCTGGCGGAGGAAGGGCGCATCACCGCGACCCCGCAAGCCCCGCGCGTGGTGCTGGTGAACGGCGTGCGCCAGCAGCTGGAACGGCCGGCGCCGGGCCAGCCGCCGCGGCTGACGGTGCTGTCCTTCACCGAGAACAGCCTCGACCTGGCCCGCGCCGCACGGACGGAGGAGGTGCGGTCGCGCGACATGCGCGAGCGGGGCCTGCACGAATTGCTCTCACCCGACCCCGCCGAAGGGCTGCGGCCCAACACGATCGCGCGCTTCTACGCGGAAGCGCATCAGCGCCTGGCCGCGCCGGTCAGCGCCATGAGCTATGCGCTGGTCGCGCTGGCCGTCGCGCTGACGGGACAGTTCCGGCGGCATGGCGGCGGGGTGCGGCTGGCGGTCGGGATCGGTGTCACGGTCGGGCTGGTGGCGGCAGGCCTCACGCTCAACAACTTGGCCACGCGCGACAATGATGCCGTGTGGCTGGTCTGGACGCATGCCACGCTGCCTGGGGTGGTGGCGCTGTGGTGGCTGCTGGGCGCGCCGGGCTGGCCGCGCATGCGCCCGCGCCGGGCGGCGGCCGCATGACCTTCACGCCGACGCTCTCCCTTTATGTCGCGCGGGGCTTTCTTGGCGCGACAGTGGCGACGCTGGCGGCGCTGACCGGGCTCGTCGCGCTGTTCGACTTCATCGAATTGCTGCGGCGCGCCGCGACAAGGCCGGAGATCGGCTTCGACATTCCAGCGACCGTCGCCGCGCTGCGCCTGCCCTTCGTCGCGCTGCAGATCCTGCCCTTCGCCATCCTGCTGGGCGGCATCATCGCCTTCTGGCGCCTCACGCGGTCTTCGGAGCTGATCGTGGCGCGGGCGGCGGGGGTCTCGGCCTGGGGATTCCTGGCGGGGCCGCTCCTGGTCGCGGTGGCACTCGGCACGGCGGCAACGGCGGGGCTTTCGCCGCTCTCTTCGATGCTGCTCGCGCGGGCGGAGCGGATCGAGTTCACGAAGCTGCGGTCCGGCGGCGGCCTGACCACGCTGGCGGGCGGGCGGCTCTGGCTCCGCCAATCCGACCGGGGGATCGAGGCGCAGGGCGTCGCGATCATCTCCGGCCGCCCCGTCGCAGCGCGGGCGGCCGATCCGCGCCGCGCGGCGCCGCGCTTCGAACTGCACGGCGTCACGGTCTGGCGCATGTCCGAGGCGGACCGCCCGCTGGCGCGGATCGAAGCGCCGCGCGCCCTGCTCGCGCCCGGGCGCTGGGTGCTGGAGGATGCGGTGGTCTTCGGCGCCGACCGCCAGGCGACGCCGCCAGCGCGCATCGAATTCCCGACGGAGCTGACGCCGGGACGGATCGAGGACAGCTTCGCCTCCCCCGAAACGCTGGATGTCTGGTCGCTGCCCGGCTTCATCAGCGTGCTGGAGGAAGCCGGCTTTTCCGCCGTGCGCCACCGGATCCAGTTCCATTCCCTGCTCGCCCTGCCGCTGCTGTCGCTGGCCATGGCGCTGCTCGCGGCCGGCTTCTCGATGCGCCACACGCGACGCGGCGGGGTCGCACAGACCATCGCGGCGGGCGTCGCGGCAGGCTTCGCCCTGTTCGTGATCGACCGCGTCGCCGCTGAATTCGGAGAGGCTGGGTCCCTGCCCGTGATCCTCGCCGCCTGGGCACCCGCGCTGTCGGGGCTGCTGCTGGCGGTCGGGCTCGTGCTGCACCTGGAGGATGGCTGATGGCGCGCACACCGCAGCTGCGCCTGGCCGTGCTGGCGGGCCTTGCCGCCCTCCTCGTCCCCCTCGTCCCCGGCGCGGCGACGGCGCAATCCGACCTGTTCGAAGCCCGCATGGCCGCGCCCGGCGAACCGGTGACCTTCACGGCGGATGAGGTGGAGTTCGACCAGAACAGCGGCACCGTCACCGCCCGTGGACGGGTAGAGGCATGGCAGGGCGACCGCGTGCTGCGCGCCGACCGCTTCACCTACAACCGCAATACCGGCGTCGCGACCGCCGAGGGCAATGTCGTGCTGATCGAGGCCGACGGACAGGTGCTGTTCGCCGACCGTGCGGAGTTGTCGGGGGGCATGCGGGATGCCGCGCTCGAAGGGATCAGGGGCCTGCTGGCGGCCAATGCGCGGGTTGCCGCCGCCGGCGCGCGGCGCACGGATGGGCGCGTCACCGACCTTGCCCGCGTGGTCTATTCGCCCTGCAACCTCTGCACCGAGGACCCGGACCGGCCGCCGCTGTGGCAGCTCAGGGCGCGCATCGCCAGCCTGCACCAGGACGAACAGCGCATCCGCTACCGCGACGCGGCGGTGGAATTCGGCGGCTGGCCACTGATCTGGACGCCATATCTCAGCCACGCGGCACCCGATGCACCGCGCGTCACGGGCTTCCTCTCGCCCACCTTCGGCTACACGGAGTTGCTCGGCGGCTTCGTCTCCCAGCCGCTCTACTGGGCGATCGACGAGCAGTCGGACGCGTTGCTGACGGCGCAGCTCTCGACCCTGCAGACGGGCAATCTCGGCCTCGGCTACCGGCGCCGCTTCAACAGCGGTGTCGTCAACCTCGACGGTTCGCTCGGCAACCTGCGGGGCAGCGACGTGGATGTGGAGGGGCTCGGCTGGCACGTCTTCCTGAACGGCGCCTTCGCGCTGGACGAGACCTGGCGCGCCGGCTTCGGGCTCAATCGCACCTCGTCGCGCGATTATCTTAGCACCTGGCGCTATGGCTCGCCGCAGGTGCTGACCTCCAACGCCTTCCTGGAAGGCTTCTGGGGGATCGAGGGCTATGCGCGCTTCGACTCGCGCCTGTACCAAAGCGTGATCAACCGCAGCGGCACGGGGCAGATCCCCTTTGTGCTGCCCTTCGGCTACGCCGAATGGGTCTTCCCCACCGACCGCGCGGGCGGGCGCTTCACCCTCGACACCCAGGCCTACTCCCTGCTGCGCGATGCCGGCACCGATTCGCGCCGGGTGGGGACGCGGCTGGGCTATGAATTGCCGATCATGGGCAGCCAGGGTCAGATCTGGACCCTGCGCGGGCGCGCCGACCTGCTGGCCGGCCATGTCTCGGAACTGAACGAGCCGCCCTTCAACGGCCCGTCGGGGGCGGATGGCAGCTGGGTGTCGGGCAATGTCCGCGCGGCGGTGGATTGGCGCTGGCCGCTGATGCGCCCGGCGGGCGAATGGGGCGCGCAGGTGATCGAGCCGCGCGTGCAGGTCGTGACCGGCCCCGCCACCGGGCTGCAATCCGCGATCCCGCCGGAAGACAGCCTCGACCTCGAATTCACCGACGCCAACCTCTTCGCGCTGAACCGCTTTCCCGGCCGCGACCGACAGGAAGGCGGCACGCGGGTGGATGCGGCGCTGCGCAGCGCCTGGCTGTTCCCCAATGGCGGGCAGGTGGAAGGCCTGGTGGGTCGCAGCTTCCGCGCGACGGAGGATGCGGTCTTTCCCGTCGGCTCCGGGCTCGAGAACCGCGCCTCGGACTGGGTGGCGCGGGCGCGACTGGCGCCGGTGCCATGGTTCGAAGTGCTCGGGCGGACCCGGCTGGATGGGGAGGGACTCGAGCCCAACCTCTGGGACGTCTCGGGCACCGTCTTCGCCGGCCGCTTCTCGGTCACGGCGGGCTATCTCGGCAGCGATCCGCCGCCCAATGGCAGCTACGCGAAACGCGATGAATGGAGCCTGGGCGGCCAGTTGCGGCTGACCGAGAATTGGCGGATCGGCGGCTTCGGCCGCTATGATTTCTCAAGCGACCAGCCGGTCTCGGCCGCGGCGAGCCTCGCCTATGAGGATGAGTGCCTGGTCTTCGAGACGCTGTTCGCCCGGCGCTGGGCGGAAGACCCCGGGCGCAACGCGGAATATCCGGGCAGCACCGTGCTCATGTTCCGCGTCACGCTGAAGACGGTGGGCGATTTCGGCATCCGGGCGATGTAGCGCTCCCTACACAACCGCTTCGCGGCTTTGCGGGGGCCCCGGCCTGTTTACCGGTCCTGCGTGGCCGCGCTGCGTTGCCGCGGCAAAGCCGCGGCGGCGCCCGAGGCCGGACACGGGTTGGTTTGGGACGCTGGGGGGAGGGCCTGGGATGGCATCTCAGGGTCTTGATCCAGGGGCCACGCCGGGCCCGGCGGCCCGCCGCTTGGCAGGCCGCGCGCACGGCCCCCTTCCCTCCGCCGCGCCGCACGCCTAGGAGAAGCATATGCGCCTCCTCGCCCGCGCCCTGCTGCTCGCCGCCCTGCTGGCCGGCCCGCTCGCCCCGCCGCCCGCGGCGGCGCAGGAGAGCCGTATCGTCGCCGTGGTCAATGGCGACATCGTCACCAGCGCGGATGTGGATGGGCGGCGGCGGCTTTTCGCCATCACCTCCGGCCTGCCGGCCTCCCCGCAGGTGCTCGACCGCCTGACGCCGCAGATCACGCGGCTGCTGATCGACGAAAGGCTGCGCCAGCAGGAAGTGCAGCGCCGCCGCGGCGTGGTCTCGGACGAGGATATCGCGGCCGCCATCGCGGACCTCGAACGGCGCAACAACGCGCCGGCCGGCAGCCTCGTGGCGGACCTGCGCGCCGCCGGGGTGCCGCCGCGGGTGCTCTACGACCAGCTGCGCGCGCAGATCGGCTGGAGCCGCCTGGTGCGCGCCCTGCTGGGCCGCCAGGCGACGCCGACCGAAGACGAGATCAACGACTGGATCACCAACCAGCGGGCCCGCACCGGCCAGCCCGAATACCTTGTCTCCGAGATCTTCATCCCGCTGGATGACCCGGGGGAGGAAGCGGATGTGCGGCGCTTCGTGAACGACATCGTCGGCCAGTTGCGCGCCGGCAGCCCCTTCCCCATCGTCGCGACCCAGTTCAGCCAGGCGCAGAGCGCGCTGCAGGGCGGCGACATGGGCTGGGTGGGCACGGAAGCGCTGGACCCCGAAGTGGCCCGCGTCGTGACCCAGATGCCCCCCGGCGCGGTCAGCGGCGCCATCCGGGTGCCCGGCGGCTTCCAGATCGTGGCACTCCGTCAGCGGCGGGAAGTCGGGCGCGACGAATCGACCA
>JBIIRI010000264.1:0-2511 GCA_044341625.1 Roseomonas sp.
GGCGACGCGATGGCCGCCGCGATCCATCTGCGCGACCCCGATACCGGCGAGTTCAACGAACCCGCCGTCCGAGAGGCCCTGCCGCGTCGCCCCATGGTCGGCATCGTCTGGGCCTGGCGGGCGCAGGGCCTGATCCTGCCCCCCGGCAATCCGCAGGGCATCGCCGGCATCCAGGATTTGACCCGGCCGGGCCTGATGGTCGCCGGGCGGCAATCCCGCGCGGGCAGCCATGTGCTGCTGGTGCATCTGCTGGGAGAGGCCGGAATCCGGTTGGATGCCGTCCGCTTCCTGCCCGAACCCGCCTTGGCCGAGGATGAGGTTGCGGCGGCGGTGCAGGAAGGCCGCGCCTATGCGGGCTTCGGGATCGCGGCGGCGGCGGCGGCGCGCGGGCTCCATTTCCTGCCCCTGTTCCGCGAACGATTCGACCTGGTGATGGAGCGGCGGCATTACTTCGGCGCGCCGATGCAGCGCCTGCTGCGCTTCGCGCGGCGCGACGAATTCGCCGCAAGGGCGGCGCGCCTGACCGGCTACGACATCGCGGAGACCGGCGCGCCCGCCTTCTGCTTCTGACCTTCTTCCCCGATCCCCACGCCCAGGCCCCCCATGCCCGAGACCCCCGAAAGCCTGCTCGCGCGCCTCGATGCGCTCGGCATCCCGCATCGCACCGTCAGCCATCCGCCGGTCTTCACCGTGGAGGAAAGCCGCGCCCTGCGCCCCGATCTGCCCGGCGGGCATACGAAGAACCTGTTCCTCCGCCCCCAGAAGGGCGACGGCCCCTTCCTGCTGGCGGTGCTGGAGGAGGAGCGGCGCGTCTCCGTCAACGCGCTCGCGCGCGGGCTCGGCGTGGCGCGGGTGGGCTTCGCCCCGGCCGAGGATCTGTTCGCCCAGCTCGGCGTCACGCCCGGCTCCGTCACGCCCTTCGGCCTTGTGAACGCCGCCCCCGGCGCGGTGCGCCCGGTCTTCGACCGCGTCCTGATGGAGACGTTCGAGTGGGTGAATTGCCACCCGCTGACCAACACCATGACCACCGCGATCCGGCCGGGGGATTTGCTGCGCTTCCTCCGCCACCTCGGCCATGCGCCGGAGATCGTGGACCCGCCCCCGCCCGGCTGATCCCCCTGGCGGAGGGGAAGCCCGCCGCTTCATCGCATCCGCCCGCCTTGTCCTCCGGCCCGGCGCCGCGCATCTATCCGCCCACAGATTTGGGGAATGCCTGTGATGGACGTGATCTTCGACCCGACCCGCCAGACCGCGCCCGGTGGCGCCGCCGCCACCGACATCATCAAGGACGGCGACCAGCGCAACTTCATGCAGGATGTGGTGGAGGCGAGCCGCCAGGTCCCGGTGCTGGTCGATTTCTGGGCGACCTGGTGCGGCCCCTGCAAGACGCTGACGCCCACGCTCGAGAAGGTGGTGCGCGCCGCGCAGGGCCGCGTGCGGCTGGTGAAGATCGACATCGACAAGAACCGGGAGCTGGTCCAGCAGCTGGCGCAGATGGGCCTGCCGCTGCAATCCGTGCCGACCGTCGTCGGCTTCGTGAAGGGCCAGATCGCCGACCTGTTCCAGGGCGCGCTGCCCGAGGGCGAGGTGAAGAAGTTCATCGAGACCCTGCTGAAGGCCGGCGGCGGATCCCTGCCCGGCGCCGATCTGCTGGCGGAGGCCAAGGCCGCCGCGGAGGCCGGCGACCACCAGGGCGCGCTGAACCTGTTTGCCGGGCTTCTGGAAGCCGAGCCCGAGAACGCCGAGGCCTTCGCCGGCCTCGCACGCTCCCTGATGGCGCTGGGCGAGGAAGACCAGGCGCGGTTGGTGCTGGATGAGGAAGTGCCGGAGAAGCTGCGCGGCCATGCGGAGATCGCCTCCGTCCGCGCCGCGCTCGACCTCGCGATCGAGGGCCGCCGCGCGCAGGAGAAGCTCGGCGAGTTCCAGCAGCGGCTGGCGGCCGACCCGGATGACCACGCCGCGCGCATCGACCTCGCGGTCGCGCTGAACGGGATGGGCGAACGCGGCCAGGCGGTGGATGCGCTGGTCGATGCGATCAAGCGCGACAAGGCCTGGGGCGAGGAAGCCGCGCGCAAGCAATTGCTGAAGTTCTTCGAGGCCTGGGGTTTCGATGACCCCGCGACCCTTGCGGGACGGCGGAAGCTCTCCACCCTTCTGTTCCGCTGAAGCTGCCAGCCGCGCCGGTCCCGGGATGATCCGGGTCCGGCGGGGGCGGGTGGGCCAGGCGGCGCGGGGCCGCGCGACGCGGCCGAGCAGGAGCCGATGCCTCCCTTCCATCCCAGTTTCGCGGCGCTTCCCGCGGAGATCCCGGTCTTCCCGCTGTCCGGCGCGCTGCTGCTGCCCCAGGGCCGCCTGCCGCTCAACATCTTCGAACCTCGCTATCTGGCGATGGTGGAGGATGCGATGGCCGCTGGGCGGATGCTCGGCATGGTGCAGGGCGATCCCTCCCAGCCCCGCGACGGGGCGGAACCGCCGCTGTTCAAGGTCGGCTGCCTCGGCCGCGTTTCCTCC
>JBIIRI010000150.1:0-8572 GCA_044341625.1 Roseomonas sp.
ACCCGACGCCATCAACTTCATGGCCCGCTTCGCCCGCGGCCTGATCTGCCTGACCATGACGCGGGCGCGGGTGGAGCAGCTCGGCCTGCCGCTGATGGCGCAGTCGAACGGCACGCGGCACCAGACCGCCTTCACCGTCTCCATCGAAGCGCGTGACGGCGTGACCACCGGTATCTCCGCCGCCGACCGCGCCCGGACCGTCGCGGTTGCCATCAATCCGGAACTCGGGCGGGAACACATCGTCACGCCGGGCCATGTCTTCCCGCTGGTCGCGCGCGATGGCGGCGTGCTGGTGCGCGCGGGCCATACGGAAGCGGCGGTGGATTTCGCCCGCCTCGCGGGGCTGAACCCGTCCGGCGTGATCTGCGAGATCATGAACGATGACGGCACCATGGCGCGGATGCCCGACCTGGTCGCCTTCGCCCAGCGCCACAACCTCAAGCTCGGTACCATCGCCGACCTGATCGCCCATCGCCGTCGCACCGAAAGGCTGGTGAAGCGCGAGGAGGAAGGCCAGATCGAGGGTGTGGGCGGCAGCTGGCGCGTGATCGTCTATGCCTCGACCCTCGACCATGGCGAGCACCTGGCGCTGGTGAAGGGCGACCTCTCGCGGCCCGAGCCGACGCTCGTGCGGATGCATGCGGCGTCCATGCTGCGCGACCTGGTGGCGGGCCGTGCGGAGGATGAGCTGCACGCGGCGATGAAGGCCATCGCGGCGGAGGGCAGGGGGGTCGTGGTGCTGCTGCGCGACTGGCGGGCCGATGGCCTGTCCCAGGCGATCCGCGCCCGGCGCGAAAAGCGCGCCACGGCGCCCGAATTGCGCGACTATGGGATTGGGGCGCAGATCCTGGCCGATCTGGGCTTGCGCGACATCATCCGCCTGTCCGACAACCCGCGCCCCGTGGTGGGTCTCGAAGGCTACGGGCTGACCGTCGTCGAGACCCGGCCGATCCCGAAGGATGTGACGTGAGACTCAGCGCACGAAGTTCCGACTTGCGGCCCGAAGGGCCGAGGCGCCGAACGGCGCCCGCGGCTTGTGCCGCGAAGCCAAGGGCCGCGGATGCGGCCCGCCCGGCGTCTGAGGGGCACGAAGGTGAATCCTTCGTGCATTTAGTATGAGCACACAGGACTCGCCGGAGCGCACTATAGCCCGGCTCGAAGGCCCGCCGGCGCGGGTGCTGGTCATCCAGGCGCCCTACTATGCCGATGTGGTCGGCGGCATGCTGGCCGGCGCGGCGAAGGTGCTGCGCGATGTGGATGCGGTGCTCGACGTGGTCGATGTGGCCGGCGCCTATGAACTGCCGGCGGCGCTGCGGATGGCGGTGCGCCGCGGGGGCTGGGATGGCTTCCTGCTGCTGGGCTGCGTCGTGCGCGGCGAGACCGACCATTACAGCTTCATCTGCGATGCCGTCTGCCATGGCGTGATGGACATCTCGGCCGAGACCGGCGTGCCGCTTGGCTTCGGGCTGCTGACGGTGGACCAGCTGGATCAGGCGGTTGCCCGGTCGCGTGACGACCGGATGAACAAGGGCGCCGAGGCGGCCCATGCGCTGGTCGGCCAGATCGCCCTGGGCCGGCGGTGGGCACGATGAGCGGCCGCAAGCCCGCCGCCGGCAGACCGCGCACCGGCGCGCGCGTTGCCTCCGTCCAGGCCCTGTTCCAATCCGAGCAGGCCGGCGAGAACCCCGAGACGGTGATCGAGCAATTCGTCCGCCACCGGATCGGCCCGAACGAGGCCGAGGATGGCTACCCCGAAGGCCGGGTGCCGGAAGCCGATGTGCGGCTGTTTGCCCGCCTCGTCCGTGCGACGGCGGGCAATATCGAGCAGATCGACGCCGCGCTGGGCGAGGTGCTGTCCAAGGACTGGCCGCTGGAGAAGCTCGACCCCGTGCTGCGCGCCCTGCTGCGGGCGGCGACGGCCGAGCTGATGGTGCCGAACGATCCGCCGATGCGCGTGGTGATCAACGAATATCTCGACATCGCGCATGGCTTCTTCCTGGGCGACGAGCCCAAATTCGCCAATGGCGTTCTGGAGGCCCTGGCGCGGCGCTTCCGCGCGGATGAGTTCGGGCGCCCGTGACGCGCGGCGGGCGCGGGTGAGGGTGGGATGACGCTGCCCGCCGAATTCGCCCTGATCGCCCGCCATTTTCGCCCGCTGGCCGGTGAAGGCGCGCTGGACCTTTCGGACGATGCCGCGCTGCTGACGCCGCCGGCGGGGAAGCAATTGGTGCTGGCGGCCGATGCGATGGTGGCCGGCGTGCATTTCCTGCCTGACGATCCGCCGGAGACCATCGGGCGGAAGCTGCTGCGGGTGAACCTGTCCGACCTCGCCGCCATGGGCGCCGCGCCGCTCGGCTATCTGATGACCTGCGGCTTCGCGCGGGGCACGGAGGATGGCTGGATCGCAGCCTTCGTCGCGGGGCTGGCGCGCGACCAGGCGGAATTCGGCCTGTCGGTCCTAGGCGGCGACACCGTCGCTACGCCGGGGCCGGCGACCTTCTCGCTCACCATCCTCGGCACCGTGGAGCCCGGGCGGGCGCTGCGGCGGGCGGGGGCGCGGCCGGGTGACGAGGTCTGGGTGTCCGGCACTATCGGGGATGGCGCGCTCGGCCTGCTGGCGCTGACGGGGCGGCTGCCGCCCAACACCCATCTGGCCGACCGCTACCGTCTGCCACGGCCGCGGCTGGCGCTGGGCCAGGCGCTGGCGGGGATCGCGCGGGCGGCGATGGATGTCTCGGACGGGCTGGTGCAGGACCTCGGCCACCTGGCCCGCGCCGCTGGCTGCGGGGCGGAGATCCGGGCCGATGCCGTGCCGCTATCCGACCCCGCGCGGGCCGCCGTGGCGGCGGATGGGGCGCTGTTGGCCCGCATCCTGGGCGGCGGCGACGACTACGAACTTCTCTTTGCCGCGGCGCCAGGAGATGCGGATCGCGTCCTGGCCGCCGCGGCTGCAACGCAGACCTCCGTGACGCGCATCGGTCATTTTGTGGACGGCGCCGGCGTTCGGGTGCTGGATGGCACAGGTGCGGCCCTCGACCTGCCGGCCGCCGGCTGGAGCCACATGGTATGACCACCCCCACGACCGGCGCCGATGATCGACTGATGAAGCGCGATGTCTGGCTGCTGTTCTTCTGCCAGGCGCTGATGAATGCCTCGATCGTCGGGCAGGTCGCGATGGGCGCGCTGGTCGGCTATTCGCTGGCCGAGGACAAGTCGCTGGCCACCCTGCCGATGGGGGTGCAGATGCTGGCGACGATGGCAGCCTCCATCCCCGCCGGCATCGTTTTCGCCCGATTGGGGCGGCGCGTGGGGTTCAGCCTGGGCGCCATCGCTTCGACCATCGGCTGCATCGTCTTCGCGGCGGGCATCTGGCAGGGCAGCTTCTGGCTGTATGTGGCCGGCGCCCTGCCGGTCGGCATCGGCTTCGGCATCGCCCAGCATTACCGCTTCGCAGCCGCCGAGGTCGCGACCCCGGCCTATCGGCCGCGCGCCATCTCCCTCGTCATGACCGGCGGCATCATGGCGGCCATCTTCGGGCCGGAACTGGTGAAGCAGTCGAAGGACCTGTTCGTGCCGTTCATGTTCCTCGGCACCTATCTGATCTTCGCCGTGCTGCCGGTGCTGTGCCTGTTCCTGCTGACCCTGGTGCGCCTGCCCCCCGCACCGCCGCGCCAGGCGAGTCCGACGCCGGTCGCCGAGATCATCCGCCGTCCCACCTTCATCACCGCCGCCGTCACGGCGGCCGTTGCCTATGGCACGATGAACCTGGTCATGACCTCGACCCCGCTCGAGATGATGGCCTGCGGCTTCGCCGTCGCGGCGAGCGCCACGGTCATCCAGGCGCATGCGGTCGCGATGTTCGCGCCGGGCTTCGTCACGGGGCGGTTGATCGGACGCTTCGGGGTGCGGCGCGTGATCACCTGGGGGATCGTGCTGAACGCGTTGAGCGTGGCGGTCGCGCTGCTCGGCGTCACCTTCTGGCATTTCGTCGCGGCGCTGGTTCTGCTCGGCGTGGGCTGGAACTTCATGTTCCAGGGCGCCACCAACCTGCTGGGCGAAAGCCACAGCCCGGCGGAGCGTGTGCGCGCGCAGGCCACCAATGATTTCCTGGTCTTCGGCACCGTCGCCTTCACCGCGCTGAGCTCCGGCGCGGTGCATGCGGGCTTCGGGTGGAACGTGCTCAACCTCGCGCTGCTGCCGGCGCTGGCGATCTCGCTGGTGATGGTGCTGCGGCGGCCGCCCATGGCCCGCCCGGCCTGAGGAACTGGGCCCGCCGCTCGCCCCGTGCGGGGTTGCGGCGGAGCCTCAGCGGCCGCCGCTGCTGGAAGGCGCGCCCGGCCCGGTGGATTGGCCGCCGGTCACCCCAGGGCCGACGCGGCCGATATTGCCGAATAGCTGCTGCAGGAAGCTGCGCTCATTGCCCGGAGAGGGCGTGGTGCGGCTGACCGCCGCGATCTCGCGCCCATCCTCCATCCCAAGGCGGCGGGCCTCGCGCAGCGTGCCGCGCTGGTCGAAGCGCAGGATGACCACGCGCTGCTCCTCGATCCCGAGCAGCCGGCCGGGGCGCTGGCGTGTGACGCCGCCGATATAGAACCACTCGCTGTCGTCGAAGGTGCTGGTGGCGGAGGGCGAGCCGAGCAGGGCGAGCACGTCGCTGCGGGACGACACGCCGACGACCACCTGCTGCAGCTGGTCTTCCTCGATCAGGTTGCCGCGCAGCGACCGAGGGGTGTCGAACAGGTCGGTGCCAGGCAGGGGAGGCATGTCCGGCAGCCAGGCGCAGCCGCCGAGCAGCAGCGCGGCCGCCAGCGCAAGCCCGCGCGGCGCCGAGCGGGACCGCCGCGGCACCCTGTCAGGGACGAGGGCCGGCCGCGCCGGGAAGGACGACGCGTTGACCATCGGGCAGTTGCGCTCCATGTGGGCCGCATGCCATCGCGGCGCGCGCCGGTCAATGCGCGCCGCCCCTTTCGGAGAGCGACATGGGCCTTCTCGGCCTCTTCAGACGCAAGCCGCATGAACGCGCCGCCTTCGCGCTCTATGGCGCGGCGGTGGCGCAGGCGCGCCAGCCGGTCTTCTTCGCGGCGCTCGGGGTGCCCGATACACTCGACGGGCGCTTCGACCTTGTGTCGCTGCACACCGGCCTGCTGGTCTGCCGCGTCTCCCGCGACTCCGACCCACGCGCGAAGGCCCTGGCCCAAGCCGTGTTCGACGCGATGTTCGCCGACATGGATTTGAACCTGCGGGAGATGGGGGTTGGCGACCTGTCCGTCGGCAAGCGGGTCAAGAAGATGTGGGAAGCCTTCCACGGCCGTGCCCAGGCCTATGACCAGGCGCTGCGCGCCGGCGACATGGCGGCCCTGGCCGAGGCGCTGGCCCGCAATGTCTGGCGCGGCGAGGCGCCGGATGGCGCGGCGGGGCGCCTCGCGGCGCTGGTCGCGGAAGCCGATGCCCTGCTGGCTGCACAGCCCTTCGACGCGCTGCTGAAGGGGGAGGCACGCTTCCCCCCTGTCCCCGCCTGACCGGCCGCGCGGTTCCCGTGGACATCAAGCCCGAATTTCCCCGCCCTGTCCGCCTCGGCCTCGACCCGCGGGAGGTCGCGCTGGACGCGACCGCGGCCGAATGCGCCGCCCTGGCCGAGCGCTTCGGCATCCTCGGCATCGGCAGCCTATCCGCCCGGATGCGGCTGGAGCCGGAGACGGGCGGCTCGATCCGTGCGCGGGGGATGCTGGTGGCGGAGGTCGAGCAGGCCTGCGTTGTCACGCTCGCGCCCGTACGCCAGCGGGTGCGCGCGCCGATCGACCTGCGACTCCTCGGCGAAGGCGAGACCCCCGGCGACGACGACCCCGACAGCCCCGATGAGATCGAGACCTCCGGCGGACTCGTGGACCTTGGTGAGGCGGTGGCGGAGCAGCTGGCGCTGGCGCTTGACCCCTATCCGCGCGCGGAAGGGGCGGAATTGCCCGCCTTCGATGCGCCGGATGAGCCCGAGCCGGAACCGCCGGCGAAGCCCAATCCCTTCGCCGCCTTGGGAAAACTGCGCGGTGGCTAGCGCGCAGGGCATCAAGGGCGCGGCGCGGCGCTTGCGGTGCCGGGATGGCGGTGGTAATCCGCGCGGCTCACCTGACCTGACAGTCCATTGATCGGAAAGGCTCGGCGCCATGGCCGTCCCTAAAAAGAAAGTTTCGCCCTCCCGCCGCGGGATGCGTCGAAGCCACGAAGCGCTGAGCTCCTCGGCGCACCAGGAATGCTCGAATTGCGGCGAGCTGAAGCGCCCGCACCACGTCTGCTCGCATTGCGGGCATTACGATGGTCGCGAAGTCGTGGCCGCCGAGAAGACCAGCGGCGCCGTCCGCCTCTGACACGAGGCGGCTGGCGACAGTCTTCGTCCATGACGGAGGGGCCTGATCGTGGCTGACGTGGCCGGATCCGGCACCAGCCTTCCCGCGCCAAGCCACCAGGGGGCGTTCTCCCTGGCGGTGGATGCGATGGGGGGCGACCATGCGCCCGATTCGGTGCTGGATGGTCTCGAACTGGCGGCGGAGCGGCATCCCCATGCCCGCTTCCTGCTGGTTGGGGATGAAGCGCGCCTGACCGGCATGCTGGCCACACGCCGGCGTGCCGCGAAGCTGTGCTCGATCCGCCATGCGCCAGACGTCATCTCGGGTGACCTGAAGCCGACGGCGGCGCTGCGACTCCGCGGCTCCTCCATGCGGGTCGCGATCGACGCGGTTGCGGCCGGGGAGGCGTCCGGCGTGGTCTCGGCCGGCAACACCGGCGCGCTGATGGCGCTGGCGAAGATCGTGGTGAAGACGCTGCCGGAAATCGACCGGCCGGCGCTGGCCGCGATCGGGCCATCGGCACGCGGCGACGTGGTCATGCTCGACCTCGGCGCCAATGTGCAATGCGACGCCCGCAACCTCATCGAATTCGCGGTGATGGGCGACGCCTTCGCGCGATCCGTCCTTGGCCTCACCAAGCCGACCATCGGCATGCTCAATGTCGGCTCCGAGGAGCTGAAGGGCGATGAGCGCGTGCGGCTGGCGGCGGAGACGCTCCGGGATTCCGCCTTCGGCGAGAATTTCCGCGGCTTCGTCGAGGGGCATGACATCGCCGCCGGCACGGTGGATGTCATCGTCACCGATGGCTTCACGGGCAATGTGGCGCTCAAGACCGGCGAAGGCGCGCTGAAACTGATGCGCGACCTGCTGCGACAGGTCTTCACCAGTTCCATCCCCGCCCGCGTCGGCTACCTGCTGGCACGCCCGGCCCTCGACCGGCTCCGCGAATGGATGGACCCGCGCCGCTACAATGGCGCGGTGCTGATCGGGCTGAACGGCGTGGTGGTGAAAAGCCATGGCGGCACCGATGCCGTCGGCTTCGCCCATGCCGTCGATGTGGCGATGGACATGGTGACGCATCGCTTCAATGATCGCATCCGCGAGGGGATCGCCCGCCTCGCCGAGACCGCGCCGCCGCGCATCCCCGCCGCGCCGCGCTGAGGGAGTAAAAGGCCATTTCCGCCTTCCGCGCCGTGATCGACGGCACCGGCGGCTACCTGCCGGCGCGGTCCGTCACCAATGATGAGCTCGCGGCCTGGAAGGGCCTCGACACCTCCGATGCCTGGATCGTCGAGCGCACCGGGATCCGCCGGCGCCACATCGCAGCCGAGGGCGAGACCGCGTCCGACATGGGCGCGCAGGCCGCACTCGCCGCGCTGGCGCAGGCCGGCGCCGAGATCGGCGATGTCGATGCGATCATCGTCGCGACCTCCACGCCCGACAGCGCCTTCCCCGCCACGGCCGCCCGCATCCAGGGCAAGCTTGGCGTCACACGCGGCTTCGCCTTCGACCTTGCCGCCGCCTGCACCGGCTTCGTCTATGCGCTGGGTGTCGCGGATGCGCTGGTGAGGTCGGGCCAGGCCCGCGGCGCGCTGGTGATCGGCACGGAGGTCTATTCCCGGATCGTCGACTGGACCGACCGCGGCACCTGCGTGTTGTTCGGCGACGGGGCGGGCGCGGTCTTCATCCGGGGCGTGCCGCACGACCAGGCCGGGGGCAGGGGCATCCTGTCCACCCATCTCCATGCCGATGGCCGCCACGGCGATATTCTGTCGGTCGATGGCGGGGCGGGATCCAATGGCGGCACCGGCGTAGTCCGCATGACCGGCCGCGAGGTGTTCCGCCATGCGGTCGGCAAGCTCTCCTCCGCGGTGGATGAGGCGCTGGCCGCCAATAACCTTGCCCAGGGCGACATCGCCTGGCTGGTGCCGCACCAGGCCAATCTTCGCATCATCGAGGCGATGGGCCGCAAGCTCGACCTGCCGCTGGAGCGCGTCGTGGTCACGGTGGATCGCCACGCCAATACCTCCGCCGCCTCCATCCCGCTTGCCCTGGCGGAGGCGACGCGGGATGGGCGCATCCGCCGGGACGAGCTGGTGCTGATGGAAGCGATTGGCGGTGGGCTGACCTGGGGCGCGGCGCTGGCGCGGTTCTGATCGCGCCGACTTATCACTCCAGAACAACGAACTCGCGCGCGTTGTTCGCGTTGGCTCGCATGGTGTCGCCACGGCTAG
>JBIIRI010000151.1:0-8444 GCA_044341625.1 Roseomonas sp.
GCGCGGCAAGGCGGCGGGCGCCGGCATCGTCGAAGGGATCGCAGCCCGGCATATCCACCAGCACGGGCTGCCCCGGCGCGCCCCGCGCCAGCGCCTTGGCCAGCGAGCCCGACGTGCCGGCGATGGACAGCGGCAGCGACAGCACCCGGGCGAAGGCCGCGAGCTGTTCCGCCGCGCCGGCGCGCCGGCTATCCGCCGAGACCAGCAGCGGCGGCGTGCCAGCCAGCAGCAGCCGCGTGGCGAGCTTCGCGCAGGTCAGCGTCTTGCCCGCCCCTGGCGGCCCGACGAGCAGCAGCGGCCCGGACTCCATCGGGAGCGGCGCGAAGCGGAATTCCTGCGCCAGCGCCGCGGGCAGCGGCGCGCTGGCCAAACGTTGCGCCAGCGCGGCGGGCAGATTGTGCCGGCGCAGCGCCAGCGGCAGCGCGATATCCGTCACGGTTTCGGGGGCGATCAGGATCGGTTCGTCCTCTGAATCCTGGCCGGCCGTCACCTCCACCCCGCCGCTGACGCGGCGCGTACCGAGGATGACGGCTTCCTCCCCCAGTTCGGCGCGCAGGATCGCCATGGCGTCCGACATGCGCGCCGCGCGGATGGTGCGAAGGCGCATCAGGCCACCGTGCCGATGGTGCGGATGCGCGCGCGCGCATGGATCTCGGCATGCGCCAGCACGGTGGTCTGCGGGCGGAAGCGTTCCACCACCGCGCGCACATGGGCGCGGATTCCACCCGAGCAGACCAGCACCGCCGGCTCACCCGCATTGGACGCGTTGTCGAAGGCGTCCCGCAGCGCCGCCATGAAGGCGCCGAGGCGCGACGGCGCCATGGCCAGCTGCTTCTCCTCACCCGGCCCGGCGAGGGCTTCCGCGAAATCGCGTTCCCATTCGGCCGACAGCGCGATGATCGGGATCGCGCCATGCGGCGCGCGCGCCGCGTCGCTGATCTGCCGTGCGAGCCGGACGCGGACCGTGGCGACGATGCCGGCCAGGCTGCGCGTCCCCGCCGCGGCCGCATCCTGGATGCCTTCCAGGATCGTCGGCAGGTCGCGGATCGACACGCGTTCGGCCAGCAGCGACTGCAGCACGCGCTGCACCGTCCCCATGCTGGCCTGCGCGGGGATGAGGTCCGACACCAGCCTTCGATGTTCGGCCGGCAATTCGTCCAGTAGCTTCTGCGTCTCGGCGAAGGACAGCAGTTCCGGCATCGTATCGCGCACGATCTCCGTCAGGTGGGTTGCGAGCACGCCGGCCGAATCCACCACCGTGTAGCCCATCGCCAGCGCTTCCTCTCGCAGGGTTTCCTCGATCCAGGCGGCGGGCAGGCCGAAGGAGGGTTCCTGCACGCGGTCCCCCGGCAGCGCGGGCGGCGCGCCCGACGGGTCGATCGCCAGGTGCAGCGGCGGCTTCAGCACGCCGCGGCCCGCCTCGATCTCCTTCACCCGCACCACATAGGTGTCGGGGGGCAGCTGCAGATTGTCCTGGATCCGTACCGAGGGAAGGACGAAGCCCATTTCCTGCGCCGTGGTGCGGCGCAGCGAGCGGATCTGGTCCGACAGCCGCGTCGCATCCCCGGCCGCGAGGCTGAGCAGCCCATAGCCGAGTTCGAGCCTCAGCAGGTCCATCTTCAGCGCGTCGGAGGCCGGCGGTTCGGGCGGGGGTCCGGCGGGGGCAGTGCTGACTGTCTCCTGCACCCGTTCCGCCCGCCATTGCCGCCGCGCCATCCAGCCCGCGCCGCCGGCCAGCGCCAGGAAGGGGATGGCCGGCATGCCCGGCAGCAGCGCCATGAAGGCCGCCGCCCCGGCCGCGAGGCCAAGCGGCTTCGGCCCGCCCAGCTGCAACGCCAGCGCCTTGTCGGCGCGCCCATCGACGCCGCCCTTCGTCACCACGATGCCCGCCGCGACCGACACCAGCAGCGCCGGAATCTGTCCCACCAGCCCGTCGCCGACGGTGAGGAAGGAGAAGGTCGTGATCGCCTCCCCGATCGCGAGGCCGTGGCGCAGCGAACCGATCGCGATGCCGGCGATCAGGTTGATCGCGGTGGTGATCAGCCCCGCGATCGCATCGCCGCGCACGAATTTCGCGGCACCATCCATCGCGCCGTAGAAGGCGCTTTCATCCTCCAGCTCCTTGCGGCGGCGCTTCGCTTCGGCCTCAGTCAGGATGCCCGCCGAGAGATCGGAATCGATCGCCATCTGCTTGCCCGGCATCGCATCCAGGCTGAAGCGCGCCGCGACTTCCGCGATGCGGCCCGACCCCTTCGTCACCACGACGAAATTCACGATCAGCAGGATCGCGAAGACGATCAGCCCGACCAGCACGTCGCCCGCCATCAGGAAGGCGCCGAAGGCGGAAATCACCGCCCCCGCCGCGTCCGGCCCCTCATGGCCCGTGGTCAGGATGGCGCGTGTGGTGGCGACATTGAGTGCGAGCCGCAGCAGCGTCGTCAGCAGCAGCACCGTGGGGAAGGCGCTGAAATCGAGCGGCTTCTGCATGAACAGCGCCACCATCAGCACCAACACCGAGGAGGTGATGGACAGCGCCAGCCCCACATCCAGCAGCCAGGATGGCAGCGGCACGACCAGAACCGCGACCAGCAGCACCACGCCGAGCCCGAGCGCGACATCGCCCGACGGCTTCGCCAAGCCGACCCAATGCGGCAGTACCAGCGCCTTCATGCGTCAGGCCGCACCCGGCAGCGCGATGACCGCCTGGCCCGGCGCGGGCGGCACGGCGATGCCGGCGGTGCGATACTCCATCAGCTTGTTCCGCAGCGTGCGGATCGAGATCCCGAGAATCTCCGCCGCGCGCGTGCGGTTGCCGAGGCAATGCGACAGTGTCTCGATGATCAGCTCCTGCTCCACCTCCTCCATCTTCCGCCCGACCAGGGCGGCCACGCGGCCGGGCTGGATGGGTGACGGGGTGGGGGCCGGGGTGGGCGGCGCATCGGCGGCGACGGGGTCCGGCGCGCGACGGGGGCGGATCAGTTCGATCGCCTCCGGACCGATGCTGGGGCCTTCGGCCAGCAGCACGGCGCGGTGCAGGCAGTTCTCCAACTCTCGCACATTGCCCGGCCAGGGATGCGCGAGCAGCGCCGCCACCGCCGCCGGCGAAAGGCTCCGGGATGGCAGGCCGTTGGCCTGCGCGTAGCGTGCCGCGAAATGCGCCGCCAGCGGCAGGATATCCGCTGTCCGTTCCCGCAGCGGCGGGATGTGCAGCGCCAGCACATTCAGGCGGAAGAACAGATCCTCGCGAAAGCGGCCCTTCGACACCTCGGCCGCAAGATCTCGATGCGTGGCGGCCAGCAGGCGGACATCGACCTTGACGGGCGCGGTGCCGCCCAGCCGGTCCACCTCCTTTTCCTGGATCACGCGCAGCAGCTTGGCTTGCAGGCGCGGGTCCATCTCGCCGATCTCATCCAGCAGCAGCGTGCCGCCTTCGGCCTGTTCGAACTTGCCCTTGCGGGCGGCCACCGCGCCGCTGAAGGCGCCCTTCTCATGGCCGAACAATTCGGATTCCAGCAGCGTCTCGGGCAGTGCTGCGCAGTTCAGCGCGACGAAGGGGCCGCGGCCGCGTTTGCTGCGCGCATGGATGTGCCGCGCCAGCACTTCCTTGCCCGTGCCGCTTTCGCCGGTGATCAGCAGGCTGGCATCGGCCTTGGCCAATTGTCCCGCGCGCACCAGCAGCAGCGCCATGGCCTGGTCCTGCGCGACGGGGCCTTCCCGGCCCGGCTCCGCCCCGGCGGCTTCCAGCATCGCGATGATCAGGTCTGCATCGGGCGGCAGCGGCAGGAAGTCGCGCGCCCCGGCCTCGATGGCGCGCACGGCGGCATCCGCATCCTCGGCCCGGCCGCAGGCGACGACGGGGCAGGCGATGCGTTCGGCCGCCAGCGCCTGCACCAGCCACGCGACGTCGTGACGCAGATCGACCAGCGCGAGATCAGCGCCTTCCGCGCGCAGCCGCCCCAGCCCCGCCGCGACGCCTTCCGCATGGCCGAGCTTCGCGCCGCGCGCGATCGCGACCCGCGCGGCCGCGCCCAGCTCCCCTTCCAGCGACCCGATTATGAGAAGCCGTGCCATGCCTCAGGCGGCCCCGCGATCGGCCTTGACGATTTCCGTCATGGTCACGCCGAGCCGGTTGTCGTCCACCATCACCACCTCGCCGCGCGCGACGAGGCGGTTGTTGACGTAGATCTCCACCGCCTCGCCCAGCTTGCGATCGAGTTCCACCACCGCGCCGCGCCCCAGCTTCAGAAGCTGCGACACCTGCATCGTCGCCCGCCCCAGCACGGCGCTGACCTGCACGGGTATGTCGTAGACCGCGTCCAGGTCCCGCGGGCCGCCGGCTGCCGCGGCGGCCAGTGCCTCGGTGACCGGCACCGCCTCGAAGCCATCCTGCATACTCATGCCTTGTCACTCCCGAAGGTGAATCCCGCTGCTTCCAGCGCGGCCCGCACGGCGGCGCGGCGCGACTCCAGCGAAACCAGATGGGCGCCATCGCGCCATTCGATCCGCCCGTCGCCGGGCGGCAGCGTGGGATCGGCCACGACGTCCGGCCCATCGGGCAGCAGGGCCGCAGCCGGCGCGACCAGATCCGGCGCCACGAACAGCCTGGCCTCCGGCCGGTCCGCCAGCGCGGGGCGCAGCGCGGCGGCGATGCGGGCGGGCAGCGCCGCGCCGCGCCGCGCCGATTCCTCCGGCAGCGCCGCATCCAGGACGCCGAGCATCAGCGACGCCAGCGCCTCGGCCGATTGCACCGCCACCCGTTCGGCTTCCGCCGTCGCATCCGCCAGCGCTGCCGCGAGCAGGCCGAGGCTTGCGGCGACCTGCGCGTTCTGGGCTGCGGCCTGGCGGCGTTGCCCCTCCGCCAGACCTTCGGCGAAGCCGCGCGCATGGCCTTCCGTCGCGCCTTCCGCGCGCGCCGCCCCGAGCAGCGTCGGATCGGGCGGCGGCGGAGCGGCGGCGGGCGGCGGCTTCGACAGGTCGGGCAGGCTGGCGGTGAACCTCATGCGATCATCTCGTCCTCGCGTCCCTCGGCCATCTGGATCTGGCCTTGCGCCGCGAGGTCCTTCGCCTGCACGACGATCGCCGCCTGTGCGTCGTCCACGTCGCGCAGGCGCACGGGCCCGAGCGCCGAGAGGTCGTCCTTCAGCAGCTTCGAGGCGCGTTCCGACAGGTTGCGGAAGAACAGGTCCCGCAGCGGCTCGCTTGCGCCCTTCAGCGCCAGCACCAGCTTGTCCTTCGGCACCGCGCGCAGCAGCACCTGGATGCCTGCACCGTCGATGCGCTGCAGGTCGTCGAAGGTGAACATCAGGGCACGGATCTTCTCCGCGCTTTCGCGGTTGCGTTCCTCCAACGCGACGAGGATGCGGGTTTCCGCCGCGCGGTCGAGGTTGTTGAAAATCTCGGCCATCACCTCATGCGCGTCGCGGCGCTGGCCGCGTGCGAGGTTCGACATGAATTCGCTGCGAAGCGTCCGTTCCACGCCGTCCAGCGCTTCCTTCTGGATCGTCTCCATCCGCAGCATCCGCATCACGACTTCCATCGCGAAGGCTTCGGGCAGCAGCGACAGCACGCGCGCCGCGTGGTCCGGCTTCACCTTGGACAGAACAACGGCGACGGTCTGCGGATATTCGTTCTTCAGGTAGTTCGCGAGCACCACCTCGTTCACATTGCCCAGCTTGTCCCACATGGTGCGGCCGGCGGGGCCGCGGATCTCCTCCATGATCTGGGACACGCGCTCCTTCGGCAGCGTCCGCAGCAGCAGCCGCTCCGTGACGTCGAAGGAGCCGACGAGGTTTCCCGTCTGGCCCAAAAGCATCGCGAATTCGCGAACCACCTCCTCCACCTGCTTTGAAGGCACGCTGCCCAGCTCTGCCATCGATAGCGACAGGTCGCGGATCTCGTCCTCGTGCAGCTTGCCGAAGATCGTCGCGACCTGTGCCTCACCGAGGGCAAGCATCAGTGTCGCGGCCTTCTTCGGCCCCTTCAGCGTTCCCGCACCGCTCATTGGGAGCCGTCCTCCGGCGCAAGCCAGCGGCGGACCACCTCGACCGCCTGTTCGGGATTCTTGTCCACCATGTCGGCCAGCGCCTGCAGGGCCGAGGACCGCATCTGCCCGTCCACCCGCGCGAGCCAGATCAGCGGGTCGTCCGCCGCGCCGGGCAGCGCCGCCGGGCCTGCCGTTGCCGGGTCTCCTGCAACACCGGTTGCCATGGCGGCGCCCTCCGTGCCTCCGAGCGCGATCGTCCCGCCGGCGTCCCCGGCGCCCGCGAAGGCGAGGCTAGGCGCCGGCGCCAGCGCCACGCCCAGCCGCCCCACCAGCGGCCGCAGCAGCAGCAGGATGGCGGCCAGCGCCACCACCGCGAGAATGGCGCTTTCGACGACGCGGCCCAGAAGGGCGGGCGGCACCACCTGGCCGAGGATGACGAAGCCCTGCGGCGCGACCTCGGCCGGCGGCGGTTCGGCGAAACGCAGGCTGACGACATCCACCCGGTCGCCGCGCCGCTCGTCGAAGCCCACGGCCGAACGCGCGAGGGTTGCGATACGCTGCATTTCCTCTGGCGTGCGTTCGCGCCATTGCGGCGGGCCGGAGGGCTGCGCCTCCCACACCCCGTCCACCAGCACTGCGACGGTGATGCGCCGGATCGCGGGCTGTTCGCGCGTGGTGTTGCGCGTCAGGCGGCCGATCTCGAAATTCGTCGTTTCGTCCTGGCGCGACTGTTCGGTGCGCGGGCCGCCGGATTGCGGTTCGGCGCCCGGCAGCTGGTTCTGCACCGAGACATTGCCCGGTTCGGAGGTCCGGTTCGTCTCGGTGGTCGATTGCGTGCTGCGCGGTACCTGGTTTTCGCTGTCGAAGCGTTCCTCGACGGTCTGGATGCGATCGAAGTCGAGATCGACGGAGGCCTCAGCCCGCACGCGCCCGGTGCCAAGGATGCGTTCCAGCAATTCCTCGACCGCGCGCGCCATGCGCAGTTCATGCGTGCGGCGGAGCTCGTCCGCGCCCTGGGCGGCGGCGGGGCCGGCCAGGGCCTGGCCGCCGCGCGCCAGCAATTCGCCCCGGCTATCGACGATCGAGATGTTCTGCGGACGCAGTCCCGGCACGGCGGTGGACACCAGATGCAGCACGGCCTGCACGCCTTCGCGGTCCAGCCGTTGCGGGCCGGACATGGTCAGGACGACGCTGGCCTGCGCTTCCCCCCGCTCGCGCGAGAAGGGCTCGCGCCGCGGCAGCACCAGATGGACCCGCGCACTCCGCACGCCGGTCAGGCCGCGGATGGTGCGCGACAGCTCTCCCTCCAGCGCGCGCAGGCGGTTCATGTCCTGCTGGAACGGCGTGGTGGTGAGGCTTTCGCCACGGTCGAAGATCTCGTAGCCAACGGAGCCGCCGGCGGGCAGACCCTCCCGCGCCAGCAGCAGGCGCACGCGCGGTACCTCGGATTCCGGCACCAGAACCTGCGTGCCGCCGCCGGCGATGCGATGCGGGATGCGCTGGCGTTCCAGCGCGGCCACGACCTGGGACGCGTCGCGCTGTTCGAGGTCTCCGTACAGCAGCGCCATCGGCGGTTCGGCGGCGCGCAGCGCCAGGAAGGCGAGCAGCCCGAGCGTCACGACCGCGACGCCGCCCAGCGCGGCCAGTCGCAGCGGCCCGAAGGCGCGGAGCTGCGCGATCAGCCCGCCCATCGCCAGCCCTTCCGCGCCGCGCGAACGGCCCTGGCGCGCAGCGCCCACGCGCCTCCTGCGCGCAGCGCCCACGCGCCTCCTGCGCGATCAACCCCTGCGCATCCTGCGCAACCCGACATGCTGCATCCCCATCGTGTCGGACCTGCCGACGGGCAGGTTTTGCCGGGGGAGCGGTAACGGAGCGGTTAACCGCCGCCGCCGACTTCGCGAAGCTTGTCGAATCCGACGCTCGCGGAGCCGAGGCGCAGCATCAGCGCGCCCTCCTGCCGCACCGCGCCGGTGACAAGGCCGGTGACGCCGAAGCTTACCGGCGTGGCCGCTCCATCGTCGCCGCGCCCGCTGACGGTCACGCGATAGGCGCCGTCGGGCCGCTGCTGCCCGCGGGCATCGCGGCCATCCCAGGTCCAGCTGGTGGGCGCCGCGCCGAGCGGGAGCGTTGCGGTCCGCACCACGCTGCCGGCGGCATCGCGCACTTCCATCACCGCCTGCTGCGCCGTGCCCGCGCGGGGCAAGACGACTTCAGCTCGGCCGCCTTGCAGCGGCAGCGTTTCCGTCTCCAGCGTCACGCGCCGGCCAACAAGATCCGCCGTGCCGGCCAATTGCCCGGCCTGCTGCAGTTCGAGCAGCTGGGTGAGGGTGCCGTTGCCGGCCATCTGCTGCTCGACGCTGGCGAATTGCACCAGCTGCTGGGTCAGCTTCTCGGTGTCCATGGGGCTGGTCGGGTCCTGGCTCCGTAGCTGCGTGGTGAGCAGTTTCAGGAAGGTGCCGAG
>JBIIRI010000152.1:0-8429 GCA_044341625.1 Roseomonas sp.
CGGAGGTGCTCTGCACCGCGAGCGTGGAGGGCAAGGTGCCGCCCTTCCTGCGGAATTCCGGCCAGGGCTGGGTCACGGCGGAGTACGGCATGCTGCCGCGCGCCACCCACACCCGCGGCGACCGGGAAGCCGCCCGCGGCAAGCAATCCGGCCGGACCCAGGAAATCCAGCGCCTGATCGGCCGGAGCCTGCGGGCCGTGACCGACCTGAAGGCGATGGGGGAGATGACGGTCACCCTCGATTGCGACGTGCTGACCGCCGATGGCGGCACGCGCACCGCCGCCATCACCGGCGCCTGGGTCGCGCTGCACCTGGCCTTCGAGCATGTGATGGCGAAGAACATCCTGAAGAAGAACCCGCTGCGCGACCAGGTCGCCGCGATCTCCTGCGGGATCTGGAACGGCACGCCGGTGCTCGACCTGGACTACGAGGAAGACAGCAAGGCGGAGACGGACGGCAATTTCGTCATGACCGGCGCGGGCGGGGTGGTCGAAGTGCAGGCCACCGCCGAAGGCGCCCCGTTCAGCGAGGCTGAGCTGACCGCCCTGCTCGGCCTCGCGCGGAAGGGCACGGCGGAGCTGTTCGCGAAGCAGCGCGAGGCGGTGAAGGCGTGACGCGCCGGCGCCTGACGGGGGGCAAGCTGGTGCTGGCCACCCACAATGCCGGCAAGCTGCGCGAAGTGGCGGCGCTTCTCGCCCCCTGGGGGTTCGAGGTCGTCAGCGCCGGCGCCCTTGGCCTGCCGGAACCGGCGGAGACGGAGGACAGCTTCCTCGGCAATGCGCGGATCAAGGCGCTGGCGGCGGCGCGCGCCTCCGGCCTCCCGGCGCTGGCCGATGACAGCGGGTTTTCCGTCGCCGCCCTGGATGGCGCGCCGGGCGTCCGCACCGCCGATTGGGCCGAGACCCCCACCGGTCGGGACTATGCGATGGCGATGGGCAAGGTGGAGAAGCTGGCGCGCCACGCATCCGACCGGCGGGCCTGGTTCTCCTGCGCCCTGGTGGTCGCCTGGCCGGACGGACACACGGAAGGCTTCCTGGGCGAAGCGCATGGCGCCTGGGTGTGGCCGCCGCGCGGGGCGAACGGGTTCGGCTACGATCCGATGTTCGTACCCGTGGACGGTAACGAGACCTTCGGCGAGATGGCGCCGGCGGCCAAGCACGCGATCAGCCACCGCGCCGCCGCCTTCGCCCTGCTCTCGGCTCATTGCCTGCCGCCGCAGGCTTGAAGCCACGCGGCCGCATCCCTTGTCTGCCGGCGACACTGGGCAGGGACGGGTGATGATGCGGGCGATCGGGGCGTTGCTGCTGGCCTTTGGCCTGGCCTGGACCATCCCGGCCTCGGCCCAGCCGGTGTTGAGCGAAGCCCGCCCCGCTGCCATCCAAGGTGTCCAGCTTGTCGCCGTCGCCAAGGGGCTGGACCGCCCCTGGTCACTAGCCTTCCTGCCGGATGGCGGGATGCTGGTGACGGAACGGCCGGGCCGGCTTCGCCTTGTACGAGGCGGCACCCTCGACCCGCGCCCCATCGCCGGGGTGCCGGAGGTGCATGCCCAGGGCCAGGGCGGGCTGTTGGATATCGCCCTGCACCCGGATTTCGCGCGCAACCGCACCCTGTTCCTGACCTACGCGCACGGCACCGCGCAGGCCAACCGCACGCGCATCGCGCGCGCGGTGTTCGAGGCGGAGGCGCATGCACTGCGCGACCTGCGCGTGATCTTCGAGGTGAACCGGGACAAGCCGGGCAGCCAGCATTTCGGTAGCCGCCTGCTGGTGTTGCCGGACGGCACGCTGCTGGCCACGATCGGCGATGGCGGCAACCCGCCAGCCTCGCTGGATGGCCGCCTGATCCGGGAGAATGCACAGGACCTGTCGAACCATATCGGCGCCGTCGTGCGGATCGCCGAAGATGGCGGCATCCCGCGCGACAACCCCTTCCTCGGCCGCGCCGATGCACGGCCCGAGATCTGGAGCTACGGCCACCGCAACGCACAGGGACTGGCCTGGGACCCGATCCGCCGGATCGTCTGGTCGAACGAGCATGGCAGCCGCTTCGGCGATGAGCTGAACCGGCTGGAACCCGGCCGCAATTTCGGCTGGCCGCTGGCCTCCCACAGCGCGGAGTATCGGGGCGGCGCGCAGGTTGGGACCGGGCGCAGCCTGCCGGGGATGGTGGACCCGGTGCTGGCCTGGCTGTCGGCGCATGCGCCATCGGGGCTGGCCGTCTACACCGGCGACCGCTTCCCGGCCTGGCGCGGCGATCTGTTCTCGGGCGGGCTGCAAAGCCGGGACGTGCGGCGCATCCGACTCGATCCGCAGGGGCGCGTGGTGGGGGAGGAGGCGATCGAGGTCGGCCGCCGCATCCGCGACGTGCGCCAGGGCCCGGATGGCTTTCTCTACCTGCTGACAGATGAGACCCCGGGCCTCATCATGCGGGTGGAGCCGGGCTGACCGGACTTTGCGTTTGCGGTGACGCCGGGCGTCATAGCGTCGCCACGGCCAGGCCCAGCAGCGCGGCAGCTGCACAGCCCATCATGGCGAAGGTCAGGCTCATCCCGAAGACGCGCCATTTGAAGTCCTCGGGCTCTCGCGCGATGCCAGTCGCATGCACCAGGCGCCCCGCGACCAGCGCGACACCCAGCGCGTGCAGCGCCCAGTCCGGCAGGCCGTTCACCTCGCACAGCGCCAGCAGCAGCAGCGCGAAGGGCACGTATTCCGCGAAATTGCCATGGGCGCGCGCAGCCCGCTGCACCAGTCGATGATCGGTGCCGAGCGCCACGCCATGCAGCCGCCGCGCCTTGATGACGCGTGTCGCCAGCCAGATGAAGTAAAGGCCGAGAAGGCCCGCATAGAGCGCGGTGACAGGCAGCATCAGTTCACCTCCTTCACATCCGCAATCGTCCCGCCCGAGATCCGCAGCAACTCGGCCGGGGTGGTGGCGAAGACATGCATGGGTGACCCCGCGGCGGCCCAGACGCGGTCGTAGGCCAACAGATCCGCGTCCACCAGCACGAGGGGCGGCGTCAGGTGCCCAAGCGGCGCGACGCCGCCGATGGCAAAGCCGGTCACATCACGTACCCAGTTGCCGTCGGCACGCTTCACGGGAAGCCCCGTGGCCGCCGCCACCTTGCCCATGTCCACCCGGTTGGCCCCCGACGCGATCACCAGCACCGCGCGTTCACCGGCCCGGAAGATGATGGATTTGGCGATCTGCGCGACCTGGCACCCCACCGCCGCCGCCGCATCGGCGGCGCTGCGCGTGCCTTCGGGGAAGGCCTCGATGCTGTCCGCATGCCCCGCCGCACCCAGCGCCGCGCGTACCCGTTCGACAGACCCGCCCGACATCGCCATATCTCCCGCCGATGGAATCGCTCGCCCTCTACATCCACTGGCCCTTCTGCGCCGCCAAGTGCCCCTATTGCGACTTCAACAGCCATGTGCGGGACAAGGTGGACCACGCCGCCTTCGCCGCCGCGCTGCGCGCGGAGCTGGCACGGGAAGCCGCGCGGGCCAATGAGGCCGGCGGGCGGCGCAAGCTGGCCTCCATCTTCTTCGGTGGCGGCACGCCAAGCCTGATGCGGCCCGAAACCGCCGCCGCGCTGATCGAGGATGCGGGGCGCCTGTTCGACCCGTTGCCCGATCTCGAGGTCACGCTGGAAGCCAACCCGACCAGTGTGGAGCGCGACAAGCTGCGCGGCTTTCGCGCGGCGGGGGTGAACCGCGTCTCGCTCGGCGTCCAGGCGCTGGATTTCGCGGCGCTGTCGTTCCTGGGACGGAAGCATGATGTGGGGGACGCGATCCGCGCGCTGGACTTCGCGCGAGAGACCTTCCCGCGCGTGTCCTTCGACATGATCTACGCCCGCCCCGGCCAGGACGAGGCCGCCTGGCGGGCGGAGCTGCGCCGCGCCCTGGCGCTGGCGGCGGACCACCTCTCACTCTACCAGCTGACGGTGGAGCCGGGGACGCAATTCGCGACGCTGCACGCCCGCGGCGCCTTCGCGCTGCCGGAAGGCGACGAGGCCGCGCGCCTCTATGCCGCGACAGCCGAGGAAGCCGCGCGCTTCGGCCTGTTGCCCTATGAGATCTCGAACTACGCCCAGCCGGGGGCGGAGAGCCGGCATAACCTCGCCTACTGGCGCTATGGCGACTACATCGGCATCGGCGCCGGCGCGCATCAGCGCCTGACGATGCCGGATGGCCGCCTTCTGGCGGCGCGTCGCCATCGCGCGCCGGAGGAATGGCTCACCCGCGTGCAGCGCGACGGGCATGCGGTGACGGAAGAAGAAGCGCTGTCCCCGCGCGACCGGGGGCGGGAAGCGCTGCTGATGGGGCTGCGCCTGGCAGAAGGCGTCGATCCTGCGCGGATCGAGGCGCGCAGCACGCTGCGCTTCGATCAGGCCGTGGACATGGCGATGCTGGAGACGCTGTGCGCGGAAGGGCTGATGAGCTGGCGCGACGGCCGGTTGGCCGCGACGCCGGACGGCCTGCTGCGGCTGGACGCGATCCTGCCGCTGCTGTTGAATTGAACCATGGGGCCAACAATCTATCTGGGCGCTTACGGGTACGGGAATCTCGGCGACGAACTCTGCCTTATGGAGGCGATGAAGGCCTTCCCGGCGGAAGATGCCTTTGCCCACTCCGTCGCGCCGGAGTGGACGATGCGCTGCGTGCCGCGCCTGACCGGCTGCATCAGCACCATGGATGAGATGATCGCCCTGAAGCCGTCGCGCGTGGTCTTTGGTGGCGGCATGGTCGGGACATCTGACAACTTCCGTTATTCCCTCCCGGTTCTCGACCGGCTGGCCGGGGCGGGTATCGAAATCCACCTGCACAATCTCGGCGTGGCGAAGCTGACCGATGATCTGACTTGGCGCACGGAAAACGCGCTACGAGCCATCGCGCGCGCCGCAACCTTCACAGTCCGCGACTACCTGTCGTTCGAGATGGTCGTGGAAGCCGGTATCGCCCGCCTGCCAGGAATCACTTTTTTCCCCGAGGCCGAGATCGAGCCCGACTTCACTCTCGCCGACGAAATGTTGCCGCGCGGCCGCAAACTGCTCGGCGTCTCGATCATCCCGATGCCAGTCATGATGAGCGCGATGCAGCACGATGCGGCCCGTGTGCGGAGCCTGCTTCGGGAATTCGACGGCTATGGGGTCGTACCCGTTGTCAGCACGGTCCATGTGAACAGCCGCTTCGATCCCGACCTTGTCGGCTCGATGAACTTCATCCGCGAATTCCTGCCGGACGCGGAAGTGGTTGCGCCGGTTTTGCTAGACCGCGCGCACTGGCACGCGCATCTCACGCCCAAGCGGCTGAAGGGCATCATCGCGCGCTGTGACGTGCTGCTGACGCAACGCAAGCACAATGCGATCCACGCGATCGGCGCCGGCGTGCGGGTGGTCGGGCTGCACCCGATGATTGACGACAGCCTGCGTCGTACGTTCGTCGCGCTGTCCCATCGCCTGCAGCCGGGATCACGCTGCGTCGGGCTGCACACCGGCGCGGGGGGGGCGGCGTGACCACGCTGCTGCTTTGCGATGCCCCACTTCGCGACCTGGGCCACATGGCGATCGTACAGCACACGCAGCGCACCCTACCGGATGCAGGCCGCATAGCGGTGGTCAGATTGGACCGGGACGCCTCTCCGGCAGAGTTGGCCAGGATAGTCGCGAACATACCGCCACCGGTCGAACAGGTCGTGCTCTCCGGCGCCTTCCTCAGCCGGCACGCCCTGGAACAATCGCTGGCCTTTGCCGCCGCCGGCGTTGCAGCCGGGGCGCGCTTCGTGGTGCACAACCTGTCGCTGGAGGGGAAGGCAGGGGCAACCCTGCGGCCGAATGGGGCTGATGTCCTGGATCTGGCCACCGCGCTCGAGGTGCGCGACCACCGCACCGCAACGCAGCTCACCCATTGGGGCCTCGCGCAGCAGCCCAGGATCCTCGCCTACCCTGAACGTCACATCGCCCCTGACGAGGCGCTTCTGGCTGGGCTGCCGCCAGGCCCGCTCCTGGGCGTCGCGCTGCGCGGCGGCGACGAGATGGAGGCCTTCTGGCGCCCCAGAATCAATGCCATCGCGGCGGCGCTGGGGCCTGCGGCCGATTGGCCCATCCTGCCGCTGCACACCTGCCCGCCCGGCCTTGGCGAAGATGATTTCGGCGGCACGCGGATCCTGGCGGGGGCGCTGCGGCCGGGCGCGCCGTTGCTGCTGTCAGAGCTGGGCGACCGGAAGACCTGGTCCCGCAGCATCAGCCCCGCGCGCCTGAAGGCGCTGGTCGGGCGCTGCGCGCTGGTGATGACCAACCGGGAATTGCCAGCGGCCTATGCGATGGCCTCCGGCGTGCCAGTACTCGGCCTCGCGGTGGGAATGGATCGCCGCATCCTGACCTGCTTCGCGACGCTGGCAAACGAACTGCCCCGCGGATCGCGGATGCTGCGCGTGTCGCTGTCGCCAGGGGCCTGACGCGGCGAATGCCAAAGCGGCACAGGATGGCTCCGTGCGCCGCTCAGGCGTCGCGCGCGATCTCCAGCGCCCGGGCATAGACCTGCTTGCGCGGCAGACCGGTCGCAGCCGCCACCATCGCCGCGGCGTCGCGCAGGCTGGCCCCCTTCAGCGCATCCCGCAGCCGGGCATCGAGGTCGGCTTCCCCGGTCGGCTCCTCCGGCGCGGGGCCGACGACAATGCAGATCTCCCCCAGCGCCTCCGCCGTCGCGTAATGGGCGGCAAGGTCGCCAAGCGTGCCGCGCCGCACTTCCTCGAAGCGCTTGGTCAATTCGCGGGCGACGGCGGCGGGGCGGTCGGCGCCAAGGCCCTCCGCCAGCGCGGCCAGGGCCTCGGCCAGGCGATGGGGGGCTTCGTAGAAGATCAGCGCGGCCTTCAGCCCGGCGCGTTCCACCGCGCGCAGCGTTGCGACCTCCGCCTGCCGGGGGCCGGCCTTGGCGGGCAGGAAGCCCAGGAACAAGAAGGGATGCGGCGGCAGGCCGGACAGCGTCAGCGCCATCACCGCCGCGTTGGGCCCGGGGATCGCCGTCAGCGGCAAGCCGGCCGCGATCACCGCCCGCACCAGCCGGTAGCCGGGGTCAGACACCAGCGGCGTCCCGGCATCGGACGCCAGCGCCAGGCGCTGCCCGGCGCGAAGACGGTCGAGGATTCTCGGGACCATCTCCGCCTCGTTATGATCATGGAGTGGCAGGAGAGGCGCCGAGGCCCCATAACGGGCCAGCATCTGCCCCGTCACCCGCGTATCCTCGCAGAGCACGGCGTCCACCGCGCCGAGCACCTCGAGCGCACGCGGCGACAGGTCACCGAGGTTGCCGATCGGCGTCGCCACGAGGGTCAGCCCCAAGGGCGCCGCCGCGCGCTGGCCCCGTTCAGGAGGAACGCCGCTTGTCATCTTCCGCCCCGCCCTTCGCCGGCCAGTCCGTCGCCGCCACGCCGGGCATGATGCAACACGGGACGGCCCGACGCATCGCCCGCCGTGGCCTCGGGGCCCTGGCGCTCGGCGCTGTTCTGGGCCTGGCGGCCTGCGCGCCGCAATCCCCCGCGCTGGGCCCGGTGGGCACCGCGCCCCCGCTCGCCGCACCCACCGCGCCACGGATGGAACGGGCCGCGCTGCTGCTGCCGCTATCGGGCCAGAACGCGCCGCTCGGCCAGGCGATGCTGAATGCCGGCATCATGGCGCTGTTCGACGAAGCGCCAACCAGCGTGGAATTCGTCCCGCGTGACACCGGCGGGACGCCGGCCGGCGCCGTGGCCGCCGCACGCGCCGCCATCGAGGACGGCGCGCGCGCCCTGGTCGGCCCGCTTACCAGCGCGGAAGCTGCGGCGGTCGCCCCAGTGGCCCGCGCCGCCGGCGTGCCGATGCTGGCCTTCACCAACGATGCCCAGCGCGCCGGGCCGGGCAGCTGGGTTCTCGGCGTCACGCCGCAACAGCAGGCCCGCCGCATGGTCGCGGCCGCTGCGCGCGACGGCGCGCAGCGCGTGGTGCTGGCGGCGCCGAACACCGAATTCGGCCGGGCTCTGGCCACCGGGGTGCGCAGCGCCGCGTCCGATCTCGGCCTGCCCGCGCCGGCCATCGCGCTGCATCCTGCCAGCGCCGACCTCGCCATGGCCGCGGGCGCCGCACGGGCGGCGGCACCGCAGGCCGATGCGCTGCTGATCGGCGAGCCCGCGGACCGCGCCCGCCGCTTCGCCATCGCCTATGCCTCGGAAGCGCGTGCCGCCCAGGTCGATACGGAGACGCCGGCCACGAGGCCGGCGCTGCTCGGCACGGGGCTCTGGCTCGGCGATCCGGCGCTGCATGGGGATGACGCGCTGGTCGGTGCGCGCTTCCCCGGCCCCGATGGCCGCGGGCTGGCGCGCTTCGAGGGCCGGTACCGGGACGCCTTCGGCGCCGCGCCGCCGCGCGTGGCGGCCACGGCCTATGATGCGGCGGC
>JBIIRI010000153.1:0-8425 GCA_044341625.1 Roseomonas sp.
GGGTCACGCTGCACGCCGACCTGGATGGGAATCAGACGATCGACGCCAGTGTGACGTGGGCGGGCCGATCACAAGGGCAACTTCCGACGCCGCTGGAGTTCGACGGCCTCCTCTGGTTCACGTGAACTCTGTGGGCTCGCGGGGGGTGTCGCTCGAACGCGGCGGGACTCCCATAGCCCAGGGCCGCGTATAGCCGCGTCCAAGAGGCTCCTGCCTCCTGGCGGGAAGAGCGCGAGAGGGGCAGGGCCCCTCTCGCAGAAGCGCCGCCCTAGGGTCCAAACCCAATCAGACCCGAGGCGGATGGCCGAGGATCGCGTGGCAGGCCGCAAGGAAGGTCGCGCCGCCGATGCTGGCTGCATCGGCAAGCGCCCTGACGCTGCGGATGCCGCGCGGGATCGGCCAGGCGCCCGGTTGATGATTGGGTTTGGACCCTAGAGGCTCGCGACCGCCCGTTCCCAGTGGGCGAGGTCGAGGTAGCGGTCCGGCGCCGGCGGTGTGCCGCCCCAGGTGCCGAGCATTTCGGCGCGGATCCGCAGCACGTTGCGGAAGCCTTCCATGTCGAAGCGGCCATCCACCGCCGCGCCGCCGGCGGGCGCGGTCACGATGGCCAGGTTGCGCCGCGCCATCTCCGGCGACAGGCGCAGGCGTTCCGTCAGCAGGGTTGCCGCGGCGGCGGCATTGGCCGGGTTCAGCATCCAGCGGATGCTCTCGATATAGGCGGTCAGGTAGCGCGTGACGGTCTCGGCATTCGCCCGTGTCCAGGCGCGCATGCCCCAGCCGGCGAAGCCCAGATAGGGGCCGACCACGTCGGTCGCGTTGGCCAGGTTGCGGACGCCTTGGTCCATGGCCTGCAGGCTGAAGGGTAGGTTGAGCATGGAGCCATGCGCGTCCGGGTCGCGCAGCATCAGCTCGTAGCGCGCGAAGGTGCCGCCGGTGGGGCGGATGGTGTAGCTGCCGCGCGGCACGCCGTTCAGCGCCAGCATCTTGTAGGCGACCAGCGCGAAGGCGGTGTCCGGCGCGTCCACGATCAGCGTGCGGCCGCGCATATCGGCCCAGTCGCGGATCTCGGGCTTCACATGGAAGCTGTTGAAGCCGCTGTCGCCGCCCATGAGGATGCCGATGTCGTGCCCGGCCTCGGCCATCGCGACCGCATTGTCCACGCCCGCGACGACAAGCTGGTGGCGGCCTTCCGCCAGGCCGTTCCGCAGCTCGGTCGAGTTCGGGGTGTTCAGGATCTCCACCGCCAGGCCGCGCCGGGCGAAGAAGCCCTGCGCCTGGCCGACGAAGAGCGGCAGGTTGCCGACGCCGGGGAAGACCATGACCTTCAGTGCGGTTGTCTGCGACATGGCGATCCTCGGCGTGGCGAGCGTGATGGCGGCCGCGCCCAGGGTGGCGCGACGGGTGAAGCGATTCATCGCGGTTTCCTCACCGATTTCCCAGTTTTTGGAAATGGATTGCAGCAGCCTGCCCGATTCCACGCACTTTCCTCAAGCGGGCAGGGCGGCGCGGGATCGAATATGTCGTCCGGGGTGCTGGATCGCCCCGCCGGTGGCGGGGCGGAGCCTTGCCAGACGCGACCGGCCCGGGTCATGGCTGGCGGGCGCGGCGTCTCGTGCCGCGCCGCCCCCGAGTAACCGGAGCCGCCCCTGTGCCGAAACCCGTCATCATCGATTGCGATCCCGGCACCGATGACGCGATCGCGCTGTGGCTGGCGCTCGCGGTGCCCGAGATCGATCTGCGGCTGGTGACGGTGGCCGGCGGCAATACCGGGCTGGATCGCACCACCGCCAATGCGCGCGCCGTTCTTGGCCTGGCGGGCAGCGCCGTGCCCATCGTGGCGGGCAGCGCCCGCGCGCTGCTGGGCGAATTCCGGGAGGCGCCGGCGATCCATGGCGCCGATGGCCTCGGCGGCGTCGTGCTGCCGCCGGGCCCGCCGCTGTCGCCCGGCATCGCGGCGGATGCGATCCGCGACACGCTGCGCGCCGCCGCCCCCGGCAGCGTGACGGTGATCGGGCTGGGCCCGGTGACCAACCTCGCTTTGGCCTTCGCGACGGAGCCCGCGCTGGCCGACCGGGTGGCGGAGATCGTGCTGATGGGCGGCGCCTTCAGCGAGGGCAACATCACCCCCGCCGCGGAATTCAACGCCTGGAACGACCCGGAGGCGCTGGAGATCCTGTTCAAGCTCGGCCGCCCGCTGGCCATCGCGACGCTCGACCTCACGGCGCAGGCGCTGGTGACGCCGGCGATCATCGATGCGCTGGCCGCGCGCCAGGGCGGGGCGTGCCTTGCCGCCGCGATCCGGATCCTGCGGGCGCTGCCGAGTTCCAAGCGCTTCGACCATCGCGGCTTCCCGCTGCACGATCCCTGCGCGGTGGCCTGGGCGATGCGCCCTGGCCTGTTCACCGCGCGGCCCGTGCAGGCGGAGATGGACCTCGCGCCCGGGCCCTCCCGCGGGCGGACCGTCTTCGACCGCTGGGACCGGCTCGGCCGGCCCGCCAATGTCACCCTGCTGGAGACGTTGGACGCGCCGGCCTTCTTCGCGCTGCTGGGCGAAAGCCTCGCGCGCCTGCCCTGAAGCCCGCTCAGTCCTTCGGATTCTGTCCTGGGGCCGAAGGCCGGGTGGTGGGCAATTCGGCCTCGCGCGGCTTGAGGCCATAGGGCGCGACCAGGGCCCAGAGATGCGCGGGCACCATACTCCGCAGGCGGCGCGGCGCCTTGTGGCGCAGGAACAGGATGCTTTCGACCGCCTTCATCTCGACCCGCGCGCGGGCGAATTCCAGGCCCTTCGGCCCGAAGCGCGGCATCAGCCAGCCGACCAGGGGGCGCAGGAAATCCGGCATCCGCCGCAGCGGCAGGCCGCCGGCCGCGCGTTCGGTATTCGCCAGGAACCCCTTCACCGCCCCCTGCCGCTTCCCCGACGAGACGGGGGCCGAGTGCGCCAGTTCCGGCTCGATAAGGTCCAGCAATTCCTCGCCGCGCGCGTTGCGGACCAGCAGCCATTGCGCGCCGGTCCCGCCCATGTAGCCCACGGTGATGTCGGCCAGCACATTGGTGTAGTCCACGCAGGTCCGGCAGGTCAGCGGGAAGAAATCGTCGGGCAGCTTGCTGATCGGCAATTGCAGGAAGGGGATGGTGCGGACCCGGCCATCGGCGTGGCGCAGCTCCACATGGAAATCGGCGCGGAATTCCAGATAGGTGATGGACGCCGGATCGGGGTCCAGCAGGTCCAGGAAGCGGTGGAACATCGCGGTCGTGGTGTTGTCGGAGCACGGTGTGCCGATGACGTAGATCCGCTCCAGCCCCAACTCCGCCTCGATGGCGCGGAGCGCGTGCACCTGGCAGGGGATACCGATCATCGCGATGCGCCGGTGCCCGGCCGCCGCGGCCGGCTCCAGCAGCGCGAGCAGCGGGGCGAAGCCCATCTTCATGCCCCGGCACGCCGCCATGTCGCGCGCATCGGTGACCAGCACGGGCCGTGGCTTCCAGCGATCCTCGGGGTCAGCCGCCATGGCGAGCACCGCCGTGACCGCCCCCGTCTCCAGCAGCCGTTCCCCGAGGCGGGAGGCGATGCCGGTCCATTGCGCGCCCTCCCTTGGCTCAGCGAGTCCAGCGCGGAGCATCCGGCGGAAGGGACCGAAATGCAGCTCGTCCGGCCGTGACGGGTCGCGGGCGCGGCCATGCACCTGGCGTTCCAGGCCCTCATAGTCCGGGCGCAGGAACTGGCAGGCGCGGCCGCAGGCCTTGGCGAGCGGCGTGCGCGACAGGCCGCAATCGGTGCAAAGCGCGCGCGGGGCGGGCTCGGCGAGCGCTGGCGTCCAAGGCCCGGGCGCCGGGGCAGGGGGCACGACATCGTGAGGCATCGCGCGCAGGCTAGAGGCAGCCTCGACGCCGTGTCACGCGCCCTTTCCGCATTCGTGGCCGCGCTTCGCGCTGGCCTTGCGCGCCCTGGCTTGGCAGGAAGGGCGCATGAGCCTCGTTCCCACCTTTGCCACGCCCCCCGGCTTCCTCGGCCTGCCGCAGAGCGCTGTGCCCGGCGAGGTTTCCATAGCGGGCATCCCGCTCGACCTCGGCGTCACCAACCGCGCCGGCACGCGGGAAGGGCCGGCGGCGATCCGGCGTGCGTCCCGCATGCTGGTGGATGGTTCGCACCCCGCGACGCGGATCGACCCCCGCGCGCTGCCGCTAGCCGATGTGGGGGATTTCGCCCTGGCGCTCGGCGATCTGCAGGCCTCGCTCACGCTGATCGAGCAGCAGGCGGCGCAGCATCCGCATCTGGTGGCGCTGGGCGGGGAGCACGGCATCTCCCTGCCGCTGCTCCGGGCGCTGGCACGGCGCGTGGGCGGGCCGTTGGCGCTGGTGCATTTCGACGCGCATCTCGACACCTGGCCCGAAAGCTTCGGCCAGCGCTTCTCCCACGGGCAGCCCTTCTTCCACGCGATCGAGGAAGGGTTGGTGGACCCGAAGCGGATGATCCAGATCGGCATCCGATCCCCGGTGGAGCCCGAGGTGATGGACTGGACGCTGTCGCGCGGCGTCACGGTGATCTCCGCGCTGGATGTCCATGAAGCCGGCCCGGCGGCGGTTGCCGCGCGGGTGGCGGAGGTGGTGGGGACGGCGCCGGCTTATCTCTCCTTCGACATCGACGCGCTCGATCCTGCCTTCGCGCCCGGCACCGGCACGCCGGAGATCGGGGGGCTGGCGTCGTGGCAGGCGCAGGCGGTGATGCGGCGGATCGGTGGGTTGGATTTCCGCGGCATGGATGTGGTGGAGGTCGCGCCGCCCTTCGATGTGGCGGAGATCACGGCGCTGGCCGCCGCGACGCTGGCCTGGGAGTATCTCTGCCGGAAGGGATGAGCGGGAAGGTTTCCGGCAGAGATCAAAGGGGGCCGGCGAGAGATCCATAGAAATTTGGTCTGAACCAGAAAAACACTTGCATATCTTAGGATGAGCCGCCATTTATCCGGTCGTCGCGGCGAACTGACCCACGCCGCGCGGTTTCAACGCCAGCGCACGTGCCGCGAGGCCCCGCCAGAGCAGCGCGGGGCCACACGCAACGACGGGACGCGATCCCCGCCACCCCTTGCGTCACGGACCACCGAGATGACCGACCTCCGCTTCCGCGGTGCGCTGGCACCGCTGCGCCGCCTGGCTGAAACCCTGCCCCGCCGCGTGGATGCGCTCGTCGCGCGCCTGCGGCCGGAGGAGCCGCTGCATTGCCTGCGCCCCGCGACCATCGCCGGCGCGGCCCGCGCCTTCCTGGCCGCCTTCCCGGGCGAGACCCTCTACGCCGTGAAGTGCAACCCGGAGCCCGCGGTGCTGCGGGCGCTGTGGAAGGGCGGGCTGCGCCGCTTCGACTGCGCCTCTATCGGGGAAGTGCGGCTGGTGCGGAGCATGTTCGCGGGGGCCGCGATCCACTTCATGCATCCGGTGAAGCCGCGCGCGGCGATCCGCGAGGCCTGGGGCCGCCACGGCGTGCGCGACTTCGTGCTGGACAGCGCGGAGGAGCTGGCGAAGGTCCTGGCCGAGACCGGCGGCGAGGCGGGCGGGGCGCGCGGGCTGGTCATCCGCCTCGCGCTGCCGAAGGGCGGCGCGATGTACGACCTCTCGGGCAAGTTCGGCGCCGCGCCGGGGGAGGCGGCCGCGCTGCTGCGCGCCGCGCGGCCGCATGCGGCGAAGCTCGGCGTCAGCTTCCATGTCGGCAGCCAGTGCCTGGAGCCGGACGCCTATGCGCGGGCGGTGGTCCTCGCTGGGCAGGTGATCCGCGAGTCGGGCGTCGCGGTGGATCTGCTTGATATCGGCGGCGGCTTTCCGGTCACCTACCCCGATCTGGTCCCGCCGCCGCTTGAGGCCTTCACCGGCGCGATCTCGCGCGCGGTGGCGGCGGAGGGGCCTTCGGGGCTGGAGCTGTGGGCGGAGCCGGGGCGGGCGCTGGTGGCCGGCGGGACTTCGGTGGTGCTGCAGGTCCAGCATCGGCGCGGGCAGACGCTGTTCGTCAATGACGGCGTCTATGGCGCGCTGTCCGATGCCGGCGCGCCCGGCTTCCGCTTCCCCGCGCGGCTGATCCGGCCCGATGGCGAAACGGCGACGGAGCTGTTGCCATTTGCCTTCTTCGGCCCGACCTGCGACAGCGCGGACCACATGAAGGGTCCATTCCTGCTGCCCGCCGATGTGGCGGAAGGGGATTGGATCGAACTCGGCCAGCTCGGCGCCTATGGCGGTGCCCTTCGCACCGCCTTCAACGGCTTCGACCGGGCCGGTATCGTCGAGGTGACGGACGCCCCGTTGCTGGAGACACCCGGCTACCCCATTGCCGCGGCTGCCTGACCGGCGGCTGCGGGTCTTGTACTAGCAACCACGGAACCCTGGAGACCCCATTACGATGCAGCATGTCGCCTTCGGGGGCCGCTTGGTCATGCTCGGCTTCGGCTCGATCGGCCAGGGGGTCCTGCCCCTGATCCTGCGCCATATCGCGATCCCGGCGGAGCGCATCACCATCGTCACCGCCGAACCGCGGGGGCGGGAGGTGGCGGCCGAATACGGCATCCGCTTCATCGAACAGGCGGCGACGCGGGAAAACTTCGCGGACCTGCTGGGCCCGATGCTCGGCCGGGGCGACTTCCTGCTGAACCTGTCGGTGGATGTGTCCTCGGTGGAGCTGATGAAGCTGTGCCAGACGCTGGACGCGCTCTACCTCGACACCGTCGTGGAGCCCTGGACCGGCGGCTACACTGATCCCGCGCTGACCCCCTCCCAGCGCTCGAACTACGCGATGCGGGAGGAGGCGATCGCGCTGCGCGACATGGCGCGCGGCGGCCCGACATCGATCACCGCGCATGGCGCCAATCCGGGGCTGGTGAGCCATTTCGTGAAGCAGGCACTGCTCGACATCGCGCGCGACACCGGAGCGCCCATCGCGAACCCGCCATCCGCCGCGGACCGCGCCGCCTGGGCCGCGATCGCGGAGACGCTGGGGGTCAAGGTGATCCACATCGCGGAACGCGACACCCAGGTGGGCAGCTTCCCGAAGAAGCCGGGCGAATTCGTCAACACCTGGTCGGTGGACGGCTTCGTGGGCGAGGGCAGCCAGCCGGCGGAACTCGGCTGGGGCACGCATGAGAAGGCGATGCCCGCCGATGGCCATCGCCACGGCTTCGGCTGCGACGCGGCGATCTACCTGATGCGCCCCGGCGCCAGTACCCGCGTCCGCACCTGGACGCCGCTGGAAGGGCCGTTCCATGGCTTCCTCATCACGCACAATGAAAGCATCTCGCTGGCCGACTACTACACGGCGCGCAACGCGGATGGTTCCGTGCGCTACCGCCCGACCTCGCATTACGCCTACCACCCCTGCGACGATGCGGTGCTCTCGGTGCACGAACTCGCCGGCAAGAACTGGGAGATGCAGCCGGAGAAGCGGCTGATGACCGATGAGATCGTGCGGGGCATGGATGAGCTCGGCGTGCTGCTGATGGGCCATGCCAAGGGCGCCTATTGGTACGGCTCGCGCCTGACGATCGAGGAAGCGCGGCGCGTCGCGCCGCACAACAACGCGACCTCGTTGCAGGTGACGGCGGCGGTGCTGGCGGGGGTGATCTGGGCCATCGAGAACCCGCGCCGTGGCGTCGTCGAATCCGACGAGATGGACCACGCCCGCATCCTGGAGATCTGCGCGCCCTATCTGGGCGAGGTGGTCGGCGTCTATTCCGACTGGACGCCGCTGCAGGGGCGCGGCGTGCTGTTCCCCGAGGATGTGGACCAGGACGACCCCTGGCAGTTCCGCAACATTCGAGTCACTTGAGCCGGGCTCGGCCGGGGCGCTTCCGCCCCGGCCGGTTCCGCCCTAGCCTCCCGCCCTGTTCGGGAGGGACCTTCTCAGATGCATGTCCTCGTCATCGGCGCCGCCGGGATGATCGGCCGCAAGCTCGTCGCGCGCATCGTGGCGGATGGCGGGATCGGCGGGCGGAAGGTCGAACGCCTCAGCCTGGTGGATGTGGTCGCGCCTGAGATGCCGGCTGGCATCACGGGCCGTGCCTGGGCGGCGGATCTCTCGGCCCCCGGCGAGGCCGTCGCGATGATCGCGGGCCGGCCGGATGTGGTGTTCCACCTAGCCGCCATCGTGTCCGGTGAGGCGGAGGCGGATTTCGAAAAGGGCTATCGCATCAACCTGGACGGCACGCGGCTGCTGTTCGAGGCCATCCGGCAGGAAGGCATCCGCCAGGGGCCCTATTGCCCGCGGCTGGTCTTCACCTCCTCCATTGTGACCTTCGGCGCGCCTTTCCCGGATGCGATCCCGGACGACTTCCACCTGACGCCGCTGACCAGCTACGGCACGCAGAAGGCGATCGGGGAATTGCTGCTGGCCGATTATTCGCGCCGCGGCTTCCTGGATGGCATCGGCATCCGCCTGCCGACCATCTGTATCCGC
>JBIIRI010000035.1:0-24462 GCA_044341625.1 Roseomonas sp.
TCTTTGTCGGCGGCATGACGGTCGTCGTGCTGGTCAATCTGGTGCTGGTCTATGCCGCGCTTTCGACCTTCACCGGCGTCACCACCGGCCGGTCCTATGATCGCGGCCGGGCCTACAATCAGGTTCTGGCGGAAGCCGCGCGGCAGGATGCGCTGGGCTGGTCGGCGCGCGTCACGCTGGAGGGCGGGGTGCTGAGCCTGACCGCCACGGACCGCGAAGGCCTGCCGGTCGGTGGCCGCGTGCAGGGCGTGCTGCATCGGCCGCTGCAAGGCGCCGAAATCCCGCTCGATTTCGCCGCTGCCGGCCCCGGCCGCTTCATCGCCCAGGCGGAGCCCGCCGCCCCCGGCCAATGGGATGCGCGGCTGACCCTGTTCGGCGCGGCGGGCGAACGGCTCGAGATCCGCCAGCGGCTGATCGTCCGGTGACCGTCGCGGCCGGCTTCCCCGAAGTTCTCGCGCTCGAGGAGGCCGGCCTGTCCCGCGCGGCCTGCGTACATTGCGCGGCGCCGCTGATGCCCGGCCAGGGCGAGTTCTGCTGCACCGGCTGCGCCGGCGCCCATGCGCTGGTGCGCGGCCTCGGCCTCGATGCCTTCTATCGTCGCCGGGAAACCGCGGCTGGCATGCTGCGCCCGCCCGAGGCGGTCATCGCCGATCCCGGTGCAACTGATTTCGCGGCGCATGCGCGCGACAAGGGCGGCGGCGTGATGGAACTCGATCTGATCGTCTCTGGCCTCACCTGCGGTGCCTGCGTGTGGCTGCTGGAACAGGCGCTGGCCGCCGAGCCCGATGTGATCAAGGCACGCGCGAGCCTCTCGGCGCGGCGCTTCACCATCGCCTGGCACGGCGATGCGGCGCGGGCGCGGGCCTTCGCGGCGCTGGTCGCGCGGCTTGGCTTCCGGGCCGCGCCCTGGTCGCCCGCCTGCCTGCGCGCGACCGAGGATGGGGAAGGCCGCGCGCTGGTCCGCGCGCTGGGCATCGCCGCCTTCGGGTCGATGAATGTGATGCTGGTCTCGGTCGCGGTCTGGGTCGGCACCGACATGGAAGCCACGACGCGGCACATGATGCATTGGCTGGCGGCGCTGATCGCGCTGCCCACGGTGCTGGTGGCGGGGCTGCCCTTCTACCGATCCGCTTGGGGCGCGATCCGTGCCGGGCGCGTCAACATGGACCTCGCGATTTCCATCGGCGTGGTGATGGCGACGCTGATGTCCGTCTCCGAGACGCTGCGGAACGGGGACTACACCTGGTTCGATGGCGCGACCTCGCTGCTCGCGCTGCTGCTGGCGGGGCGCGTGCTGGACCGCGCGATGCGCCGCCGCGCGCGGCAGGCGGTGGCGGAATTGCTGGCGCTGCAGGATGGCGCGGTCTCGCTGCGGCTGGCGGATGGCACCACGCGACAGGTGCCGGCGGAGAATGTGCGCGCCGGCGATGTCGTGCTGGTCGCGGCCGGGGAAAGGTTGCGGTTGGACGGTGTCGCGCAGGACCCCGTGCTGCTCGACACCTCCGCCACCACCGGCGAAAGCCTGCCGCGCGAGATCCCGCCGGGGGATGCGCTGCCGGCTGGCGCGGTGAATATGGGCCAGCCCTTTCCGATGACGGTCGCGGCCGCCGCGCGCGACGGCTCACTCGCGCAACTCGCGCGGCTGCTGGAACGGGCCGAGCAGGGGCGGGGGCGCTTCGTCTCCGTCGCCGACAAGGCGGCGCGGGCCTATGTGCCGGCGGTGCTGGCGGTCTCGGCCGCGACCTTCCTTGGCTGGTGGTTGTGGGTGGGCGTGGCGTGGCAGGCGGCGTTGGTGCCGGCGGTGGCGGCGCTGATCGTCACCTGTCCCTGTGGGCTCGCCATCGCCGTGCCGGCGGTGCAGGTCGCAGCCGTGGGCGCGCTGTTCCGCCATGGTGTGCTGGTGGCCTCCCCCACCGCGCTGGAACGGCTCGCGAGCGCGGATCACGCGCTGCTCGACAAGACCGGCACGCTGACCGAAGGCCGCCCGGAGCTGATCGCGGACGAGACCCTCGACCCCGAGATCCTGCGCGCGGCCGCGGCGATGGCGCGTGCCAGCCGCCATCCGCTGGCCCAGGCGCTGATCCGCGCCTGCCCCGATGCGCCGGTGCTGGACGGGGTGCGAGAGATCACGGGGCGGGGGCTGGTGCGCGGCGCGCTCCGCCTCGGCAGCCCCGCCTTTTGCGACCTGCCCGAGGATCCTGGCTCGGGGATGCTGCTGGTCTTCTGCGGGGCGGGGGAAGCGCCGGTCGTGTTCCGATTCGCCGACCGGCTGCGCGCGGATGCGGGTATCGCGGTTGCGGAATTGCAGAAGCTCGGCTTCAGCACGGAACTGCTTTCGGGCGACGGCGCCGGGGCGGTGGAGAGCGCGGCCGCCGCCACCGGCATCGGCCCCTGGCAGGCGCGCGCGACGCCGTCCGACAAGGCCGAGCGGGTTGAAGCGCTGCGTGCCGCAGGGCACCGCCCGCTGATGGTCGGCGACGGCATCAACGACGCCACCGCGCTCAGCCTGGCGCATGTCTCTGTCAGCCCCGGCTCCGGCACCGATCTGGCCCAGGCGGCGTCCGACATTGTGCTGCGGGCGGAAGGGCTCACGGCGCTGCCGTTGGCGGTGCGGGTGGCGCGGCGGGCGCAGCGCTTGGCGCGGCAGAATATCGCCTTCAGCTTGGCCTACAATCTGGTGGCCGTGCCGCTCGCGGTGCTCGGCTTCGTCACGCCGCTGATCGCGGCGCTGGTAATGGCCAGCTCGTCCATCATCGTGATCCTCAACGCGCTCCGCGCGGGGAAGGAGGCCGCGCCGTGAATGCCCTTGTTTTCCTGGTTCCCGCGGCGCTTGCGCTGGGCCTGCTCGGCCTCGCGCTGTTCCTCTGGACGTTGAAGTCGCGCCAGTACGACGACCTCGACGGCGCGGCCAGCCGCATCCTGTTCGACGACATCCCAAGGAAGGACGACACGCCATGACCTATTTCATCGTCTTCGGCGCCATCCTGGCCGTGATTGGCCTCGCGGCGATCTCAGTTGCCGAGGAAGCGGGCCTGATGCTCTTCGGTTACGGACTGTTCGGCTTCGGCGTGTTGTTCGCGCTGTTCCTGGTGAAGCGGCATTTCGACCATGCGGATGGCAGCGCGCGCCCCTGACCGGGCGGCGCTCGGTCAACGGCGCCCGGATGTTGCGGATGCGATTGGAATGGGCGATGCTCGTCAAGCCGGCAGATGGCCCGGATGGAGAGATGGCAGATGAAGCTTTCGCGCACCCTGTTGGCCGTCGCCTTGTTCGCGCCTGGTCTTGCCGTCGCCCAGCCTGCCGTGGTCGGTGCCAGTGCCGAACGCAGCGCCATTGTCGAAAGCGTGAACGCGCAGGAACGTTCGGTGCTGCTGCGCGGGCAGGACGGCACGCTCGCCACCGTCATCCTTGGCCCGCAGGTCCGGAACTTCGCGCAGATCCGCCCGGGTGACAGGGTGGTGACGACGGTGACGGAGGCCATCGCCGTCTCCCTCGCCCGTCCCGATGGGCGCGGCCCGGTCGGGGCGGCCGAAGCCATTGTCCGCGCGCCGGAGGGCGCGCGCCCGGGCATCGCTTATACCGATGCCCAGCGCATGCGGGTGCGGATCGAGGGCATCGACCTCGGCCGCAATTCCGTCGCCTATGTCGACCCCGCCGGAACGCGCCGCGAGGTGAGGGTCCAGACGCCGGAGATGCGCCGCTTCATGCGAACCCTGAACCCGGGCGATGAGGTGGATGTGGTCTTCGTCGAGTCTATCTCGGTCCGCGTCGTTCCCCCCGGGGGCTGACCCCCGGCGCCCATAGCGGGCGCGTCCTCTGGCCAAGCCGGCTCTGGCTTCCCATAGTTGCAGGGCGGAATCCGGGAGACGTCCCATGGGCAGCCTGCAGCGGCCCGAAGCCTCGCTTGAGGACAAGTGGAAGGCGGCGGGCGAGCCCGTCGTGATGACGGGCATCCAGGCGCTGGTGCGCCTGCCGCTGCTGCGCCGGCAGCTGGATGCGTCGCTGGGCTGGAACACGGCGGGCTATATCAGCGGCTATCGCGGCTCGCCCATCGGTGGCTACGATCAGCTGCTGCTGAAGGAAGAAGCGCGGCTGAAGGCGGCGAATATCGTCTTCAGCCCCGGCCTGAACGAGGAGCTGGCCGCGGCGGCGGTCTGGGGCACGCAGCAGGTCCATCTGTCCCCCGGCGCGCGGCATGAGGGCGTCTTCGGCATCTGGTACGGCAAGGGCCCGGGCACGGATCGCAGCGGCGATGTGCTGCGCCACGCCAATTCCGCCGGCACCATGCCGAAGGGCGGCGTGCTGGCGCTGTCGGGCGACGATCCGGCCGCCAAATCCTCCACCGTGACCTCCGGCTGCGAGGTCACCTTCCAGGATGTGGAAATCCCGCTTCTCGACCCCGCCGAGGTGGCGGAGGTGCTGGAATTCGGCGTGAAGGGCCTCGCGCTCAGCCGCTTCGCCGGAACCTGGGTGGGGCTGAAATGCGTGGCTGAGACGATGGATGCCAGCGCCACGCTCCGCGTCGATCCGGCGGCCTATGCGACCGCCGCGCCGCGCTTCGACATGCCGGAGGATGGCGTCCACCTTCGCATCCCCGACCCCGCAGTCGCGCAGGAACGGCGCCTGCGCCTGTTCAAGCTGCCGGCGGCCAGCGCCTTCGCGCGCGCCAATGGCTTCGACCGCATGGTGGTGGACAGCCCCAATGCCCGCTTCGGCATCGCTGTGCGCGGCAAGGCCTTCGCCACCCTGCGCCAGGCGCTGGCCGATGCCGGCATCGGGCCGGAATTCGCCCGCGCCAACGGGCTTCGCATCTGGAAGGTCGGGCTGGCCTGGCCGCTGGATGCCGAAGGCGCCCGCGCCTTTGCGGGTGGCCTCGAGGAAGTGCTGGTGATCGAGGATCGCCGCGCCTTCCTCGAACCCCAGCTGAAGGATGCGCTCTATCCCCTGGCCACGCGCCCGCGCGTGGTCGGCAAGCGCGATGAGCGCGGGGCGCCGCTGCTGTCGGAACTCGGCGAGCTCGATTCCGCGCAGATCCTGCGCGCACTCGCGCAGCGCCTGCCGCCAGCCCTTCGCACCGAAGCGCTTGCCGCCCGGCTGCGGGAGATCGAGGCGCTGGAACGCGGCGCGGCGGACCCGCTGGTCGCGCGCGATCCCTTCTTCTGCCCAGGGTGCCCGCACAACACCAGCACGCGCCTGCCCGAAGGCTCGCGCGGCCTGGCCGGCATCGGCTGCCATTGGCTCGTCACCAAGATGCCGGAACGCGACACCGGCGCCTTCACCCAGATGGGCGGGGAAGGTGCGCCCTGGCTCGGCATCGCGCCCTTCACGGATGAGAAGCACGTCTTCGTGAATATCGGCGACGGGACCTGGGCGCATAGCGGCTCGCTCGCGCTGCGCGCCGCCGTCGCGGGCGGGGCGAACATCACCTACAAGGTGCTGGTGAATTCCGCCGTCGCGATGACCGGCGGGCAGCATGTCGAAGGCGATCCCGGCGTGCCGCGCATCGCCGCCCAGATCCGGGCGGAAGGCGTGAGCCGCATCGCCATCGTCTCCGACGATCCGGACCGCCACCGGGGGGATCCGGAAATCCCGGCCGGCGTCACCTTCCACCCGCGCGCGGAACTGGACGCGGTGCAGAAGGCGCTGCGCGAGACGCAGGGCGTCTCCGCCCTGATCTACGACCAGGAATGCGCCACCGAACGCCGCCGCAAGCGCAAGCGTGGCACCGCCGCACTCGCCACGCGCCGCGCCGTGATCAATCCGCGCATCTGCGAGGATTGCGGCGAATGTTCGCGCGTCTCCAACTGCATCGCGGTGGAACCGCTGGCGACGCCATGGGGCCGCAAGCGCCGGATCGACCAATCCGCCTGCAACCAGGACCTGTCCTGCGTGCAGGGTTTCTGCCCGTCCTTCGTCACGCTGGTCGGGGCGGAGCCCGCCAAGCCGCAGGCCATCGCGGCGCCGGATGGCGCGCTGCCCGCGCCCGTCCTGCCTGAGCCGGTGGATGGTCAGGCCTGGAACATCCTGGTGGCCGGCGTGGGCGGGCAGGGCGTCACGGCGCTCGGCGCGATCCTCGCGATGGCGGCGCATGTCGATGGCCGCGCGACCCGTAGCGTCGATACGCTCGGCTTCGCGCAGAAGGGCGGCGGCGTCTATGTGCAGCTGCGCATCGGCCGCCCCGGCGCGGGGGAGGAAACGATCCCCGCGCCGCGCATCGGCGCGGGCCAGGCCGATCTGCTGATCGCCTCCGACATGGTGGTCGCGCATGGCCGCAACGCCCGGCCGCTGCTCGGGCGCGACCGCAGCGTCGCCATCATCAATGCCGACATGGCGCCGACCGCGAGCTTCGTACGCGACACCGCCACCCGCTACGACACGCAGGCGATGCTGGACAGCCTGCGCGATGCCTGCCGCGAGACCCACGCGCTGCACGCCTCGGCCGAGGTCATGCAGGCGCTGGGCGATGCGATCCACTTGAATATCTGGCTGCTCGGCGTCGCTTTCCAGCGCGGGCTGGTGCCGATCTCGGCCGCCGCGATCGAACAGGCGATCCGCCTGAATGGCGCGCAGGTGGAGCGCAACCTCGCTGCCTTCGCGCTCGGCCGCCGCGCGGCCTGCGATGGCGCCGAGGCCGCGCCTGCACAGCCTGAGACGCTGGATGCGCTCATCGCGCGCTGCGTCGCGGACCTCACGGACTACCAGGATGCGCGCTACGCCGGCCGCTACGCGGACTTCATCGCGAAGGTGCGCGCGGCGGAAGCGCCGCTCGGCGCGGAGCGCCTCTCGCGCGCGGTGGCCGTGCAGCTGCATCGCCTGATGGCCTTCAAGGATGAATACGAGGTCTCGCGGCTGCACAGCCTGCCCGCATGGCGCGCACAGCTGGCGCGGGAGTTCGCAGGTACCCCGCGCATCGAGCTGAACCTCGCCCCGCCGATGCTGTCGAAGACAGATCCGAACACCGGCCTCCCGGCGAAGCGCCGCTTTGGGCCCTGGATGCTCTCGGCCATGGGCCTGCTGCGCCACGGCAAAGCGTTGCGCTTCACGCCGCTCGATCCCTTCGGCCACACGGAGGAACGGCGGATGGAACGCGCGCTGATTGCGGAATACCGCGTGGCGATCGAGGGCTTCCTGCCGAAGCTGTCGGCCGCGACGCATGGGACGATCTGCGACTGGGCCGAGGCCGCCGCTGGCATCAAGGGCTTCGGCCCGATCAAGGCGCGCAATGTCGAGCGGACGCGCGCGCGTTGGCAAGAGATCGCGGCGGGGCTGTAGGATTTTGCGACTGGATTTCGGAGGCTGGTCGCGCCTCCACCCGCCCTCGCTGCGCTCGGGCACCAGCCTTCGGCGCAGCGGCAGTGCCGCTGCCCCCCGCTGCGCGGGAGAGGGATCGTCGGCGCAACTCGCTCCCTCTCCCGCGCAGCGGGGGAGGGGTGGGGAGGGGGCGCAGCCGACCTGCTCAGCAGCAGAGGAACGCTCGAATGCCGTTCGATGAGGCCGCCGCCTTCGACCTCCCCGACGCCACGCGCGAACTCCGCGAGGTCGCGCTGGCCTTCGCCCGCGACAAGCTCGCGCCCCACGCCCAGGACTGGGACGAGCGTCGGCATCTGCCCGTGGACACCCTGCGGGAAGCCGCCGGCCTCGGCATGGCCGGTCTCTATGTGCGGGAGGGTTCGGGCGGCGCCGGTCTCTCGCGGTTGGATGCGGCGGTGGTGTTCGAGGCGCTGGCGACCGGCTGCCCGACCGTCTCCGCCTTCCTTTCCATCCACAACATGGTCGCCTGGATGATCGACAGCTTCGGCAGCGACGCGCAGCGCGCGGCCTGGCTGCCGGGCCTGCTGACAATGGACAAGATCGCGAGCTACTGCCTGACCGAGCCCGGCGCCGGCAGCGATGCCGCCGCGCTCACCACCCGCGCCGCGCGGGACAACCAGGGCTATGTGCTGAACGGTGTGAAGCAGTTCATCAGCGGCGCGGGCGTGTCGGATCTGTATCTCACCATGGTCCGCACCGGCGGGCCCGGGCCTTCCGGCATCTCCGCGCTGCTGGTGCCGAAGGACACGCCCGGCCTGTCCTTTGGCGTCAATGAGCGGAAGATGGGCTGGAACGCCCAGCCCACGCGCCAGGTGATCTTCGAGGAGGCGCGCATCGCCGCCGATGCGCTGCTGGGCGAGGAAGGGCAGGGGTTTCGCTTCGCCATGGCCGGGCTCGATGGCGGGCGGCTCAATATCGGCGCGTGCAGCCTGGGTGGCGCGCAGCGCGCGCTCGACATCGCGTTGGCCTATGTGAAGGAACGCCGCGCCTTCGGCCAGGCGGTGGAGAAGTTCCAGGCCACGCAGTTCCGCCTGGCCGACATGGCGACCGAGCTGGAAGCCGCGCGCACCCTGCTCTGGCGCGCCTGCGCCAAGCTCGATGCCAAGGCGCCGGACGCCACCGCCTTCTGCGCCATGGCCAAGCGCTTCGCGACCGACACCGGCTTCCGCGTGGCGGATGAGGCGCTGCAGCTGCTCGGCGGCTACGGTTATCTCGCCGACTACGGCATCGAGAAGATCGTCCGCGACCTGCGCGTGCATCGCATCCTGGAAGGCACCAACGAGATCATGCGGGTGATCGTCGCGCGCAGCCTTTTGGGGCGTTGAGAAATCGAGGCGGATGGGTGGACGGGCGGCGCCCGGCCCGGCCATGCTGGAGGCACAAGCCAGGATCAGCCCATGCCCAATCGCGACGGCGCCATCGCGCGCGCTCATGCCTTCTTCGACGATGGCGGTTTCCAGGACCTGCTCGCGCGCCTGGTCGCCATCCCGTCCACATCGCAGGAGCCGGATGCCGCGCCGGCGCTGCGCCAGTACCTCGGTGACGCGATCCGCCCCTGGTTGGACCGCCTCGGCTTCGACAGCGCCATCCACCCGAACCCGCTGCCCGGCTTCGGCCCGATCCTGACCGCGACGCGCATCGAGGATCCGGCGCGGCCGACCGTGCTGCTCTACGGCCATGGCGACACGGTGCGGGGCCTGGAGGACCAATGGCAGGCCGGGCTGCTTCCCTGGACCCTCACCGATGCCGGGGACCGCTGGTACGGGCGCGGCACCGCGGACAACAAGGGCCAGCACGCGATCAACCTGGCGGCGCTGGAAGCGGTGCTGGCCGAACGCGGCGGGCGCCTCAACGCGAATGTGAAATTCGTGCTGGAGATGGCGGAGGAACGCGGGTCCCGCGGCCTCAAGGACTTCGTGGCCGCGCAGCGCGACCATCTGGCGGCCGATGCGCTGATAGCCTCCGACGGGCCGCGCGTGACGCCGGAGCTGCCGACCATCGCGACCGGCACGCGCGGCACCTTCCATTTCGACCTGGTGGTGAAGCTGCGGGATGGCGGCGTGCATTCGGGCCATTGGGGCGGGCTGACGCGCGACCCGGCGATCCTGCTGGCCCATGCGATCGCTGGGATCGCCGATCGCGATGGCCGCATCCTGGTGCGCGACTGGCTGCCGCCGGGCGGCGTCGCGCCCTCCGTGCGCGCGGTGCTGGAAGGCTGCCCGGTGGGCGGCGGCGAAGGGGCGGCGACGATCGATGCGGGCTGGGGCGAGCCCGGCCTGACCGCGGCCGAGAAGATCTATGGCTGGTGCAGCTTCATCGTGCTCGCCATGGTCGCCGGCCGGCCGGAGAACCCGGTGAATGCGGTGGCCCCCGAAGCCCGCGCGCATTGCCAGATCCGCTACACGGTCGATGCCGATCCGGCCCGCTTCGCGCCGGCGCTGCGCGCGCATCTCGATGCGTTGGGGATGGACTTCGTCGCGGTCGAGAATGCCGCGATCCGCATGCCCGCCAGCCGCACCGCGCCCGACCATCCTTGGGTGCGCTGGGCGCAGGCCTCGATGGAACGCAGCCTGGGTAAGCGGGTGCAGGTGATCCCGAATTCCTCGGGCGGGCTACCGGGGGATGTGTTCGTGGACCATCTGGGCGTGCCGCTGGTGTGGGTGCCGCACAGCTACAATGGCTGCAAGCAGCACGGGCCGGATGAGCATCTGCTGAAATCCGCCGCGCGAGAGGGCATCGGCGCCTTCGCCGGGCTGTGGTGGGATCTGGGGGAGGACGGCGCGCCGCACCGCTGAGAAAGTCCGCGGTTCAGGGCAGGGCGGATGGGTAACTTGTCATGTTACCTTTCCTCACCGGCCGAGACCTTGGCCGCAACGCCCGCGTTGCATGGGTGGCTCATCCTGCCTGCGTTGCCGGTGTGGACCGGCCGAAGGAGACCACCCCGATGAAGACTTCCCGCCTTGTCCTGCTGGCCGGCGGCGCGCTGCTCGCGGCCGGCGCGCTCGCCATCCCCGCCTTTGCCCAGACCGGCCCCGGCCATCACCACCACCGCGGCAGCTTCGCGGCTGGGGAGGCCTTCGCCCGCGCCGACGCCAACAATGACGGCCGCGTGACGCTGGAAGAAGGCCGCGCCTGGCTCGCTGCCCGCTTCGCGGAGGTGGACGCGAACCGCGACGGCGGCGTGACCTTCGAGGAGATGCGCGCCTATGCCCGCACCCGCATGGGCGACCGCCAGCCCCCCGCCGAGATGCAGCAGCGCGCCGAGCAGCGCGGCCAGGGCATGTTCCGGGCGCTGGACGCGAACAGCGACAGCCGCGTGACGCTGGAGGAGCTGCGCCCCTTCGCCGAGGCGATGTTCCGCGCCCGCGACGCCAACGCAGATGGCGCCCTGACGCGGGAGGAAGCGGTGCCGCGCGGTGGTGAGCGGCGTGGCGACCGCATGGGCTCGATGCCGGGCATGGGCCCCGGCATGGGCGGCGAGCGCCGCGGCCCGCCGCCGGCGCAATAAGCCGGGCCGCGAACCCCGCCCCTCATCTCCGGGGGGGCGGGGGTCAGTCTGCCCGCCCGAGTTCCGGCGCGCGCGCCAGCAGCGCGGCATCCAGCGCCGCCCGCCTCTCCCACAGGCTGCGATACCAGGCGAGCCGCCTGGGCGTCTGGCTGGCGAGCATCCGGTTCTCCCGCACCCAGCGCCGCGCCGCTGTTCCCATCGTCCGCGCCCGGGCGGGATCGGCCAGCAGGGCGCGCAGCGCCGCGCCGAACTCGGCGGGGTCCCGCACGATCATCCCTGTCTCGCCGTTACGGATCGTCGCTTCGTAGACCACCGGGCTCGCGAGGCAGGCCAGGCCATGCGCCCCGGCCTCGACGAATTTCAGGTCGGATTTGAAGCCGTTGAAGGCTGTGTCGGCCAGCGGCATGAAGGCGATCTCGCAGCCTGCCATCAGCGCGCGATAGGCCGGATAGGGCAGCAGCGGGTGGAAGCGCTTATGGGGTGTGCGGAGCGCGTCGAAAGTCTCGCGTTCAAAGACCACCTCCACCGCCAGCCGGTCGCCTGCTTCCGCCAGCACCACGTTCAGCTCCGCCAGGTAGGGCGCGTAATCCGGCCCACGCCGCATCCCGCCCATGAACAGGCGCAGCCGTGACGGGTCGGCGAAATTCGCCGGATCCGGCAATTCGGCGACCGTGTTGGGGAAGACAGCGACCTCCTCGTTGAAGCGATGGAACAGCGCCTCCAGCGCGGGGGTCGTGGTTTGGACCGCATGGACGCCGCGGAAGGCGAAATGGTCCGAGGCGGCGACCACCGGCCAATGCGCGGGGTCATCATCGAATTCCTGCACCACCACCCAGCCGCGTCGGCGGAAATGGTTGATGAAGCGCGGCGCTTCCGGTGTGTTGAGAAGGCGCCGGTGCAGGATCATCACGCGCGGCGCCTCGGGCGGCAGGTCCGGCGTCTCGGGGGATTGTCCGAGACGCGCCACCACCCCGGGCCAGCTGGCCAGCGCGACAAGCGGTTGGTCGATCCGCACATCGTTCACGCCCCCGACCGGCTTGAGCACATGCGCCACCAGGTGCAGCGGGGTGGCCGGCGCGCGCCCGGCGCGCAGCAGGAATCGCCCCGCTCCGGCCCGGCGGAGCCACGCCGCCGGCGTCGTGCCGAGCGCCGCCAGTAGCGGGCCGATCCGCCCGGCGAAGGCGGTCGCCGCCGCCTCCTCCGCCATCGGGGCATGGAGGTCGAGCGGCTGCAGCCCCGCCGCCTTCATCGCGGCCAGCAAGGCGCCGTAGCCCAGCCCCGGCCCGGCATCCGGAGCGGCGGAGCCCTCGGTCAGGGCCTGCTCGGCCAGGCGCCAATGGCCGGCATTGGGGATATCGGCCAGCAGCATCCCCTGCGGGGCCAGCAGCTTCGCGGCGGCGGCGATGGCGGCGGCCGGGTCGCCGATGGGGCCGTGGAGGATGACGAGATCCGCCGTCCCCGGCGGTACCGGCGCCCCGGCTTCCGGGGGCGCGATATGCACCTCGTGGTAGTGCTGGGTGGCGTGGGCGGCCTCCGTGGGATCGGCGGTGGTGCCGATGCGCCGCGCGCCGGGATCGCGCCGCGCCATCCAGGCGCCGAGCTTCCCCGCGCCGCAGCCGATCTCGACCGACAGCGTCAGCCCCATGGGGATGCGGGCGAGAAAGGCGGGCGGGTGTTCGGGTGGCAAGCGTATCGGCTCCGGCCGTGGATCGCGAAAGGGTCTGGGCACCGCGCGCGAGCTGGGGTGGCCGACAACACGCAGGACGGGATGCGGCGATTGGTCTGGCGTGATGCGTGTGTATCCATACCGGATTAGGATTGTGTGGATAAGGTCGAGATCCATGAAAGAGGTTAAGATAGCCTACGTTAACCTCCTGGTTGTTGTTAGGCGTCCGTTATTCTCCTATAGATCCTTGTGTCCCACCTGCCGCGCAACCCAGCATCCGCCGGCCCGGCTTCCCCTGCATCTCGATGGCGGTGCGAGGGGCGGGTGGCGCCAGCCCGCGCGGCTGCCAGGGGGCGACGAGCAAGACGGAGCCAGATGACCCCCCCCGCCGCCCGCCCCGCCGCCGCCCGCCCCGAAAGCCAGGCGCAGCCGCCACCGGCCGAAGCCGCCTTGCGCGCACGGCTCGCGGTCGGGCCGGGCTCGGCGCAGGATTGGCAGCAGCTTGGTACGATCCTGGGCGAGGCGGGGCGTCATGCCGAAGCGGCGGACGCCTATGCGAAGGCCATCGCGGCCGGCGCCTCGGCCGTCGCCCTCGCGCTGCCCCGTGCCACCGCGCTCAGCGCCGCCGGCCGGCATGCGGAAGCGGCCGAGCTGCTCGCGGCGGCTTGCGATAAGAAGCCGAAGGATTCGAACCTCGCCAATGCGCGCGGCGTTATGCTGAAGCGCGCCGGGCGGCTTGAGGAGGCGGAGCGGATCCTGCTGGCCGCGCGGCAGGCCGACCCGCGCAGCGCCGCGATCTGCCAGAACCTCGGCAATGTGCTGGAACTGCGCGGCAATCAGGAGGGTGCGGCCGAGGCCTTCGGCGCCGGCGCGAAGCTCGACCCGCGCAGCGCGGAGCTGTGGCGGCTGTATGGGCGCATGCTGCAGGCGCTCGGCCGCCTGGATGCGGCGCGTGCGGCGCTGGAGAAGAGCTTCGCCCTCGACCCGCGCAACCGCATCGTGGCGGGGCTGCTCGGCCAGTTGCTGATCGAGGCCGGCGACCGCGACGGCGCGCTGCGGGTCGGCGCGAAGCTGCGGGAGGCGATGCCGGACGATCCGGCGGCGGATATCCTGGCCGCGCGCACCCAGCTTCGCCTGCAACGCGTGGCCGAGGCGATCGCGACCCTCGAAGCGGTGGAGGCGCGCCATCCCGGCCATCGCGAGGCCAACCTGCTGCTTGCGCGCATCCATGGCGATGGCGACCGGCGCCTTGCGAATGAAGCGCTGGAACGCGCGCTGGCGGCCGCGCCCGATGATTTCGACATCATGGATGCGCTGGTCGAGAGCCTCTCCCGCAGTCGCTACGACAGCGAGGTCGGGCATCTCGAACGCTCCTATGCCATCTCGCTCCGGCTGATCGAGCGCCATCCGGACCGCCTGCGGCAGGCGGCACGGTCGCTGCGGACGGTGTTCCAGCGCGTGCTCGACCTCGACCGCCTGGCGGCGACGGGCACGCTGGACACGCTCGGGCCGTTCTGGATCTCCCAGGGGCGCATCTCCGCCCTGCATTACGAGCTGGGCGTTGTGGAGACGATGGAGGACCGCGTCCGCATCGTCGAATGGCACCGCCAATGGGGCCAGCGCACGCAAGCCGCGATCAAGCCGCTGGAGCCCCTCGCGCGCCCGGCGATCCATCGCGAACGCAAGCTGCGCGTCGGCTTCATGTCGTCGGATCTGCGGCACCATCCGGTGACCTATTTCGCGCTGCCGCTGCTGGAGCAGTACGACCGCGATCGCGTGCAGGTCTTCTGCTATTCCTTCTACGAAGGCGAACGCGACGGCGTGCAGGCGGCGATCGAGCGGCAGGTGGACGCCTTCCGCTGGTGGCCGCGCCGCGCGAGCCCCGATGTCGCGGCGGGCATCGCGGAAGATGGGCTCGACATTCTGTTCGAGCTTGGCGGTTCCACCGCCATGAACAAGCTCGACGTCATGGCCTATCGTCCCGCCAGGCTGGGCGCGAGCTGGCTCGGTTATCCCCATTCGGCGGGGATCGAGCGGATCGACTACATCCTGACCGACCCCTACATCACGCCGCCCGATCCGCGCCTGCTGGTGGAGAAGGCCTTCGAGATGCCGGAAAGCTGGGTGACGCTCAGCCGGCTCGGCTTCTACGACCAGATCCCGATCCAGGACGGCACGCCGCAGGATCGCAAGGGCGTGCTGACCTTCGGCACGATGAACAACCCCTACAAATACACGCCGAATTGCATGGATGCCTGGGCCGCCGTGCTGCGCGCCGTGCCCGACAGCCGCTTCCTGTTCGTCCGGCCCGAAGGGTCGTCCGACAGCTTCCAGCGTAATGCGCGGGACGTCTTCGCGCGGCGCGATGTCGATCCCGCGCGGCTCGATTTCGTCGGCATCCGCGGCAAGCACCTGCCGCACTACAACGCCATCGACATCGCACTCGACAGCCTGCCGCATGTCGGCGGCACGACGACCTGCGAGGCACTGTGGATGGGCGTACCCACCATCACGCTGGTGGGCGCCGGCTTCGCCGAACGCCTGTCCTATTCGAACCTGTCCAATGCGGGGCTGGGCGAGCTCTGCGCCTTCGACCTCGGCGGCTATGTGCGGACGGCGGAAGCGCTGGCCGCCGACCATGCGAAGCGCCGCATCTGGCGGCGCGACATGCGGAAGATGATCCGCGCCAATCCGCTGGGCGACATCCAGCGCTGGGTCGATGGCTTCTACGCCAAGGCGGCGGAGGTGTGCGCAAGATGAAGGCGGTGATCCTGGCCGGCGGCCGCGGCACGCGGCTGGCCGAGGAAACCTCTCTTCGGCCGAAGCCGATGGTGGAGATCGGCGGGCGGCCGATCCTGTGGCACATCATGCAGATCTACGCCGCGCATGGCGTCGCCGATTTCGTCATCTGCCTCGGCTACAAGGGTTGGCAGATCAAGGAGTATTTCCTGAACTACCTGACGCATTCCTCCGACATCGCGGTCGATCTCGCGACCGGCAGGGTCGAGGTGCTGCGCCCCGCCGCCGAGCCCTGGCGCGTCACGCTGGTCGATACCGGAGAGGATGCGATGACCGGCGGGCGCCTGAAGCGCGTCGCGCCGCATCTGCGCGGCGAGGATGCCTTCTGCATGACCTATGGCGATGGCGTCGCGGATATCGATGTGGGCGCGCTGATCGCCTTCCACCGCGCGCATGGCAGGCTTGCCACCGTCACGGCGGTCACCCCGCCCGGCCGCTTCGGCGCGCTGCGTCGGGATGGCGCGCGGGTGGATGCCTTCCTCGAAAAGCCGCCGGGCGATGGCGGCGCCATCAATGGCGGCTTCTTCGTGCTGTCGCCGCGCGTGCTGGACCGCATCGCCGGCGACGCGACGGTGTGGGAGGACGAGCCGCTCTCTTCCCTCGCGGCGGAGGGGGAGCTGATGGGCTTCGACCATGGCGGCTTCTGGCAGCCGATGGACACGCTGCGCGACCGCGAGCAGCTGGAACGCCTCTGGGCCAGCGGCAAGGCACCCTGGAGGGTGTGGTGAACGGCCCCGATAGCGGCTTCTGGCGCGGCCGGCGCGTTGTTCTCACCGGGCATACCGGCTTCAAGGGCGCCTGGGCGTGCCGGATGCTGGCGCTGCTCGGCGCGGAGGTGACGGGCATCGCGCTGGACCCGGAGCCTGGACCCTCCGCCTTCGCCGCGATGCGCGTGGCCGATGTGCTGGCCGCCGACCACCGCGTCGACATCCGCGACGCCGCGCGCCTGACCGCCATCCTGCGCGGCGCGCGGCCGCAGGTGGTGCTGCACATGGCCGCGCAGGCGCTGGTCGGGCGCGGCCATCGCGACCCGGCCGCGACCTTCGCGACGAATTGCGCCGGCACCATCAACCTGCTCGAAGCGCTGCGCGGGCTGCCGGGCGTGGCCGCCGCGCTGGTCGTCACCTCGGACAAGGTCTATCGCAATGACGGGCTCGGCCGCGCCTTCGTGGAGGATGACGCGCTGGGCGGCGCCGATCCCTACAGCGCGTCCAAGGCGGCCGCCGAGATCGCAGTGGCGTCCTGGCGCGCGAGCTTCGCGGCGGAATTGCCGCCGCTGGCCACCGCGCGCGCGGGCAATGTGATCGGCGGCGGCGATTTCGCCGAAGCGCGGATCATCCCCGATCTGGTGCGCGCACAGATGCAAGATGAACCGCTTCTGGTCCGCCGCCCCGATGCGACGCGGCCCTTCCAGCATGTGGCCGATGTGCTGCGCGGCTACCTGATGCAGGCGGAGCATCTGGCCGCCGGCAGCGCGCCGCCTGCGCTGAATTTTGGCCCGCGCGACGGGGAGATTCGCGTGCGCGACCTGCTGGCGCTTTGGGGCGACTTCCCCTGGCGGCAGGATCAGGGGCCGGTGATGGCCGAAGCACCGCGCCTTGCGCTCGATTCCACCCTGGCGGGCCGCGCCATCGGTTGGCATCCGCTGCTGGATACGCCGCGCGCCATCGCCGCGACGGCAGGCTGGTACGCGGCCTGGCGCGAGGGCGCCGAGATGGCGCGCGCGACGGATGCGGAGATTGTGGCGCTGCTCGACGCGCGGGCGGCGGCGGCATGACGGCCTCCGCCACCCCCGTCGCCGCCTGCCGCGCCTGCGGCGGCAAGCTCGGCGCGACCTTCTGCGATCTCGGCATCCAGCCGGTCGCGAATTCCTACATCCCGCCCGAAGAGGCCGCCGCGCCGGAGCCGCGCTTTCCGCTGCGCGCCGTGGTCTGCGAATCCTGTCGGCTGGTGCAGCTCGACACGGTGGTGGATGCGGAGGGGATCTTCTCCGACTACGCCTATTTCTCCTCCGCCTCCGCTTCCTGGCTCGATCACGCGGCGCGCTTCGCGCAGGCGATGAGGACGCGGTTCGGCCTGCGTGCGCGATCCTTCGTGGTGGAGGTCGCCAGCAATGACGGCTACCTGCTGCGGAACTTCGCTGCCGCCGGCATTCCCTGCCTTGGCATCGAACCGGCGGCGAATGTCGCGGCCGTTGCGCGCGAGGCCGGCGTGCCGACCGAGATCGCCTTCTTCAGCGAGGCTTACGCGAGCGATTTGGTCGCGCGGCGCGGCCATGCGGCGCTGGTGGTGGCGAACAACGTCTTCGCGCATGTCCCGGCGATCAATGATTTCACCGCCGGCCTCGCGGCGCTGGCGGGGCCGCGCGGCGTGGTGTCCATCGAACAGCCGCATCTGGTCCGCATGGTCGATGGCGTGCAGTTCGACACGATCTACCATGAGCACTACGCCTATTGGTCGCTGTACGCGATGGAGGCGATGCTGGCGCGGCACGGGCTGCGCGTCTTCGATGTCGAACGGCTGCCCACGCATGGCGGCTCGATCCGCGTCTTCTCCAGCGCGGCAGATCGCGGCGTATCCGCGATGCTGGAGGAGGTCCGTGCCGAGGAAGCCCTGCGCGGTATCGCCACGGATGGCTTCTATCAAGGCTTCGAAGCGCGGGTGTGTGCCACGCTCGGCGGCTTCCGCACTTGGCTTGGGCGGGCGCGGGCCGAGGGGCGGCGCATCGGCGCCTATGGCGCTGCGGCGAAGGGCAACACCTTCCTCAATGCCGCGGGCGTGACGGCGGCGGATATCCTCGCCGTCGCGGATCGCAGCCCCGCCAAGCAGGGACGGTTGCTGCCGGGCAGCCGCATTCCCGTGGTGACGCCCGAGGCGCTGCTTGCCCTGCCGCTCGATGACATCCTGGTGCTGCCCTGGAATATCGGGACGGAAGTGGCGGCGCAGCTGCGCGCCGGCGGTTTTCGGGGCCGCATCCTCACCGCCGTGCCGGAGATGCGCGAATTCCTGCTGTGGCGCGGCGCATGATCTTCCGCCCGACCGCGCTGCCCGGCGTCACGGAGATCCTGCCCCAGCCCGCGCGCGATGCGCGCGGCGCCTTCTTCCGTGCCTTTTGCGCGGTGGAGTTCGCGGCGGCGGGTTTTCCCTTCCAGCCGGTGCAGGTCAGCTTTTCCGAGAACACAAGCCGGCACACGCTGCGGGGGATGCATTGGCAGGCGCCGCCCGCCGCCGAGACCAAGCTCATCCGCTGCGTACGCGGCGCGGTGCATGACGTGGCGCTCGACCTTCGACCATCCTCCCCCACCCATGGGCAGCATGTGGCGGTGGTGCTGGCGGCGGATGCGGGGAACGCCATCCTGATCCCGCCCGGCTGCGCCCATGGCTTCCTGACGCTGACCGAGGATGCGGTGCTGGAATACATGATGGACGCGCCGCACGCCCCGTCCCAGGCGCGGGGGCTCCGCTGGAACGACCCGCGCTTCGCTATTCCCTGGCCCGCCGCCCCTGCCGTGATCTCGGATCGCGACGCGGCTTGGCCGGATTACCGGGACGAGGATGGCTGAGCGCATCCTGCTGACCGGGGCGAGCGGCGTGCTGGGCCGCGCGCTGGTTGCGCCGCTTGCCGCGCAGGGCGCCCTGCACGCGGTCGCGCGGCGCATCCCGCCCGATGCGGCGGGCGTCACTTGGCATGCGGCGGATCTGCTGGACGAAGGTACTGCGCGCGCGCTGATCCGCGACATCCGCCCGACCCTGCTGGTCCATGCTGCCTGGTATGTCGCCCATGGCGCCTTCTGGACCGCGCCGGAGAACGCGGCCTGGGTCGAGGCATCCGATGCGCTGGCCGCATCCTTCGCCGCCGCCGGCGGGCGCCGCATGCTCGGCATCGGGAGTTGCGCGGAATACGCGCTGTCGGATGGCGCTGACGTCGCGCCCTGGCCCGAGGCGCGCCGGATCGACCCCGCGACGCCTTATGGTCGGGCGAAGGCCGATCTTGCCGCGCGGCTGGTCCGCCGGGGCGGGTTCGAACTGGCCTGGGCGCGGCTGTTCCTGCTGTTCGGCCCCGGCGAGCACCCGGATCGGCTGGTTCCCTCCGTCGCCCGCGCTTTGGCGGAGGGGCGGGAGGCGCCGCTCGCTTCCGGCCGCCCGGTGCGGGATTTCGCCTCCACACGCTTCCTGGGGCAGGGTTTGGCGGCGCTGGCGGGCAGCCGGGTGACGGGCCCGGTCAATGTCGCCTCCGGCGAGGGGCGCGCCATCGCCGATGTGGCGCGGCTCCTGGGCCGGGAAGCGGGGCGGGAGGCGCTGCTGCGCCTCGGCGCGCTGCCGGACCGGCCGGGCGAGGTGCCGGTGATGGTCGCCGATGTCGCGCGGCTGCGGCGAGAGGTCGGCTTCGATGCCCCGCCGATGGTCGAGCACGACTTGCGCGCGCTGCTGGCGGCTTTTCGGGCGCAAGCAGGCCCAAAGGGCTAGGCTGGCACGCGATACGGATGGGGAGGCCGAGGGTGGTGGGCGCGACAGGGATTGAACCTGTGACCCTTCGCGTGTGAAGCGAATGCTCTACCGCTGAGCTACGCGCCCGTACCGTCGGGGAGCGCTGGATAGGGGGGAGGGGGCCGTGGTGTCAAGCCGGGATCAAGACCGTGCCAAGGCGCTTGCGATCCCGCCCCGGCAGCCGATATGGCGGGGCCATGAAGCGCCTCGCAGCCCTTGTTGCCTGCTTGTTGCCGCTGGCTGGCCCTGCCGCCGCGCAGGCTGTCCGCGCGACCTATGAGGTCCACGCCGCCGGCATGGTGGTGATGGAGATCGAGGCGCGCTTCGACCTCTCGACTGAGGATTACCGGGTCGAGACACGGGTGCGGACACGCGGCGTCGCCGCTCTTTTCGCCTCTGGTGAGCAGACCACGCGCGTCAGCGGCGGCTGGTCGGGGGCAACGCCGCTGCCGGCCAACTATGTGTCCGAAGGGGTGTGGCGCGGCCGCGCGCGGCGCACCGCACTCGACTGGCAGGGCGGCGCCGTGAGGGTGGTCGCCCTGGTCCCGCCGAATGAGGAGGAGCGGGAGCCGGTCTCCGACGAACTGCGCCGCGGCACGGTGGATGCGCTATCCGCCCTGGCGGGGCTGTCGCGGCAGGTTGGGGCCGATCAGGGCTGCGCGCTCTCCGCCCCGGTTTTCGATGGTCGCCAGCGCAGCGACTTCACCGCCGCCAATGGACGGCGGGAGGTGATCCTGCCCTGGCGTGACGCCTGGCGCGGGGAAGCGCTGCGCTGCGATGTGGAAGGCGTGCAGGTCGCGGGCTTCCGCTTCGACGGGCAGTGGCGGGAGAATGCGACGCCCCGCCGCGCCGTCGCCTGGATCGCGCCGCCCTATCCGGGCGCTCCCCCGCTTCCCGTCCGCGTGGACATGCCGAGCCGCTGGTTCGGCACCGCGACGGCGGTGCTGCTGCGGGCCGAGCCCGTGGACCGCCTACAGGCGCGGCCGGCGGAGCGCCGCGTGGATCTCGCCCGCTAGGCGTTCGGGGCTTTCGGCCACCGGCGCGCCATCGGCCATCGCCAGCGGGCCATAGCCCCAGCCGACGAAGACGCAGGGAAGGCCGGCGCCGCGCGCGGCCGCGACGTCGTTGCGGTGGTCGCCGATCATCACCGCCCCCGCGCCCATGCCCCCCGCCTGCGCGATGGTCGCCAGAAGATGGGCCGGGTCGGGCTTGCGGACCGGGAAGCTGTCCCCCCCGCCGATCGCCGCGAAGCGGTCCAGCAGGCCGAGCGCGCCCAGCAGGTCCCGCGCCGCGCCGACCGGCTTGTTGGTGCAGACCGCCATCCGCCAGCCATCCCGCGCGATGGTGTCGAGCGCGTCTGCGATACCGGGGAACAGGCGGGTCTCCACCGCCGCATGGGCCGTGTAGTCGGCCAGGAAGTGATCCAGCGCCGCGGCGTCGAAGGGGCGCTGCCTGGCGGCCAAGGCGCGTTCCACCAGCACCTTCGCGCCATCGCCGATCATCGCCACCACCTCGGCACGGTCGAAGGGGGGCAGGCCGCGCGTGGCCATCAGCCGGTCGAGGGCGGCGTGCAGGTCGGGCGCGCTGTCCACCAGCGTCCCGTCCAGGTCGAAGACGGCGAGAGGTTCCATGCCCTGCGCGATAGGCGGCCCGAGGGGCCCCGGCAAGACGCGCTTGCGGGCCCGCCGGGCGCGGATTACCCCGGTGGCATGACCACCGCCGCCATCCTGCTCGCCGCCGGCCAGGGCACGCGCATGCGTTCCGCCCTGCCCAAGACCCTGCACCCCATCGCGGGGCGGCCGATGCTGTGCCATTTGCTCGCCGCCGTGGAACAGGCCTTCGACCGCGCCGTGGTGGTGGTCGGGCCCGACATGCCCGCGCTGGAGGCCGCCGCCGCGCCGCATCCGACGGTGGTGCAGGCGGAGCGGCTGGGCACCGGCCACGCGGCGCTGCAGGCCGCGCCGCTGCTGGAAGGCCTCTCGGGCGATGTCGCCGTGCTCTATGCCGACAATGCGCTGATCGGGGCCGGGACGATGCGGCGCCTGCTGAAAGCGCGACGCACGGCGGGGCTCGTGCTGCTGGCGATGCGCCCGGCCGATCCGGCGAAGTACGGCCGCGTGCTGACCGACGCATCCGGCGGCGTCACGCGGATCGTGGAATGGGCGGACGCGTCCGAGGAGATGCGGCAGGTCGGGCTCTGCAATGCCGGCGTGGTCTGCGCCCCGGCGGCGGATCTGTTCCGCTGGCTGCGGAAGGTGCGGAACGACAACCGCCAGGGCGAATACTACCTGACCGACATCGTCGCCATCGCCGCCGCCGAGGGCGTGCGCGTCGAGGCCGTGGAAGCGCCGGAATCGGAGCTGCGCGGCATCAATTCCCGCGCCGAGCTGGCGGAGGCCGAGGCCGAGGTGCAGCGCCAGCTGCGCCGCGCCGCGATGGATGGCGGCGCGACCCTGATCCAGCCCGACAGCGTGGTGTTCAGCCACGACACCAGGCTCGGCCAGGATGTGACCATCGGCCCGAATGTCGTCTTCGCGCCGGGCGTTGTGGTGGAGGATCAGGTGGAGATCCGCGCCTTCAGTCATCTCGAAGGCTGCATCGTGAAGCGCGGCGCGGTGATCGGCCCCTTCGCGCGGCTGCGGCCGGGCACCGTGATCGAGCAGGCCGCGCATGTCGGCAATTTCGTGGAGCTGAAGGCCGCTGTGCTCGGCGCCGGCGCCAAGGCGAACCACCTGAGCTACCTCGGCGATGCGGAGGTGGGGGCGGGCGCGAATATCGGCGCGGGCACCATCACCTGCAATTACGATGGTGTGAACAAGCACCGCACGGTGATCGGGGAGGGCGCCTTCATCGGGTCCGACACGGCCCTGGTCGCGCCGGTGCGCGTCGGCGCGCGCGCCCTGGTGGGGGCGGGCAGCGTGATCACGGACGACGTGCCGGATGACGCGCTGGCGATTGCGCGCGGGCGGCAGGCGAACAAGGCCGGGCGCGGTTTCAAGGGCAAGAAGCCGAAAGGCTGACAGGGGCGGGGGGTGCACCTATCTCCTGCGCCTAGGTCGCGCCGTGCCTAAGGTTTCGCGGCCCCCTCCCCAACCCTCCCCCGCCTTGCGGGAGAGGGTTGGGGAGGGGGCGCGACCGACCTGCCAGGACGGACCAGCGCGCCGAACGGGAAGGAAACGCCACGATGCTCGACGTCACCGCCAAGCTCCCGCTGAAGGACCCCGACCTGTTCCGCCAGGCCAATCTGGTCGGCGGGCAATGGGTGCAGGCCGCGAGCGGCCAGACCACCGCCGTCCGCAACCCCGCCACCGGCGAGGTGATCGGCCATGTCCCCGCTTTGTCCGCCGCCGAGGCCCGCCAGGCCATCGAGGCCGCGCAAGCCGCCTTCGCGGGCTGGCGCGCGATGCTCGCCAAGGACCGCGCGGCGATCCTGCGCCGGCTGCACGACCTGATGCTGGCCAATGCCGACGACCTCGCGGCCATCATGACCGCCGAACAGGGCAAGCCCCTGGCCGAGGCGAAGGGCGAGGTCGCCTATGCGGCGAGCTTCATCGAATGGTTCGCCGAGGAAGCCAAGCGCATCTATGGCGACACCATCCCCCAGAACGCCAAGGGGCGGCGCATCCTGGTGCTGAAGGAGCCGATCGGGGTCTTCGCCGCGATCACGCCATGGAACTTCCCCGCCGCCATGATCACCCGCAAGGCCGGCCCCGGCTGGGCCGCCGGCTGCACCGGCGTGATCCGCCCGGCCTCCCAGACGCCCTTCTCGGCGCTCGCCATCGGGGTGCTGGCGGAACGCGCCGGCATGCCGCCCGGCGTGTGCAACGTCATCACCGGACCGGCCGGGGAGACGGGGGGCGAGCTGACCTCCAACCCGCTGGTCCGAAAATTCAGCTTCACCGGCTCCACCGAGGTCGGGCGCAAGCTGCTGGCGCAATGCGCGACGACCATCAAGAAGACCTCGATGGAGCTGGGCGGCAACGCGCCCTTCATCGTCTTCGACGATGCGGATCTGGACGCGGCGGTGCAGGGCGCGATGGCGTCGAAGTATCGCAACACCGGCCAGACCTGCGTCTGCGCCAACCGCATCCTGGTGCAGGACGGCGTCTTCGACGCCTTCGCCGCCAAGCTACAGGCCGCCGTGGAGGCGCTGAAGGTCGGCAACGGCATGGAACCAGGCGTCACCCAGGGCCCGCTGATCAACGCCGAGGCGGTGGCGAAGGTCGAGGAACACATCGCCGATGCCACCGCCAAGGGCGCGCGCATCGTCACCGGCGGCAAGCGCCACGCGCGCGGCGGCAATTTCTTCGAACCGACGATCCTGGCCGACGTGCCGCCCTCCGCCCTCGTGTTCCGCGAGGAGACCTTCGGCCCCGTCGCCCCCCTGTTCCGCTTCCGGACGGAGGAGGAGGCGGTGGCGATGGCCAATGACAGCGAATTCGGCCTCGCCGCCTATTTCTACGCCCGCGACATCGGCCGCATCTTCCGGGTGGCCGAGGCGCTGGAGGCCGGCATCATCGGGATCAACGAAGGCATCATCTCGACCGAGGTCGCGCCCTTCGGCGGCGTGAAGGAAAGCGGGCTGGGCCGCGAGGGCAGCAAATACGGGATCGAGGATTACCTCGAGATCAAGTATCTCGCGCTGGGCGGCATCGGCGCGTAGCGCGGCGCGCCGGCGGCTGACAAAGCC